>JBAYVP010000168.1:0-10641 GCA_041674485.1 Sulfuricellaceae bacterium
CATACCCGACGGCCTTACGGCCTGGGCACAAGAGGCGCAACTTTGCTGCATGGTCGTTCCATTCCCTTCTCCTTCTTGAGGAGTTGCAACGCCGCCATGCGCCCGGAAAACCGTGCAATCCAGCCCGTAGCGTTCTCACCAAACGGGTGAACGCAAAATATATGACAAAGTTGTTTAGAACTACCATGTTACGCACCTTAGCAAGCGGTCAACGGAGGTTTCTAGGTTTAATGCTCCCTGCAATGAATTATTCCTCAGAAGTGATTCAAAAACTCGAAAAGCTAAGGCAACCATTATCCTGAAAAGTTCAGTAAAACTGCAAGACTCTCGAAGCACACACGGACAAGCGTGGTTGCATGGGTTTTCATAGCTTCAATCCCTCAATCTCTTCCCGGCTCAATCCGGTGGTGCGCATAATGACTTCATCTGCAATACCCAAAGTCTTCAAATTGCGGGCGACTTCGACCTTGCCTTCGACCTTGCCTTCGAGTTTGCCTTCGAGTTTGCCTTCGAGTTTACCTTCGATCTTGCCCTCGACCTTGCCTTCGATCTTGCCTTTTTCTCTTTCTGCCCGAAGTTCGCTGATTTCGTCGTGCAGAGCACGCTCGCGCACAAAGGCGAGCCGCCGGGTTTCGGCGTCGCCACTCAAATATTTGATGCGATCAAGAGCCTGTTGTACAGGGGGGTAAGCGATTTCGGCCATTTTGCGCTCCTCTTGCCAGTGTTCAAAAAAGGCCACCCAGGCGGCGAGTCCCGCCTGCGCCACACCCAGGCGGTCGGCCTTGGGAAGTTCTATGATGTTCAATTGTAATTCGTTGCCGAGTTTTATATCTGGTTGCCGGCGGTCGCGCAGTTCGAAACACCAAAGCGCCTGCTGCTTCTGACCCGGTGCGTCGAATAGTTCGAAGTCCAGCAAATGGATGCCAATAACCGGCTTGATGCTCTGGTAGTCCTCGCCGTTGCTGAGTTGATGCGTGAGCGTGCGGGCAAGATAGTAAGCGCTACGGGCGCTCCATGCATTATAGCGCCTGACTTGCATTTCGATGTTGTAGCGACAGCCGTGAGTATCCTGGGCAAGGAGATCGAGAACGATAAATTTGCCGGCGAGTTCTTCCGGGTCGATGCGGGGGTTGAGAACCTCGATGACGTCGATAGGTTCTTCTTCGCTGCGAATGGCATTGATGAGCGCGGTAAGCAGGCTCGGAGCGGTGGCGAAGAGCTTCTTGAAAACGAAGTCGTTCTTCGGATTGAGGAGCTCTTCGGATTGAGGAGCTTTGGGTCAGTCATAAGCGATACCCCGCAGACACATGCACTTTTAAAGCAAGGAATATACTTTGCGCGGCCACAATTTGCGGCTAAATTCGCAAATTGTGACATGACAAGGAACGGGATGAACGTATCTTTACACCGTAATCGTCACATCAAAATCAAAGGCAGCAACCACCGGCCTTGCGATGGGTTGCTCCGCCATCAGGGGCAATCGACCATTTGCACCACGACAAGCCGCCCGCCATCGCCCTTGGCCAAGAGTATCTGTTGCCCGTCCTTGAGTTCGATCTTGCTACCAATGGGAATCGGTGTTTTTGTGGCGACATCCATGAGGTCGGAAAGTCGTTCGTTAACCAGCCACCAGACATCGTTGTGGAATACAAAATAGCCGACACGCTTTTTTTGGTCGTCGGCAAGTTTCTCGTTCGGCGCAATCAAGTTATTGACATGCCAGAGAAAAAGTGACTGCTCCGTCCAAACCATTAACCTATGGTTATCGGGGCGATACTGCCCCTCCTTGTGAGAAGAATAGAGATTGAGGACAGGCAACTTGCCTTTGAATGGCGTGCCGCAGAACGGGCAACATGGCTTGGTGGAGTTGTCGAAAACATACCACTTCTGGGCGCAAGCCGGGTTGCGGCAGGGCTGGATCAAGTCGACGGTTTTAACCAGCGCCGTCTCCCAATCGTTGGCGGATGGTCGCATTGCAGGATCATGCAGGCCGGTGACAAAGGATTGCAGAAACAGCGGCGCAAGATAAGGTCCGGTCACCCCGAAAGGAATCTTGCCCGTATCCGCCCACGGCAATTCCGTGGGCTTGGCATCCGCCACCCTGATCCGGTTGCTCTTGTCCGTCGGGTGCTCGACGAACATGGCTTTTTCGCCCATGGAGAGATTCTCGTCGCGCAATTCGTCGTTGACATCATGCACCTTGCCGCCGCGTAAAGGGTGCCGATAAAGCAAATACATATAAATCAGCACGGCCAGCGCGTGCTGGTCGGTCTCCCGGCGCGGAAGATGGCGCTTGGGATCGTCCTTCGCGAGATGACAGGTCATCACCACTTCGGGCGCAATGAAATCCGGGGTGCCGACGACATCGGGAGGATATTTCCCCGGAACAACCAGCCCGTCGAC
This sequence comes from Sulfuricellaceae bacterium, assembly GCA_041674485.1. Classification (GTDB taxonomy): domain Bacteria; phylum Pseudomonadota; class Gammaproteobacteria; order Burkholderiales; family Sulfuricellaceae; genus JAGXQV01. Next base: position 2,404 of record JBAYVP010000168.1, read on the forward strand.
ATCAATCACGCAAGCGTACCCATTGGATGGGTCCACCAGCACATTCTTATAGGACAGGTCGGAATGAGCAAGCCCCGCCATGTGCATACGGCGCACCGCCCGAGACAGCAGAACGCACACCTTCAAATGGCTGCGCCAATCGCCAAGCTCCCTCGGGTCAACGTGACGGTTTCTAAGGTTGGCAGCGGCAAACCACTTGCCTTCTTTCTCCTTGCCCTTGATCCCGAGCATGTCGTTGTTTTTTGACCCGTGCTCAAAAAAGAAGTGCTTCGGATAAGTCGGCGCGACCAATCCCAGCCGCCCATCATGCTCCAGCATGGCGGTCGGCCAGCAAAACAGGTTCTTCCAGTAGTCGCCGCCCGCCTGGCTTAAAATCCCCTCGCGGTATTTCCCGGTGATCATCTGCAGGCGTTCTTTCGCCTGAGCGTCTTGCTTGGTCTTGTAGAACGCAACGACATAGGATTTATCGGGGGAGAAATACACATCCTTCATCGCGCCGGAGCCTATGACCTCATCCACAAACTCGACGGTTTGACCGTCGAACGTTTTCGCTTTGATAATATTCGGCATTTTCGCTTTTACCAGAGCAGTGCAATGGTGCGGTCGTCATGATGACCGGGCGTAAAGAAATGGAGCCATTCGACGAGGCTCTTATCCGGCTCGGGGGATGTCAGACATGACGCAATCTCGTCCCAAAGGGCGTCCCATTTGGTTGCGTCTTTCAGCCCGTTGTCCGTCTCGAATTTCGGGTCCGAAATGCCGTCCGTCATCAACATCACGGATAAAATGTCAGGAAAGCAACCTATTTTGACGCGCTTTGAGAAATCTTTATCTATCAGGGCGGCACGGTCCAGAAAGCGCGTCTGCCCGGCAAATTCGCCGCCATCGGGAGCGCCCATCAGACGCACTTTAGTGCGAGGCCCATAGGCGGCGATAGCGCCGTCCCCCATCCAAAACGTCGCCAAAAAAGTTTCCTTCTCTTGGCGTTTCACTGCTGCGGCGAGCAGCGTTGTCGAGTATTCCTTGACGGGAACGTTTTTCGACTTCGCTTCCGCCTCAATCGCTTCGACGGCCAGGGACGCCGCCTTTTGGAACAGCAAATAGAACGCATCATTCATCGTTTTTTTAACTGCGGGATTGGCGTCCCAACCGTTGAGAGCCGTGTTCATATTCGAACCGATTTCGCCCGCCAGATTGGAAACGAGATGCTCGCCGGCAGCCTCTACGGCAAGCTTGGAACCCCAGCGCGAACTTTTTGCGCTACCCGCGCCGTCTGCGACGATCAGCACGCTCCATCCTGAAACTGTATCGTGATGAACGAAAAAGTCGTCATCTCTGAAGGTGGCGGAATGTTCATGGGAGCGACCGCGACGGCTCGCTGCGGCGATATTGAATCCGATGGCGGAAATCAATTTCTTGTCGATGTGGTCTTTTTTGTAAGGCGCATTCTCCGGCGGCTCGCCAATTTTCCAAAGACTTCGGGGATCGGGGTTGACAATCAGCACGCACTCACCCGAAGACCACGATTTACCACCATCTTCCGACCATTGAAATATAATTTTGTGATCTCCCGGTACAGATGGAGTTCCGGCCAATTCTCCCGCATTCTCATTAGATAACGTAAGTCCCGAACCGGGGGGCAGACGCACATTTCGGAATTGTATTGACCTAGGGGCAGCCCCAGCTTCCGCAATTTTCCCATTGTATTCCAGACCGGACTTGGCATTTGGCACTTGGAAAGTCGCTATGGGATTGGTTGGCTTCCAAACCGAAGTTCTCGCTGAGGGTGTGGAACTTTGACGAGAGGGCAAGCTCGCAGGCTCAGAGGGTGCCGTTTTTTCGGCCTGAGTTGAATGAATTGGTATTTCTTCCGACTCTTCCGACGGGGTTATACTTTGTTTCGGCTTATTTTCAGCAATATTTGCAACAGCCTCAGGAACGATAGTAGGCGAATGCATCGCTGTTTCCTCAGGAATCAGCGTTATCGGTAAAGATGCTGCAACTGCAGAATATTGCGTCTTCCAAATTTTCAACAATGAATTGGCAAAATATTTGGCTATGGTCAATACACTCTCATTTTTAACAAACTCATCAACAATACCAGGGGGTATCCCACTTCTATTGAAAAAAGGAAAGTCGCTTGGCCAAAACAAGCCCCAAATCATGTTATCAATGCCCGTGCGATGCATGCGGAATAATTGCGGCTCTCCAATCAACATCTCTGTCGGATAAATCGACGATTCCAGCAAGGTCGTTGTCGGATATCGTTCGATCCAGATTCGCTTCAGTGAATCGGTAAAATGGGAAGCCGCTACCAACACATCGTTGCATCGAGTGAATTCGTCAAGAGCACTCGCAGAGGGTATCCCGGACCCATTGAACAAAGGAAGATTGCTCGGCCAGAACAAATTACAAATCATGTTATCAATACACCGTTGTTGGCTCTTTTGTTGCTCGGGTGTTAGTTCACGCGGTGGCTTTTCCATATGATTCAACCTCTACCTCTGCCCACGTCAAAACCACCATCCCCATCCGCTGAACCCTGCGCAAAGGAGAGCTTATTTTCGCACCAAGGGCAAATCGCGTCTCCCGGCCCGTTGACACACATAAGCTTTCCGCAACCGCACATTGCAAACGCAGTGATGTTTCCGCAATGCGGGCAACCTGGCGCTCCAATGAGTTCGGATGTATTGACCTTCAAATCGGCAGCGCGAGGGTCGGACCAAGCGAAATACTCTTCCTCCAACGGATAACATCCCGAGATTTCAAATCGCGCAACCTGCACTTTGAAATCGCGGGTCGCCACATCCTGTAGAGCACGGTCGTATTTTATGATGTACGGTTTGCGTGTTTTTTGGCAGCGTCCGACCAATGTCACGCAGGTTTCATCGGCCTGCTTTGAAGGCAACTCCTTGACGATGCGCATCACGTTTTCGTCGAGCAGCGGTAGCGTTTGCGCGTCCTTGCCTTCCCCCACGCTCTTGCTCTGCGCTACAATCGACGCCGTGACCCAGTTGATGAACTTCAAGAAATCACCTTCCTTGGCATCCTCGAATACAATGACATTCTCAGTTAGGCGCTTCAACGCGGTAAAATCCGCAAAGTTGCCGATGCTAACAGCGATCAAGGTTGTTTTCTTTGCGTAGCGGGCATTCCACTGGTCGATTGCAGGATTCGGGTTATCGGTCGGATGGCCGTCGGTAAAGAGATAGACGATGGGCTTCCAGTCGCCCTTGCGATCAGCCGTAGTCTTGACCACGGACTTGTCAATCTCGGTCATCAGGGTTTCAAGCGCACTCCCGAGGCTGGTTCCTCCGCCTAACGGCAGCCTGGGTGGATAGAATGAGACGACTTCCACCAACGGAACGATAGTCTTGGCGATTCCTGCGAAAGCGATAACGGAGATATAAGCCGTTTCCAGTGCTTGCGGATCTGTCCGAAGTTTACGAACAATTGCCTGGAGACCGTCCTCCATCTTTTTTAGATTCTCTCCGACCATCGATTCCGAACAGTCCAGGACGAAGAACACAGGAAGTCTACGCATAAGTCACCTTTTCTCGCACTATGGCGCTGTCGTTTATAAAGTGTGAAGTAAATTTGTATTCTAAAGAAGAGCGATCCCCGAAGAACAGCGCATAAAAATCCGATCCGTGGGGGAGTGTAATGCCCACGCATTACGCCAATGCGCTTCGCCTTATTGAATTATATGGCTTGCGTGGTTTACTTTCGACTCGGAGTGAGTGTCAGCGTGATCATGATATCCGGTGAGATTTTCCATGCATCGGCGTTTCCGCGAAGATCGTTATTCTCAAAAACACCTTGCCCGCCATCGCAAATCCAAATCGCCGCCTTCGTATTTTTTGTTATGCGGTTCTGTCGCAGAGTGGGGTTGCCGCCGGTATCGATCCGCACACCTGCTAACGCGTTGCCGAAAATATCGTTGTCTTCCAACATCCCCTGACCATTGTTATACACGTAGATGCCGCTTTTATTTCCATCGTGGATACTGTTGCCGCGCAATATCGGGTCGGCACCGTCATGGATTGCAACGCAAGCGGGACCTTGTCCGGTAATATCACATTCTTCGACAACAAGTTGACCTCGTGCGATTTTGAGACAAAAAAATTCTCCACCGACCTGCCGTAACGTCAGATTGGCAATACGTCCATTATTTGCCTGGAACAAAACAGCGTTCTTTCCGTCAGCCTGGATAATAACATCGCCCAACTTGCCATCCCCAATGATCTCCACAAATTTGTCGATGACGATTCCCTCCTGATACATCCCTGGCCGGACAAGTATCCGGTCGCCGGGTTTGGCAGCATTGATCGCATCAGTCAAGTTCGTGTAATCACCATGATGATATGCATCAACGACCCATGTCGGCGGCGTCGGTTTGTCAGATGGCGGGCAAGCGATACCCGAGGCAAGCTCGACTGAAGTTTGGTGCACTTCATTCAAGGGTGGGACGGTCTGCAAATTCCATTGGGGAGCATCCTTGGTGGGAATGGGTGAAGATAGCGGCGAATTTACACGTTTCAACGCCAAGACGATCTGCGCGGCCATACTGTCTATCTTCTTCACTACTTTCGGTGAGGTTATAACTCGTTGCGCAGCTTCCTCCAGTCAGCCCCATTCCGGCTCGCTATGAGGCTCGTCAATCGATCCTGTTTTTCCTCATCGTTGAGAGCCGAACAATTGATGTAATAAACCGGTAAAATTAGGTCGTTGCGACCTAACCGTTTCTCCCGGTCTATAAAGCGTTCAAGTTCGGCACAGCACGCCGAGCTATTGAAAAAAGAGGGTGTGATTATCGGAACAAGAAAGGTTACGGCATCAAGGGACTCCTCAATGCGGCTTTTCCAATGCTCGCCCCAATAGGTGTCCTTCCGATCCTGAAAGATAGGGAACTCCTTTCCGGTCTGCACTTGCACCTCACCGCTTAGCCGTTTACAAAGCTTGGTCAACTGCCTGTAATTGTGCTTATCGTCGGAACGAGCATAACTCATGAAACAAATAGGGGGTTTGTTCATATTGCACCGTTTTGTCACCTGATTGTTAGTAAACGGGCACCAACGCCCTAAATTTTTCACAAACTTTAGGCTCTGTTGATGTTTCGCAAAAATATATTTCTAAACAACAAGTTACGCAGGCCAACGAAATTGCATAACTCGTTGAGTAACTTGGGTATTTGTAGTAAGCGTCAACAGAGCCTAGCGTTCATCTCCATCCGAAGAAAGTAAATGAATTCCAGCTTTACCCAAATGCGATTCTACAAACTCATATGTTCAGTCACAGTACGAGTTGCACTTCCGCCGGAGGCGGCGGCAAGGAAATTTGCCCTGAAACTCCCGCACTGCTGCTGCCGGCTGCGACGCTGGCGGAAACCCATTTGAAGAATCCGGCAAATGTGGCCGCATCCATCGTGTCCAGAGTGACGACGCGGTCAGTGAGTTCCAACAGATATTGCTGCTTCGCCTTGGGGCCTGCGGCGCAAGCGAGAATGGCGCCGAAATTGCGCTTCTTCACCTCAAGGATGGCTTCTCTGAAAGCATACAGATCCGACGGGCTGCCGTCGGTCATCAGGAAAACCAGAGGACGCCAGTCACCCTTGGCGTCATCGGTTGTTTTCCTGATGTCGCGATCGACCCGCTGGATCAGAAGCTCCAGCGCTGCGCCCATGAAGGTCGCCCCTGCATCCGGTGCGGCAATTTCGCCCAGCCGGATTTGGTCGAGCGGCGTCAAGGGCAGATATTCGTGCGCTTCGATATCGAAGGTGATGATGGAGAGATACACGCTCTCCAATGCATAAGGGTCTTGTCTTAACGCGCTGAGCATCGCCTGGAGGCCAACATTCACGGAATGTATAGGCTCTCCGCGCATCGAGCCGGATGTGTCGAGGAGGATGTAAACCGGAAGCCGCCTGATGCTCATGACGCGCGCCTCACAAGTATTGCTTCAGCCACTCAACGAATGTGTCGGAGGGCGATGGCGCGCCGATGGCGTTGAACTTCCAGCCCCCCGCTTCGCGGATCAGTTCCGCGAAAAGCATGGAGTGGCAGTTTTCATATTGCGCGCCGCCGGAGAGATCGAAGCGCAGCATTTCGCGCCCCTTGCCATCTTCCGCGCGGATGTAGGCGTTTTGAACTTTTCCGAAGCTTTGCCCGTTCTTGATGCCATTGTATATCTGAACGACAAAAACGACTTTTGCATATTGCTCCGGCAAATCGTTCAGCTTAACAATAATCTGTTCGTCGTCGCCGTCTCCGGCGCCCGTGCGGTTGTCGCCGGTCAACCAAATCTGGCCGGAGGCATGGCGCATATGGTTGAAAAACACTACATCACCGTTTACCAATGTCGCTTGGCCGTTTTTGTCCCGCCCGATATTTTGCACCTTGCCATCTTGGCCACAGAGAAAAGCGACGACATCCAGATCGTATTCCTCTTCCTTCTTGCCGAAAATATTGCCCAATAGCCCCTTTTTCTCCTCGCGTATGTCCCATCCGAGGCCGACGGTAACCATGGAGAGGTCGTTCTCGTTTTTCTTGAGGCTGACACCCTGACCTTTTTTCAGTGAGATTGCCATGACATGCTCCTTACAGAACCACGTTGACTTCGGGTGGGGGCGGGGGCAAATCGCCCAAACCGGACACTTCCTTCTGTCCGGAGTCGACCTTCTGGCTGCCGGTGGAAACGCTGGCCGAAACCCATTTGAAAAACGCTTTGATGGTGTTCGCGTCGGCTGTGTCCAATTGAACCACGACTTCGGTGATCTGCTTGAGTATCGTCGTGTCGGCGCCATGTCCGGCGGCGCACGCGACGATAACGCCGGTGCGGGTTTTTTTGAGTCTGTCGAGACCCTTTTGCCAATCGTCGGTCGGGGAGCCATCGGTCATGATGAAAATCAGGGGTTTCCAATCCCCTTTGGCATCGGCGGTGGTCTTGGCCACTTCCGCATCTATGCTATCTGCCAGAAGCTCCAGCGCATCACCCAAAGCGGTGCCGCCACTTGCGGAAATGGGGGGAATTTGGAAAGTTGCCAATTCAGTCAGCGGTGTGACCTGGTTGGCAGTACTATCAAAGGTGATGACGGAAAGAAACGCCGTCTCTAGTGCATAAGGGTCTTGGCGCAATGTGGAGACGAGAATTTGAACGCCGTTCTTGATCGCTTCGATAGGCTCGCCGCACATGGACCCGGAGGTGTCGAGCACGACATATACAGGTAATCTTCTCATTTCATGCTGCCTTTCTTTAAAGGATTGATTTTTTGATTCACCGATTATCCTACGCGACCGCGACACCGAACTGACCGCAAAGGGATTCCAGCCCACCGGAGAACCCTTGGCCGACCGCCTTGAATTTCCATTCGTCGCCATGACGATACACTTCGCCGAAAATCATCGCCGTTTCGGTGCTGTAATCTTCCGTCAAGTCAAAGCGGGCGATTTCGATATCGTTCTCCAGATTGGCGATGCGCATGAATGCATCGGAAACCTGACCGAAGTTCTGGCGGCGTTTTTCGGCATCGTGAATCGTCACGCACACGACGATACGCCGGATGGAGGCAGCCACCTTTTCAAGGTCTATTTTCAGCGCTTCATCATCGCCTTCACCCGCGCCGGTGCGGTTGTCTCCGGTGTGTTCCACTGCGCCACATGCGGAAACAAGTTGGTTATAGAATATAAAATCCTCTTCGCTACGCACTTTGCCGTTTTCCGCCAGTAAAAACGCGCTGGCATCCAGATCGAAATCGGCGCCTTCCGTGGCGCGGGAACTCCACCCGAGGCCGACGAGAATTCGTTTAAGTTGCGGATTGGTTTTGGAGAGGCTGACGTTGCCGCCTTTTTGCAAACTGATTGCCATTTTTGATTATCCCGTTTTAGATGAATAAAATTATTTAGCGGATCATATGCCGTATCCCTAGTTTTGCTTACGCTTGTAGAGTACAGAAGACCACAAAGACAAGCCGATGAAGGCAACGCCCGACAAGCCGGTGAACCATTCTGAAATATGAAACTTCACACTGGCCAGCATGATAAGCGCCAGGATGCCGATCGCGTAATGCGCGCCATGTTCCAGGTATACAAATTCTTCCAGTGTGCCTTTATGAACCAGGTAAACCGTCATCGAACACACGAACATTGCGCCAATTGCCAAGCCTAACATGATGATGACCACGTCGCTCGTAATTGCAAAGGCGCCAATCACGCCATCGAAACTGAACGATGCGTCCAACAC
>JBAYVP010000169.1:0-10597 GCA_041674485.1 Sulfuricellaceae bacterium
CGGGCGCATGGCGGCGTTGCAACTACAAGAGAAGAGAATGGAACAACCATTCTTCGTCGTTGCGCCTTGCCCTGCACCCGGAAAACCGCACACTCCAGCCCGTTCAACGGAGGTTTCTAGGATAATAGGCGCTTAGCGCAACACGGCTTCCAGCGAGGCGAGGAATTTTTCCGGGGGTTCAAAGCCGATGACCCGTCCGATTTCCTTGCCGTCCTTGCCGAAAAAAATGATGCCGGGCGGGCCGAACAGGTTGAATTGCTTGAGTAACGCCAGGTCGTCGGCGCTGTTGGCGGTGACGTCGGCTTGCAGCAGCACGGCGTCTTTCAGCTTGCCTATCACGGCGGGGTCGGTGAAGGTGAAGCGCTCCAGTTCCTTGCAGGATATGCACCAGTCGGCGTAAAAATCGAGCATCACGATTTTTCCGGCGCTTTGCCGGATGCGCGTTGCCAGTTCGGCGGAAGTTTTTACCGGCGCAAATTTCAGGTGCGCCGCTTCGGCGGTTTGCGTTCCCGTGCCGGAGACGCGCAGGCCGCCCAGCGGTTGCAGGATATCGCGCCCGCCGGAGAGCACCCCGATCAGCAGCAACACGCCGGCTATCAGCGCGATGACGCCGACGCCTTTCCAGAATTTCTTGAAACCGTTGACCGGGTGCGGCAGCGGGTCGAGCGCATGCAGGTAGACCGCCGAGACGATCAGCAGCGCCGCCCACAGCAGCATGTGGAGGGCGGCGGAGATCACCGGCGACACCAGCCAGATTGCCATGCCGAGCATCAGTACGCCGAAGAAGTTTTTGACGCCGCTCATCCACGCGCCGGCGCGCGGCAGCAGGGCGCCCGCCGACATGCCCACCAGCAGCAGCGGCACGCCCATGCCCAAGGCGAGCGCGAACAACGCAGCCCCCCCCAGCACCACGTCGCTGGTTTGGCCGATGTACAGCAGCGCGCCCGCCAAGGGCGCCGCCACGCACGGGCCGACGATCACTGCGGACAGCGCGCCCATCGCGAATACGCCGGCGAGGTTGCCGCCCTTGATTTGGTTGGCTTCTTTGTTAAACCAGCTTTGGATGAAGTTGGGCATTTGCAGTTCGTAAAAACCGAACATCGAAAAAGCCAGCAATACGAAAACCAGCGCGAAGCCGGAGAGCGCCCAGGGGTTTTGCAGTGCATTGGAAATCAGCGCGCCGGATAGCCCGGCGGCAATGCCGGCCAACGCATAAGTAATCGCCATGCCCAGCACGTAGGCGAGCGACAACGCAAAGGTGCGCCCCTTGGTCAAATGTTGCCCCTGGCCGACGATGATGCCGGAGAGTATTGGGATCATCGGGAACACGCAGGGGGTGAGCGCGAGCAATAGGCCGAAGCCGAAGAAGCTGGTGATAATCAGCCAGAAGCCGCCGCCCTTGAGCAGCGCGGCGATGCGCGAGGAATCGTCGGCGGCAGGCGCCGCCCGAGGCGGGGCGACGGGCGGCGCGGCTGCCGTCGGCGGCTCCGTGGAAGGCGGGGCAGCGGTTTTTGGGGGGGGCGTTGCGTCCGGCGGCGTAGCGGTTTTCAGCGGTGCAACGACCGTCGCCGGCGTGACGGTTTTCGGCGGTGCGGCGACTAGGGGGGGCGCTGCGGCTGGCTGCGTTGCACCGGCTTTCGGCGGCGCGGACTCTGCCGACGGCGTGACGGCGGTTGGTCGTGCGCCGGGCAAGGCCAGGTTAATGGATTTGGACTGTGGCGGATAACAGATGCCTTTTTCGCTGCAACCCTGGAAAACGGCGTTCAAGATGATTTGCTTCGCCTGCTCGCCGCTGTTCTTTAGGGTGACGACGGCTTGAAAGGGGTGGTGGTACACCACTACTCTGCCGAAACCGGGGTCGTTCTTGATTTCGCCGGTCGGCAGCGCGACATGCTTGATGGACGTGACGCCGTTTTTTAGCGTGAATTTGATCTTGTCGCGGTACAGATAATAGCCCTCGGCGACTTCGAAATCGGCTTCCAGGGTATGCGCATCCGTGGCTTTGACGAAGAGTTGGAACGCTTGATCGGCAGGCAGGAACTCAGGCTCCGCGCCGCCCAGCCTGTTGCTGAATTGGCGCATCGCCGCCAGCATGGTGTTGGCCGGCGGCGCGGTTTTCCCGGAAATTCCGGCTGCGGGCAGGGTTATATTCGCGCTTTGCGTCAATGGCGGATAGCACACCTTCGTGTCGGCGCAGCCCTGCGAGGTGGCGTGCAGCGTGATCCGGTCGGCGTTGCCGGAACGGGTGAACGGGATGGTTACGGCGATTTCGTTGCGGTAGGTTTCCACCTTGCCGAGGTATTCGTCCTGCTTGATTTGACCCACGGGGAAGCGCGCAGCGCCGAGTTGGATGTCGGCGGGTTCGGCGCTGAACTTGAATTTCTCGCGGTACAGGTAATAGCCGTCGGCAATTTGGTAGCGCACCTCCAGGGTGTTGGCGTCCAACGCGCGCGCACTGAAGCGGAAGGCTTGTTCCGCTTCCAGCAAGTCGCGTTCGATGGCATGGGCTGCGGCATGGGCGAACAGGGAAAAGCACAGTAAAAGTGCGGTCAGGATGCGCATGAGGGGCTATTTCTCCGTCGAGCGGGTTTCGTCCGCCACCCAGGCGAGGTAGGCGGGCAGGCCGGACTCGATGGCGACAGCGATGATTTCGGGAAGTTCGTAAGGGTGTTCGGCGCGTAGGGTTTGCTCCACCTTGCCGTAATGCTCCCGCAATGTTTTAATCAACAACGGCGTTTCCGTGGCATGTTCGATTTTCCCCTGCCAACGATATACTGAGGTGCATGGGGCGAGTATATTGACGCAGGCGGCCAGTTGCCGCGCAACCAGCTTCTCGGCCAGCAGCGCGGCGCTTTGCGGGTCGGGCAGGTTGGTGATGACCAGAATGGCTTCGCTATTCATTCTTAGATTGGAAAAGTTCTATGCACGTTTTTTTGGTTTTGGCTATTTTACTGGGTTTTCTGGTTTTGGAAATTTTTACCTTGGTGCGCCTTGCCGCGGTGGTCGGCTGGTGGCTTGCGCCCTGGCTGCTATGCGTCGCATTGGCCGGCTGGTGGTGGCTGCGCAAAGCCGGTTTCGTCGCGGCCAGAAGACTGCTGCGGGCACTGCCATCCGGGCAACCTATGGGCGCCTGTATTTTGTACGGTTTTATACCCTTTGTCGCCGGTATATTGCTGATTTTCCCCGGCGTTATCAGCGATGTCATCGCGCTGCTGCTATTGCTGATTCCTCCTCCGCCCCGGCGGGACGCCTCTCAGGAAAACGACTTAATGGAGGGCGAATGGCGCAGGATGGATGACTGGCACGACCGGCTGAAATAAGCGGTTCGTTCGCGCATGTTATCGGGCGCGGCGAATACGAAGGTAGGGCCGTAGGATGTGCCGAGGAACGAGGCGCATCTGTCGCGTGTTGCCTTAACGAGCGATGCGCTTCCTTCGTCAGCACATCCTACGGCCCTGCCATTAAGTTAGGAAAAATCCGTTCACCCTTCGACTGGCTCAGGGCGAACGGATTTTTCCTAACTTAATCCTAGAAACCTCCGTTGAACGGGCTGGAGTGTGCGGTTTTCCGGGTGCAGGGCAAGGCGCAACGACGCGCAATGGCATTCCATTGCAAGGAGTTGCAACGCCGCCATGCGCCCGGAAAACCGTGCAATCCAGCCCGTAGCGCTCTCACCAAACGGGTGAACGCAAAATAGATGACAAAGTTGTTTAGAACCACCCTATTACACATCTTGGCAAGCGGTCAACGGAGGTTTCTAGGTTAATGGCAGTGACGTCCCTTGTGGCAACGATGAACGTGGCGCGTGGGTTATGCAAATCCGCGCGCCAAATCCTCCCGTATATCCGTCACCGATTCCAGGCCGACCGCGATGCGCAACAGGCCGTCACCGATGCCGGCAGCGGCGCGTTGTTCGGGGGACAAGCGTCCGTGGGTGGTGGTGGCCGGGTGGGTGAGGGTGGTTTTGGTGTCGCCCAGATTGGCGGTGATCGACACCATGCGCGTGGCGTCCACCACCCGCCAGGCGGCTTCCTGGCCGCCCTTGACCTCGAAGGCGACGATGCCGCCGCCGCTTTTCTGTTGATGCTTGGCCAGCGCGAACTGGGGGTGCGACGGCAGTCCGGGATAATAGACGCGGCTCACGCCCGGCTGTTGCTCCAGCCACAGCGCCAGTTCCAGCGCATTGCGCGAATGCGCTTCCATGCGTAGCGCCAGCGTTTCCAGCCCTTTCAGGATAATCCACGCGTTGAATGCGCTCAAGGTCGGGCCGGCGGTGCGCAAAAAGCCGTAAACCGGTTCCAGCAATTCCTTGCTGCCCAGCACCGCGCCGCCCAGCACCCGGCCTTGCCCGTCGAGATATTTGGTGGCGGAATGGATCACTATATCCGCGCCCAAGTCCAGCGGGCGTTGCAGGATGGGGGTGCAAAAACAGTTATCCACCGCCAATTTGGCGCCGACCCGTTTGGCAACCTGGCTCAATGCCGCGATGTCGCAAATCTCGGTGAGCGGGTTGGAGGGGGTTTCCACGAAAAACAGCTTGGTGTTGGGCTTGACCGCCGCCTCCCAGGCGGGCGTGTCGGTCTGCGAGACGAAGCTGGTCTCGACGCCGAAACGTCCGAGAATGTTGGTGAATAGCTGCACCGTGGCGCCGAACAGGCTGCGCGAAGCGACCACATGATCGCCCGCCGACAGCAGCCCCATCGCGCAGGCGAGGATGGCCGACATGCCGCTCGCCGTGGCGACGCAGGTTTGTGCGCCTTCCAGCGCCGCGAGCCGTTCCTGGAAAGCCGTGACGGTGGGGTTGGTGAAGCGCGCGTAAATATTGCCCGGCTCTTTGTTGGAAAAGCGCGCTGCGGCCTCGGCGGCATTTTTGAAGACGAAGCTGGATGTCAGGTACAGCGCTTCGGAATGTTCGTTAAACTGGCTGCGGGCTATGCCGGTGCGTATCGCCAGGGTTGCAAGATCGTATTGTTGTTCGTCCATGTTTTTCTTTCCCCAATAAAAAACCCGACCAGCTTGAGCCAAATCGGGTTGCTCTCTTTAGCCGAATTTGTTGAGCGCCCGCAAGCTGATCTCAAATCGGCGCTTTTCGTGAAATTACTCTCCACTGGGGGGGATGTCAATACTGATGCAGCTTAATGGCAGTGACGCTGGAGCGTGGGAACGATTATTTCCCCCGCGCAAGGCATAAATCAAGCAAATGGCTTATCCTGAATTTTGCCGGATAACGCGGCGCGCTTGCGACGCCTGTAACGCGTTTGTCACCTGAACGCCCTAGAATGCGCGGACACTTTTATCCTTCAGGAATTTGCCGTGAACGACATGACCGCTCCCCCTTGCCCGACGCTATCCGCCAACGAACTCCTGGGCATGGACGCCTATTGGCGCGCCTGCAATTATCTGGCCGCCGGCATGATCTACCTGTGCGACAACCCGCTGCTCAAGGCGCCGCTCCAACCTGAACACATCAAAAGCCGTCTGTTGGGGCACTGGGGGGCGAGTCCCGGTTTGGCTTTCGCCTATATCCACCTCAACCGGTTGATTAACAAATACGACCAAAACGCAATTTTCCTCGCCGGTCCCGGCCACGGTGCGCCCGGCATCCTGGCGCCGGTGTATCTGGAAGGCACGTACAGCGAAATCTACCCCAACAAGGGTGAGGACGAGGAAGGCATGCGCCAGTTCTTCAAGGAATTCTCCTTCCCCGGCGGCATCGGCAGCCACTGTACGCCGGAAACGCCGGGTTCCATCCACGAGGGCGGGGAGCTGGGCTACAGCGTTTCGCACGCGTTCGGCGCCGCTTACGACAATCCCGATTTGTTGGTGGCGGTGATGGTCGGCGATGGCGAATCGGAAACCGCACCCTTGGCGACGAGCTGGCATTCCAACAAGTTTCTCAACCCGATCCGCGATGGTGCGGTGCTGCCTATCCTGCATCTTAACGGTTACAAGATCAACAACCCCACTATACTCTCGCGCATTAGCCACGAGGAATTGGAGAGCCTGTTTAAAGGCTACGGCTGGAAGCCGTATTTTGTCGAGGGTAGCGACCCGGCGACGATGCACGGGAAAATGGCCGCGACGATGGAGCACTGCCTGAATGAAATCCATTGCATCCAGCATGAAGCGCGGACTAGTGGCCAGCCTATCCGTCCGCGCTGGCCGATGATAATTCTGCGCAGCCCGAAAGGCTGGAGCGGGCCGAAAGAGGTGGACGGCAAGAAGGTGGAAGGTTTTTGGCGCGCCCACCAGGTGCCCATCGGTGATGTGAAGGGCAATCCCGCGCATCTCAAGCAATTGGAAGATTGGCTGCGCAGCTACCGTCCGGAAGAATTGTTCGACGAAAATGGGCGGCTGCGCGCCGAACTCAAGGCGTTTGCCCCGAAAGGCAGCCGCCGCATGAGCGCCAATCCCCACGCCAACGGCGGCCAGTTGCGCAAGGCGTTGCGCATGCCGGATTACCGCGATTATGGCATTGAGGTGGCCAAACCGGGAACCACGGTGGCAGAAAACACCCGCCCACTGGGTAAATTGCTGCGCGACATCATGCGTAACAATATGACCAATTTCCGCGTGTTCGGCCCGGACGAAAACAGTTCCAACAAGCTCGATAATATTTACGAAGTCAGCAAAAAAACCTGGCTGGCCGATTTCCTGCCGGAAGATGCCGGCGGCGGCGAGTTGTCGCCGGACGGGCGGGTGATGGAAATGCTTTCCGAGCACACGCTGGAGGGCTGGCTGGAAGGCTATCTGCTAACCGGTCGCCACGGCTTTTTCTCGACTTACGAGGCTTTCGTGCATGTGATCGACTCGATGTTCAACCAACATGCCAAATGGTTGGCAATGTCCAAGGAAGTGCCGTGGCGCGCGCCGGTGTCGTCGCTGAATTTACTGATCACTTCCACCGTATGGCGTCAGGATCACAACGGCTTCACCCACCAGGACCCCGGTTTCCTTGATGTGGTGGTGAACAAAAGCCCGGACGTGACCCGCATTTACCTGCCGCCCGACGTGAACACCCTGCTCTCTATCGCCAGCCATTGCCTGGAAAGCACCGACTATATTAACGTGATCGTCTGCGACAAGCAGAAGCACCTGCAATTCCTCGACATGGATGCGGCAATCAAACACTGCACCAAGGGCATAGGCATCTGGGAATGGGCATGCAACGATGACGGCGTCGAGCCGGACCTGGTGATGGCCAGCGCCGGCGACATTCCCACCAAGGAGGCATTGGCCGCAGTAGTGTTGCTGCGCGAGAACTTCCCCCAACTCAAGATACGCTTCGTCAACGTGGTCGATCTGTACAAGCTCACACCTTCCAGCGAGCACCCGCACGGCCTGTCGGACCGGGATTTCGACAGCCTGTTCACGGTGGATAAGCCGGTGATCTTCAACTTCCACGGCTACCCCTGGCTGATCCATCGCCTCGCCTACCGCCGCACCAACCACGGCAACATGCATGTGCGCGGCTATAAGGAAAAAGGCAGCATCAACACCCCGCTGGAACTGGCGATCCAGAACGAGATCGACCGCTATAGCCTGGCGATAGACGCGATAGACCGCATCCCCGCCCTCAAGGTGGCCGGCGCCCATGTGAAGGAAAAGCTGCGCGACAAGCAGATCGAGTGCCGCAATTACGCTTACGAGCATGGGGTTGATTTGCCTGAAGCGGACGGGTGGACGTGGCCGTATTGATAAGCCCCTCTCCCGCAGGCGGGAGAGGGGTTGGGGTGAGGGATGTTGCGCATAGTCAATGCTTGACCTGAGCGCAAACACCCTCATCCCCGGCCCTTCTCCCGCCTGCGGGAGAAGGGAGAAGCGGCTACCCAACTTTATGGAATTTTACCATGAACGAATTCGTAAATATGGAACATCTCGCCTTTGATGCGCCGCGCGAGCACACGCGCACCGGGCGTTCGGTGGAATCTCTGAAGCGGGCATTCACCGACAATCTGCTCTACGTCACCGGCCAGCCTTTCGCCAAGGCAACGCTTCAGGATCATTATCGGGTGCTGGCCTACACCATCCGCGACCGCCTGTTGGAGCGCTTCATCACTTCCGGGCAAAATTACGCGCGCAGCCGCGCCAAGACGGTGTGCTACCTGTCCGCCGAATTCCTGCTGGGGCCGCATTTGGGCAACAACATCCTCAACTTGGGGCTATGGGACAACGTCGAACAGGCGATGAAGGAGCTCGGCCTGGAACTCGACGCCATCCTGGAACAGGAGCATGAACCGGGATTGGGCAATGGCGGCTTGGGACGGCTGGCGGCGTGTTACATGGATTCGCTGGCGACGCTGGAAATTCCCGCCATCGGCTACGGCATACGCTATGAATTCGGCATCTTCGACCAGGTGATAGAAGACGGCTGGCAAGTGGAAGTCACCGATGCGTGGCTGCGCAACGGCAACCCCTGGGAACTGGCGCGCCTCAATGTGCGCTATGCGGTGGGCTTGGGCGGGCGCACCGAGCAATACCACGACGAACAGGGCAACCAGCGCGTCAGATGGTTGCCCGACTATACCGTGTACGGCACGGCTTACGACACGCCGATACTCGGTTTTGGCGTCTACAACGTGAACCTATTGCGTTTGTGGAAATCTGAGGCGCGCGAATCCTTCGATTTCCACGCGTTCAATCTCGGCGATTATTACGGCGCGGTGAACGACAAGGTGGTGGCCGAAAACCTCTCCAAGGTGCTCTACCCCAACGACGAGCCGCAAGCCGGCAAAGAGTTGCGCCTCAAGCAGCAGTATTTCTTCGTCTCCTGCTCGTTGCAGGACATGATACGCATTGCCCAGCGCGACGTGGGCAGCCTGGAACGCTTCCCGGAAAAATTCTCCGCCCAGCTTAACGACACCCACCCGGCCATCGCGGTGGCCGAATTGATGCGCCTGCTGGTGGACGAACACGCGATGCCGTGGAATCAGGCCTGGGGCATCACCCGCAGCACTTTCGCCTACACCAACCACACGCTGCTGCCGGAGGCGTTGGAAACCTGGTCGCTGGAGCTGTTCGAGCGCATCCTGCCGCGCCATCTGGAAATCATCCACGGGATCAACAAGCAGTTTCTCGACGAAGTGCGCATGCGCTTTCTGGGCGACGAAGAGCGCGTCGCGCGCATGTCGCTGATCGACGAAACCAACGGTCGGCGGGTGCGCATGGCCAATCTCGCCTGCGTCGGCAGCTTCGCCGTGAACGGTGTCGCGCAATTGCACTCGGAACTGCTGAAAAGCACGGTGCTGCACGACTTTCATGATCTGTGGCCGGAAAAATTCAGCAACAAGACCAACGGCGTCACCCCGCGCCGCGCCATCGCCTTGAGCAACCGTCCGCTGACGGCGTTGATCGGCGAAGTGATCGAGGGCGATTGGCTGCGCAACCTGGAGTCACTACGCCAACTGGAGCCTTATGCCGAGGACCAGGCGTTTCGCGAACGCTGGCGGGAAGTCAAGCTGAGCGCCAAACAGCGTCTGGCCGCTTACGTCCAGCGCGTCGCCGGCGTGAGCATAGACCCGCACAGCCTTTACGACATGCAGGTCAAGCGCATCCACGAATACAAGCGCCAACACCTCAACGTGCTGCATATCGTCAGCCTCTACAACCGCCTGAAACTGCAACCGTCGCTGGAAATCGCGCCGCGCACCTTCGTGTTTGGCGGCAAGGCGGCGCCGGGCTATCGCATGGCGAAATTGATTATCAAACTGATCAATTCGGTGGCCGAGATCGTCAACCGCGATCCGCAGGTCAACCAACAATTGCGCGTGGTGTTCGTGCCGGATTTGAACGTCAAAACCGCGCAACATATTTACCCGGCGGCCGATTTGTCCGAACAGATTTCCACCGCCGGCAAAGAGGCCTCCGGCACCGGCAACATGAAATTTTCAATGAACGGCGCGCTGACCATAGGCACCTTGGACGGCGCCAACGTGGAAATCCGCGACGCGGTGGGCGCGGAAAATTTCTTCCTGTTCGGCCACACCGAGCGTGAGGTGCAAGCGCTGTGGGCAAGCGGTTACCAACCCTGGAAAATAATCGAGCAGGACGCACAACTGCGCAGCGCCCTCGACCTGATCGATTCCGGGTTGTTTTCCCACGGCGACAGGCAACTTTTCGCAGCACTCACCGACGATCTGCGGCATCATGACGCCTATCTGGTTTGCGCCGACTATCGCGCCTATGTGGATTGCCAGGAAACAGTAAGCGCCAGCTCGCGCGACGTGGAAAACTGGACGCGCATGTCTATACTCAACGTCGCCCGGATAGGCGGATTTTCCTCCGACCGCGCGATACGCGAATATTGCGAACACATCTGGAAGGCGCAAGCGGTTACTATGAGCGTGGGCGGATGAAGTTATTGATCGTTCCCACGCTCCAGCGTGGGAACGCCGTTCAGGACGCTCCAGCGTCCCGAACGAAAAGACACGCATGGAAAAGCGGCCACTGATTGGATTGCGGCCCCCCGGCTACGTCCCCCTGCGGCGTTCCCACGCTGGAGCGTCACTGCCATTAAGTTAAGCAAAAATCTGAGAAATAGACGACAATTCAGTAATTTGGAGTTTAGCATGAAAAAAAAGAGCAGGCGATTGAAACG
>JBAYVP010000170.1:0-10530 GCA_041674485.1 Sulfuricellaceae bacterium
CGGGTGCAGGGCATACCCGACGGCCTTACGGCCTGGGCACAAGAGGCGCAACGACGAAGAATGGTTGTTCCATTCTGAGAAGTTGCAACGCCGCCATGCGCCCGGAAAACCGTGCAATCCAGCTCGTAGCGCTCTCACCAAACGGGTGAATGCAAAATAGATGACAAAGTTGTTTAGAGCAACCATGTTATACATATTGGCAAGCGGTCAACGGAGGTTTCTAGGTTAGTGCCGCGCATTTTCGCCCGGATGGCATTGTCGTCTCCTTGACCTACATCAAGGTTATGTCGCCGCCGTTCCAATACATTTCGTCCTGCCAACCTGAGCAGGGCAATGTACCTAATTATCCTGCGTTCAACAAGCAAAATGAAGGGAGGGTATGCATGAAAATGTGTACCTTAAGTGTATGTTTAGCGGTAATCATTCAGGAATGATTTTTCCTGGATTTTAATTTAGGAGGGAAATATGAGCCAAGCTTTTACCAAGTCAATGGCGAGGAACATCTTCTTCGGGGGAACGACATTCTTCTTCCTGTTGCTCGTCGCGTTGTCGTTTGACACCATGCAGGTGCTGCCTAAACGGGATCACCGTGAGAACATCACGGATTCCGTCGCCCGCGGCAAACATATCTGGGAAAAGAACGACTGCGTCGGTTGTCATACCATTTTGGGCGAGGGTGCTTACTTCGCGCCGGAACTGGGCAATGTATACAAGCGTCGCGGTGGGGAATTTATCAAGGCCTGGATCAAATCGCAGCCGACCCGCACCCCAGGACGCCGCCAAATGCCACAATTCAACCTGAACGATCAAGAATTGGATGATGTCGTCGCCTTCCTGAAGTTCACGGGCGAAATCAACACCGCCAACTGGCCGCCGAACATCGAGGGTTAATTCACCGTTCAACATTCTTGAGGCTTAGGAGGAAATATAATGCAATATCAATCTCAAAAGGTGGCGATGCCGTACTTCATCGCGGCCATAGGGCTGTTCGTCGGGCAAATCCTGTTCGGCCTGATTATGGGCCTGCAATATGTGATCGGCGACTTCCTGTTCCCGGTGATTCCCTTCAACGTGGCGCGCATGGTGCATACCAACCTGCTGATCGTGTGGCTGCTGTTCGGCTTCATGGGCGCGGCTTACTATATGATCCCGGAAGAGGCGGAAACCGAACTGTTTAGTCCGAAGCTGGCCTGGCTCATGTTCTGGGTGTTCCTAGTGGCCGGCGCGCTAACCGTTCTCGGTTACTTGCTGGTGCCTTACGCTACGCTGGCCAACCTGACCTTTAACAATGCCTGGCCGACCATGGGACGCGAGTTTCTGGAGCAGCCGCTGCCGACCAAGCTTGGCATTGTCGTGGTGGCGCTGGTATTCCTGTTCAACATTTCCATGACCGTGCTCAAGGGACGCAAGACCTCAATCTCGCTGGTGCTGCTGATGGGGCTGTGGGGCTTGGCGGTGTTCTTCCTATTTTCCTTCTACAATCCGTCCAATATCGCACTGGATAAATACTTCTGGTGGTGGACCGTGCATCTCTGGGTGGAAGGCGTGTGGGAACTGATCCTGGGTTCGTTGCTGGCCTATGTGTTGATCAAAGTAACCGGCGTGGATCGTGAAATCATCGAAAAATGGTTGTACATGATCATCGCGATGACCCTCATCACCGGCATCGTCGGCATGGGGCACCACTACTACTGGATAGGCACGCCGGAATACTGGCAGTGGCTCGGCTCGGTGTTCTCCGCGTTGGAACCGATCCCGTTCTTCATGATGACCATCTTCGCGTTCAACATGGTGAATCGCCGCCGCCGCGAGCATCCCAACAAGGCGGCCACGCTGTGGGCGCTGGGCACCGGCACGATGTCGTTCCTCGGAGCAGGCGTATGGGGCTTTCTGCACACCCTGGCGCCGGTCAACTTCTACACCCACGGCACGCAGATCACTGCCGCCCACGGTCATATGGCGTTTTACGGCGCTTACGTGATGGTGGTGCTGACCATGATCTCCTACGCGATGCCGATGATGCGCGGACGCACCGCCAACAGTGGCAAGTCGCAAGTCCTGGAAATGTGGAGCTTCTGGCTGATGACCGTATCCATCGTGTTCATCACGCTGTTCCTGACCGCCGCCGGCATCCTGCAAGTCTGGCTGCAACGCGTCAGCACCACGCCGATGTCCTTCATGGCGGCGCAAGACCAGGCAGCGCTGTTCTACTGGTGCCGCGAGTTGACCGGGGTGGTGTTCCTGATCGGTCTGGTCGTCTACATCCTGAGTTTCTTCGTGGGCGGCGAAACCAGGGAAGAAGCAAGAGCTTAACGGTATAAGCTTGTTTTGGAGGGGGCGGGTGCGTCCCCTCTTTTTTTGCGCACATACCATACAATATCTGTATGCTATAAACATTTCCATAGCCCGTTCAACGGAGGTTTCTAGGTTGAATGGTTTTACTCTTTTCGTTGATTTCTCGGCGTCTGAAGCGCCTCTGCGGTAAATAATTTTTTTCTGGGCGAGAACAAATTTACCTTGTGCTTCTCCAGTGTCATTGCGCAAGTGTTCTGCTACATCATTTTCTATATCGGGACGCGGAGCGTCCCTGGCTGCATTCCCACGCCGGAGCGCTCATCGGCGAATCAGCCTCAAAATTCAAAACAGCACCAAAAAGAGGCAAACTATCTCCTTCTTTTCGCTATTGGTGCATAGCTTCCCTTGCCGTCGCGCATCCCCTTTCCCGAATAAAAAGCACATTTTATATATCTTTCAAAGCGTAGCTCTCTAAGCGCGTTTCCTGGCACGGCTGTTGCAATAGCTTAAAGCAGTAAACGTTATCAATCTTTGCCATGGAGATAAATATGAGTGCGAACCGTTACACCCCCGATGAAACGAAAATATTGACGCTTGATTCCAGCCGTCGCGATTTTCTGAAGAAAAGCACCGGCTTGCTCGGCGGCGCCGCTTTGATGGCGCTGGCGCCGCCCGGTGTGCGCAACGCCGCTTGGGCCGCGGGCAGCGATGCGCCGGAAAAAACCGAGCTGAGGGTCGGCTTCATTCCGTTGACCGATTGCGCTTCGGTGGTGATGGCGGCGGTGCAGGGTTTCGATAAAAAATACGGCATCAAGATCGTTCCCACCAAGGAAGCATCCTGGGCAGCGGTGCGCGACAAGCTCACCAACGGCGAACTGGATGCCGCGCATGTGCTGTATGGGCTGATTTACGGCGTGCAACTGGGCATAGGCGGGCCGAAGAAGGATATGTCGGTGCTGATGAACCTGAACAACAACGGCCAGGCGATCACTCTGTCCAACCAGCTCAAGGACAAGGGCGTGACCGACGGCGCCGGCTTGCGCGCGCTGATCAGCAAGGAAAAGCGCGAATACACCTTTGCCCAGACTTTCCCCACCGGCACCCATGCGATGTGGCTGTATTACTGGCTGGCGGCCAACGGCATCAACCCCTTCACTGAGGCCAAGACGGTGGTGGTGCCGCCGCCGCAGATGGTCGCCAACATGCGCGTCGGCAATATGGACGGCTACTGCGTCGGCGAGCCGTGGAATGCGCGCGCCATTTTCGACAAGATCGGTTTTACCGTCGCCACCAGTCAGGACATCTGGAAAGACCACCCGGAAAAAGTGCTGGGAACCACCGCCGAATGGGTGCGGAAATATCCCAACACTGCACGTGCGCTGACCGCCGCGGTGCTGGATGCTTCGCGTTTTATCGACACTTCGTCCAACCGCCATCAGGTGGCGCAGACGATAGCCGACAAATCCTACGTCAACGCCCCGCTCGATGTTATCGAAGGGCGCTTTCTCGGCCACTACGACAACGGTATCGGCAAGAAATGGGAAGACCCCAATATGATGAAATTCTACAACGACGGCGCGGTGAATTTTCCCTATCTGTCCGACGGTATGTGGTTCCTCACCCAGCACAAACGCTGGGGGCTGCTCAAGGATGAGCCGGATTATCTGGGCGTGGCGAAAAAGGTCAACCAGATAGAGATATACAAGCAAGCCGCCACGCTGACCAAAACACCGCTGCCCAAGGACGCGATGCGCACCGGCAAGCTGATGGACGGTGTGGTGTGGGACGGCAAAGACCCGAAAGCTTATGCAGCCGGATTCAAAATAAAGGCTTGATTGCGTGATCTTTTGGGAATGAGCGATGGGTGATGGGGAATGGGTAAAACCAACTTGCCACGACATTTTATCGAAATCGTCCTATCAAAATTTAACCGAGTGTTAAAGAGGCGCGATGAACCGGGGTTTTACCATCACCCATTCCTCATCACCCATCACCAAATAAAGGATGGGAATGAGCGATGGGTGATGGGAAATGGGTAAAACCAACTTGCCACGACATTTCATCGAAATCGTCCTATCAAAATTTAACCGCATGTACCGAGTGTAAAGAGGCGCGATGAACCGGGGTTTTCCCATCACCCATTCCTCATCACCCATCACCAAAATAAAGGATTCGACATGAATAACATTTTCAAATCCCTGCTCCCGCCGTTGCTCGGCCTGCTGCTGTTCATCGGCATATGGGCGCTGGTGGCGCAATCCAGCCCGCAGTTGCCGGGGCCGGTGAAAACCTGGGCGTCGGCGGTGCAACTGTTCAGCGATCCGTTTTACCGCAAAGGCCCGAACGACCAGGGCATAGGCTGGAATATCCTGGCCTCGCTGCAACGGGTCGGCATCGGCTTTGGCATGGCGGCTGCCATCGGCATTCCGTTGGGTTTCATGATCGGGCGCTTTAAGTTTCTCGATGCCATGACCGCGCCCATCATCAGCCTGCTACGCCCGGTTTCGCCGCTTGCCTGGCTGCCCATCGGCCTGCTGGTATTCAAGGCGGCGAACCCGGCGGCGATCTGGGTGATCTTCATCTCCAGCATCTGGCCGATGATCATTAACACTGCCGCAGGGGTGAACCGCATCCCGCAGGACTACATGAACGTCGCGAAAGTGTTAAACCTGTCGGAATGGAAAATCTTCACCAAGATACTGTTCCCCGCCGTGCTGCCCTACATGATCACCGGCATCCGCCTATCCATCGGCGTCGCTTGGCTAGTGATCGTCGCCGCCGAAATGCTCACCGGCGGCGTCGGCATCGGCTTCTGGGTATGGGACGAATGGAACAACCTTAATGTCGAGCACATTATTATCGCCATCTTCGTAGTCGGCATCGTCGGCTTGCTGCTGGAACAGGCGCTGGTGATGTTGGCGAAACGGTTTTCATATGAGTGAGGGGTGAAGAGTTAGGAGTGAGGAGCACCTCCCCTCGTTCCTGGCTCCTCACCCCTCACTCCTAACTCCTCACTGGAACCAAACATGGAAAAATACGTTCAAGTCGAAAATGTGCAAATGCTTTTCGACACCAAAAAAGGCCCGTTCGTCGCGTTGCGCGACATCGATCTGACTATCGCCCAGGGGGAATTCGTCACCCTGATTGGCCACTCCGGCTGCGGCAAATCCACGCTGCTCAATTTGGTGGCGGGGCTGACCTTGCCCAGCAGCGGCGCGATGCTGTGCGCCGGGCGCGAAATCGTCGGACCCGGCCCGGAGCGCGGGGTGGTGTTCCAGAACCATAGCCTGTTACCGTGGCTGACCTGTTTCGAGAATGTCCACCTGGCGGTGGAGCGCGTGTTCGGCCAAACGGAAAACCGGTCTGCACTGAAAAAACGCACCCACGAAGCGCTGGCGCTGGTAGGACTCACCCATGCCGAACACAAACATCCGCACGAAATCTCCGGCGGCATGAAGCAACGCGTCGGCATCGCCCGCGCGCTGTCGATGCAGCCCAAGGTGCTGCTGATGGACGAGCCGTTCGGCGCGCTCGATGCGCTGACTCGCGCCCACTTGCAGGACGAGTTGATGAAAATCGCGCAGGCAACCCACAGCACGGTAGTTATGGTCACCCACGACGTGGACGAGGCGGTGCTGCTGTCCGACCGCATCGTGATGCTGACCAACGGCCCGGCGGCGACCATAGGCGAAATCCTGCACGTAACGCTGGAACGTCCGCGCAACCGACTGGCACTGGCAAACAACCCCCAGTACCACGAATACCGCGGCGCGGTGCTGGAATTCCTGTACCACAAGATGAAGTCCTGAGTTGATGAGTGCTGAGTGAAAAGCGCGAGGTTTGGCACTCAGAACTCAGCACTCAGGCACTCAGCACTCAGGCACTCAGCACTATTTTCTTAGGAGTTCATGCAATGACCGATTGGACAAAAATCTGCACCCTGGAAGACATCCCGCTTCAAGGCAGCCGCACGCTGGAAAGCGGCAA
Organism: Sulfuricellaceae bacterium; assembly: GCA_041674485.1. GTDB lineage: Bacteria > Pseudomonadota > Gammaproteobacteria > Burkholderiales > Sulfuricellaceae > JAGXQV01. The sequence goes on from JBAYVP010000170.1 coordinate 6,283, forward strand.
GGGGCGTATCGCGCTGTTCCGCGCGCACGACGGAACGGTATATGCGCTGAAAGACCACTGCCCGCATCGGGGCGGCCAGTTGGCGCAGGGCATGGTGTGCGGTCGGCACGTCACCTGCCCGATGCACGGCTGGAACATCGGCCTGGCCGACGGCGTGGCAGTCGCGCCGGACAGGGGCGCAACCCCGACTTTCCCGGTAAAAATCGAGGATGGCTTAGTGTTCGTGAAAATCGGTGATGAGTGATGGGGAATGGGTGGAAAGGTGGGGTTTTGCCCATCCCCCATCACTCATCACCCATCACCGCAAAGGAGAAAATCATGCAAAAATTAAAACTGGTGCTGGTCGGCAACGGCATGGCGGGGGTGCGCACGCTGGAGGAATTGCTAAAAATCGCGCCCGATTTCTACGACATCACGGTGTTCGGCGCCGAGCCGCACGCCAATTACAACCGCATCCTGCTTTCTCCGGTGCTGGTGGGCGAACAGACCCTGCCCGACATCATGCTCAACGATGTGGACTGGTATCGAGATAACGGCATCACACTGCACCTCAACCGGAAAATCGTCAAAATCGACCGCCGGGCGCGGACCGTGCATACGGAAGACGGCGTCGTTGCCGCTTACGACCGCCTGCTCATCGCCACCGGCTCGACGCCGGTCATACTGCCGATGCCCGGCAACGACCTGCCGGGCGTGGTGAGTTTCCGCGACATAAGCGATGTCGATGCGATGATAGCCGCCTCCAAGCTGCACCGTCATGCCGTGGTGATCGGCGGCGGGCTACTCGGGCTGGAAGCGGCGAATGGGCTGAAACAGCGCGGCATGGACGTAACGGTGGTGCATCTTGCCCCGTGGCTGATGGAGCGCCAGCTCGACCGCGCCGCCGCTAGGCTACTGCAAAAAAACCTGGAAGCCAAGGGGCTGAAATTCCTGCTGGAGAAACACACCGAACAACTGATCGGCAAGGACGGGCGCGTGTCCACCGTGCGTTTCAAGGATGGCGCTGAAATTCCCGCCGACTTGGTGGTCATGGCGGTGGGCATACGCCCCAACACCGCGCTGGCCGAATCGGCGGGCATACATTGCAATCGCGGCATCGTGGTGAACGACACCCTGCAAACCTACGACCCGCGCATATACGCAATCGGCGAATGCATTAACCATCGCGGCGTCACCTACGGATTGGTCGCGCCGTTGTTCGAAATGGCCAAGGTATGCGCAAACCATCTTGCTGAGATGGGCATAGGGCGCTATACCGGCTCCGTGACCTCGACCAAACTCAAAGTGACCGGCATTGATCTGTTTTCCGCGGGTGATTTCGCGGGCGACGATAAAAGCGAGGATATCCTGCTGTCCGACCCGATGGGCGGCGTATACAAAAAACTGGTGGTGCGCGACGACAAACTGGTGGGCGCAGTGCTGTACGGCGACACCGTAGACGGCGCGTGGTATTTCCAATTGCTGCGCGAAGGCCGCAACATCGCGGACATCCGCGACCATCTGCTGTTCGGCCATAGCCGCGGCGGCGACGCCGGCCACCAGGGGCACAACAAAGCCGCCGCCATGACCGACGAAATGGAAGTGTGCGGTTGCAACGGCGTGTGCAAGGGCGCCATCGTCCAGGCGATCAAGGCCAACGGCCTATTCACGCTGGACGACGTGAAAAAGCACACCAAGGCGGCATCCTCCTGCGGCTCCTGCACCGGACTGGTGGAACAGATACTCGCCTCCACGCTGGGCGGCGACTATTCCCCCGCGCCGCAAGCCAAACCGCTGTGCGGCTGCACCGACAGCACCCACGAAGAAGTGCGCGCCGCCATCCGCAGCCGCAAATTCCTGTCCATTCCCACCGTGATGGATTTTCTCGAATGGCGCACGCCCAACGGCTGCGCGACCTGTCGCCCGGCGCTCAACTATTACCTGCTTTCCACCTGGCCGGGCGAAGCCCAGGACGACCCGCAATCGCGCTTCATCAACGAACGCGCCCATGCCAACATCCAAAAAGACGGCTCCTATTCAGTGGTGCCGAGAATGTGGGGCGGCGTCACCACGGCTGCCGAATTGCGCCGCATCGCCGACGTGGCGGAAGAATTCAAAGTGCCGATGATACGCGTCACCGGCGGCCAGCGCATCGACCTGTTCGGCGTGAAAAAAGAAGACCTGCCGAAGATGTGGGAAAAGCTCGACATGCCTTCCGGCCACGCCTACGGCAAGGCGCTACGCACCGTGAAAACCTGCGTGGGCAGCGAATTCTGCCGCTTCGGCACGCAAAATTCGACCGACATGGGCATCCGCCTGGAAAAAACGCTGTGGAAAATGTGGGCGCCGCACAAAGTCAAGCTCGCCGTCTCCGGCTGCCCGCGCAACTGCGCCGAAGCCGCAATCAAAGATGTCGGCGTGATCGGCGTCGATTCCGGCTGGGAAATCTACGTCGCCGGCAACGGCGGCATCAAGACCGAAGTTGCGGAATTCCTGGTCAAGGCCAAAACTGCTGAAGAAGTGCTGGAATACAGCGGCGCTTTCCTGCAAATCTACCGCGAAGAAGCGCGCTACCTGGACCGCACCGTGCATTGGGTGCAACGTGTCGGCCTGGACTACGTAAAAGCAAAAGTAGTCGAAGACGCGGAAAACCGCAAAATGCTCTACCAACGCCTGCTCCACGCATTGCAAATCGAGCAGGACCCATGGGCGGAACGCGTTGCGTCACGCGAGGCAAGGAGGGAATTCGAGGTGTTGACGGTTTGAGCTAAAGGACAAACCAGACCGGCAATATTGGTAATGCTACGGTTTATTGCTCTTTTCGATTAGAAAACCGTATAGCCAAGCCCGGTGGGATGGGCACGTTTCTTGTGCCCACGCGGAATTTACCGCGTTAATCCGCATGGGTGCGGTAAAGCTGTGCCTACCCTACCCTACCCTACCCGGCTGTTAAATTTCCAGGGCGAATTTCGCTCAGTCGGACATATGAATATACTTTGCGCGGCCACAATTTACGGATTTAGCCGCGTCTCGCGGGATGCGATTGCTGCGCAAATTGCTTGCGTGGCATTACCACACAAGCAATTTGCAACGCGGAAGCCGCGCCCGCGAGACGATGGATAAATGCGCAAATCGTGGCCGCGCAAAGTATATATGCCTTACGTTCACCATACGTTTTCCAGGTTCAAGATTGGCAATCAAGGTATCGGCACGGCACGGATCAATTGCTCGCCGACGTTGGCGGCATCCAAACCGCGCAGGCGATGGCCGACCACGGCGGGAAGTATGGTCTGCACGTCTTCCGGCAGCGCGAAATCGCGCCCCGCCATCAGCGCCCAGGCTTTGGCGGCGTGTAGCAGCGCAAGGCCGGCGCGCGGCGATAGCCCGTAATCGAACTGCGGCGCCTGGCGCGAAAACACCAGCAACGCCAGGACGTAATCCACCAACGCGTCGGACGCATGCAGCGCCGCCACCGCGCCTTGCATCGCGATCAACTCTCCGGGTGCTAGGCAAGGCGGTAACTGCGCGATCATTTCGCGCCGGTCGCTGCCTTGCAGCAGCGCACGCTCCGCCTCGGCGGTGGGGTAGCCAAGCTCGATGCGCATCAGAAAACGGTCGAGCTGCGATTCCGGCAACGGGAAAGTGCCGATCTGATAAGCGGGATTCTGCGTGGCAATGACGAAAAAAGGCTCCGGCAACGGGCGGGTTTCGCCTTCCAGCGTGACTTGGCGCTCCTCCATCGCTTCCAACAGCGCGCTTTGGGTTTTTGGGGTGGCGCGGTTGATTTCGTCCGCGAGAATCAATTGCGCAAATATCGGGCCGGGATGAAACTTGAAAGCGCCGGTGGTGCGCTCATACACCGAAATGCCGAGGATGTCCGCCGGCAACAGGTCGCTGGTAAACTGAATGCGGTTGAAATTCAGCCCCAGGCTTTGCGCCAGCACATGCGCCAGCGTAGTTTTGCCGACGCCGGGCATGTCCTCAATCAGCAGGTGGCCACGCGCCAGTATGCAAGCCAGCGCGAGGCGTATCTGCCGTTCCTTGCCGAGAATGATTTGCCCGATCTGGGCGACGGTGCGATCTATGGTTGGACGCATGGTGGATGTGGTGGCGAGTGATATGGGCATTATAATCCTAGAAAGCTCGGTTGAACGGGCTGGAGTGTACGGTTTTCCGGGTGCAGGGCATACCCGACGGCCTTACGGCCTGGGCACAAGAGGCGCAACGACGCGCAATGGTCATTCCATTGCCTTCTCTTGTAGTTGCAAC
>JBAYVP010000171.1:0-10478 GCA_041674485.1 Sulfuricellaceae bacterium
TCGGCTTTGAGTCGTGCAGTTCCCATAACGAGACTGTAACTCATTCAGTCACATCGGTCCATGGGTATCGGCGTCATGGGTATTCGCGGTATGGGGGACGGGTTTACCGAATATTTACTTTCCAGTCCACGAAAAGCACGGAAATATCCAACACTGCATCCTTTGCGGTGAATCGGTTTTTTCCGTGCCGGGAACTGGAGAATCCTGCTAATCCGATTTGTTCTTGAGTCCGTCCAGAATCAATAGCGTCGCCCCCGCAGTGATGGCCGAATCGGCGACGTTGAAGGCGGGCCAGTGGTGATTGTTTACATAAAAGTCGAGAAAATCCACCACCTGCCCGATAGCCAGCCTATCCCACAGATTGCCCAACGCGCCGCCCAGGATCAGGCTCAAGGCGACGCAGAACAGGGTTTGTTGGGGGTGTTTGCGCAGCAGGTGGATAATGACCACCGAGGCGATGCCCGCGATGGCTGTGAAAAATACGCGCTGCCAGCCGCCGGCGTCGGCGAGGAAGCTGAACGCCGCGCCGGAATTGTAGGCCAGGGTGAGGTTGAAATATGCCATCACCGGCAGCACTTCGCCCTGGACGAAGGCATGGACCACCCACTGCTTGGCGATCTGGTCGAGCGCGACGACGACGGCGCTGATCGCCAACCACCTCCACCAGTTACGCATAGCGCCGCGCCTCGCCCGCCCCGAACAGGTTGCTTGTGCAGCGCCCGCACAGCGCTGGATGCGCGTTGTCCGCGCCGACCTCCTCGCGGTAGTGCCAGCAGCGCTCGCATTTGGCATGGGCGCTGGGGCTAGTGATGATGCCGACCCCCACCTCGCCGACCGTTGCATGAGCATGGTCTCCCAGGTGCAGGCGCGCTTGCGAGGTAATGAAGACGAAGCGCAGATCGTCGCCGAAGGAGGCCAGCAGGTCGTAAATTTCGCCGATTGCATACAAATCCACCTCGGCGGCGAGCGATGAGCCGATTGCGCCATCCACGCGCACTTCCTCCAACTGCTTTTGCACATCGGCGCGCAGGCGGCGCAATTGCGTCCAACGCGCGGCGATTACCGTTTCTTCCAGTTGGGGCGGCAATACGTCTTCCCATGTGTGCAGCAGCAGGCTATCGTCGGCATTTCCGGTTAACGCCTCCCACGCCTCGTCGGCGGTAAACGACAGGATAGGCGCCATCAGCAGCAACAAGGCATGGGTGACGTGATGCAGCGCGTTCTGCGCCGAGCGGCGCGCAACCGAGTCTTTCCCGGCGGTGTAGAGGCGATCCTTGAGGATGTCGAGATAGAACGACCCCATGTCTTCCGAACAAAAGCCGGCGAGTTTCTGCGCGACCAGATGGAATTCATATTTGGCGTAATGGTCGGTCAACTCAGTGTGCAGGTTGCGCGTCAGCGCCAGCGCGTAGCGGTCGATTTCCAGCCAGTCCGTCACCGGTAGCGCATGATGGGCGGGGTCGTAATCGGCCAGATTGGCGAGCAGGAAGCGCAGGGTGTTGCGGATGCGCCGATAACCGTCGGTGACGCGTTTCAGGATTTCGTCGGAAATCGTCAGTTCGCCGGAATAATCGGTGGAAGCCACCCACAGGCGCAGAATGTCGGCGCCCAGCGTATCCACGATCTTTTGCGGAGCAATCACATTGCCCTTGGACTTGCTCATCTTATGGCCGTTGCTGTCCACCACGAAACCATGCGTCAACAGCGCCTTGTAGGGCGCAACGCCGTCGGTGGCGCAACCGGTCAACAGGCTGGACTGGAACCAGCCGCGATGCTGATCGGAGCCTTCCAGGTAAAGATCGGCGGGATGCGCCAGATAGTCGCGCCGTTTCAGCACGCAGGCATGGGTGGCGCCGGAATCGAACCACACGTCCAGAGTGTCGCCGGTTTTTTGGTAAATTTCCGCATCGTCGCCCAAGAGTTCCTTGGCGTCCAGGCTGAACCAGGCCTCTATGCCTTGCTGCTCGACGCGTAGCGCGACCTGTTCCAGCAATTCCTGGGTGCGTGGATGCAATGCGCCGCTTTCCTTGTGGACGAACAGCGGCATCGGCGCCCCCCAGTTGCGTTGGCGCGACACGCACCAATCGGGACGATTCCCTATCATCGCCTCCAGCCGGGCGCGCCCCCAAGCGGGGAAGAACTCGGTGGTCGCCACCGCCTGCATGGCGCGTTCGCGCAAAGTCTGCCCGCTGTCCTCTGTCCCCTGTCCTCTGGAATCCATCCCGATAAACCACTGGTGCGTCGCGCGGAAAATCACCGGCGTCTTGTGCCGCCAGCAATGCGGGTAACTGTGCTTGAGCTTTTCTTCGAGCAACAACGCGCCGCTTTGCGCCATGATCTCGACCACCGTCTTATTGGCCGCCCAGATCGATTGGCCGCCGACCAGCGCCACCTTATCGTAAAACCTGCCGTCCGCGCCTACCGGACAATCCACCAACAGCTTGTATTTGCCGCCGACCGCGTAATCTTCCAGGCCGTGCGCCGGCGCGGTATGCACGAGTCCGGTGCCGGCGTCCAGCGTCACATGGTCGCCGCAGATCACCGGCACATAGCGATCATAGAACGGATGATGCAGCATCACCCCTTCCAGTTCCGCGCCCTTGCAGCTTCCCACCACCTCCACTGCGTCGAAACCGTAGCGGGTGATGCAGGCCTCCGCCAAATCGCGCGCCAGGATCAGGAACCCCTTTTCGCACAGGATAATATCGTAAACGAAATCCGGGTGTACGCACACCGCTTGGTTGGCCGGCAAGGTCCACGGCGTGGTGGTCCAGATCACCGCAAAAATATCGGCGGCTTGAAGATTTAAGATGGAAGACAAACATTGCGGCAGGTTTTTCTGTCCTCTGTCTTCTGTCTTCTGTACTCTGAAAGCCACATCGATAGCCATAGATGCCTTGTCCTCGTATTCCACCTCGGCCTCCGCCAGCGCGGAACCGCAATCCACGCACCAATGCACCGGCTTTTGCCCCTGAAACAGATAACCGTTGGCATGTATCCGCCCGAGGGTGCGCATGATGTCCGCCTCGAACTTGAAATCCATGGTAAGATAAGGATTATCCCATTCGCCCAACACGCCGAGACGGATGAAATCGGCCTTTTGCCGCGCAATCTGCGCCTGGGCATAGTCGCGGCACAGCTCGCGAAACTTGGCCGGAGCCTGTGTTTTGCCGTGCGCCTTCTCCACCTGCAACTCAATCGGCAAGCCGTGACAATCCCAGCCCGGCACATAGGGCGCGTCATATCCGGCCAGAGTTTTGGCTTTAACGATAATGTCCTTGAGCACCTTGTTGACCGCGTGGCCGATGTGGATGTCGCCATTGGCATAAGGCGGGCCGTCGTGCAGAATAAACTTGGGACGCCCCGCACAAGCCTCGCGGATGCGCCGGTACAACTGTTTTTCCTGCTGGTTCTTCAGCCAGCCCGGCTCGCGCCTGGCGAGATCGCCGCGCATCGGGAAAGGGGTGTCGGGAAGATTAAGGGTGTCTTTATAGTCGGCCATGGATGTCATTATTCAGGTTGGGCGCAAGGCTGGAAATTATAGGCTAGACCTTGCTGTGATTGACAAAAATTCGGAAAGCATGATTTTAACCTAGAAAGCTCAGTTGAACGGGCTGGCGTGTGCGGTTTTCGGATATTCCAGCCTCCAACCCGTTCAACTGGGCTTATAGGATAATGTTGTCGATATTTGCGCGCCGCTGTACTAGGATAACGGCTACCGGTTTTTTGATCCGTGATAAAGGATAGTATGTTACAAATTGAATTCAATCTGACCCGCGAATTCGTCGAGCTGGACGATCTCCTTAAGTTGACCGGCGTTTGCGATAGCGGCGGCGCGGCCAAAGCCATGGTGGCCGGCGGAAAAGTGCTGGTGGACGGCCAGATGGAACTGCGCAAGACCTGCAAAATCCGCACCGGCCAAGTAGTCCGCGCGGGCGAAATGCAAATCAGCGTCAAGTAGCGGCGCTTGATTGACCAGGGTAAATTTGTTCTCCACTCAGGAAAAAACTATTCACCGCAGAGATGCTTCAGGCGCAGAGAAATCAATGAAAATGGTGAAACCATTAAATTCTACAACCTATTGCTTTTCCTCAGCGTCTCTGCGTCTCTGCGGTGATATGGTTTTTTCCGTGCTGAGAACAAATTTACCCTGCCCGATTGACAGTACACTCGCGTAAAGATTTCACAATGGCGGCCAGACTATTTTCCTTGCACAACGTGCCCGACGACGAGGCGGAAGAAGTTCGGGAATTGCTGACCAGCCATGCGCTGGACTTCTACGAGTCCCCCGAAGGCAATTGGGGCATATCGATGCCGGCCATCTGGCTTTATGACGAGGAACAACTGCCGCAAGCCCGTGCGCTCATCGCGGAATACCAGAAAAAACGCCTGATCAGAGTCAGGGAAGAATACGCCCTGCTGCAAAAAAACGCGATGAACCGGACAATGCTTGATGTCATCAAGGAAAATCCGCTACGCTTCGCGATTTATGTGGCGTTCATCGCCATGGTGCTCTATTTCTCAACCCAACCGTTCCTGGAGATTGGGAAATAAGGCGATTTTCGGAAATTACCCTATTATTACAGCATCCCGAGCATCGCTAAGTAACATTTTTTCGATATAATCCGCGATGGACACAGCATTTATTTTGAAATGGATTTAAACAATCATGAACATTCAGCCATTATTGGTCGAACGCTTGAAAAAAAGAATCGGAGCCTCATCGCGTTCCGCCGCAGATAAAACCGCCGTACTGGAACAGCGCGTTTCAGTTCTTGAATCTCTCGTTTCCAAACAATTAGCGCCGCTCTCAAAAGCGCGGGGCGGGGGGAGTTCCGCCGCAGGGGGCTATCAGCCCGCGATTGTCGGCGTCGGCGTGCGTGCCGGACCTTTTTACAAGATGGCGCTCAGAACACGACTTTACGACATCAAGAAGGGGGAAGTCTTGAAGGCGCCTGCGGACAATCAAGCCCGCAAGGAATTGGCCGAGAGAAAAAGAATCTATCTCAGGGAAACTGTTTCACCCGAAGAAATGCGGGCGGAGTTAAGCGAGCTTTGTAAATAAATGCGGATTTCTGATGCCAAATCAAGTTCGTTTCATAAAAAGCGATGTGAAGGAATGCTTCATGGCACTTCTTTCTTCAGGGAGTATTTCGAAGTCTGACGTGCTGCCACTTTTTGATGCCGCAATGGCTCGTTTCGAATTAATCAATTTCATTTCGCGGAGGGTGCTTGTCGACAAGCCGCACCCTCGCTTTGGAAATGTGAAGGCGATAGAAACCCTGCATTTCAACCATACAGCATATGCCATCGAGGCCTATGTACTGGGCGAAGATTATTTGCCGTTAATCCATCTCCCCCAACAAGCCTCATTTGAATTTATCTTCGATAAAATTTCGGAATATAAAAGTCCGTGTAGGGCGCACTAACCAGTGCGCCGTATGGTGAATGGCGTATCCGGCATTGCCGCTCCCTCACCACCCGGTGCAATGCGCTTCGCAATATTGCACCCTACTTGACTGGCAAGCGGTCAACTGAGCTTTCCAGGACGATGTTTTTTGGAATCAGTCGGCGGATGCGCTATCGCTTATCCACCGCTACCCGCCAGCAAGCGCTCCCACGCCTCTTTCCGCGGATCGGCGCACAGCTTTTGCAACAGCACAAAAGCCGCATCGGCGTTGGCCGCAGCCGCTTTGCTCAGTGGTTCGCCCAGGTCGAAAAATTCGCCGCGCACCGCCAGCAGGTAGCTGGGCGGCGGTGGGTTGGCGTTGATTTTTTGGTAGACGTGCAGCACGGCTGCCGGGCTCATTTCGTGGGAGGAATAGCTTTTGTCCTGCTGCGGCAACAGGGGGGAAAACACATAAGGGGCTGCGCCGGACACGCTCGCGTCGATAAACAGCGCCAGCTTGCGGCCATTGAGGTCGAGGGCGTGTTCGACTTGCAACTGGAAATCGGTGAGCAGTTCGACCCCGGCGGGTTGCAGCGCTTCCAGCCGGGAAAGCAGTTCCGGGGCAATAGCGTCGTCGCCCCGGCTGGGGTTGCCGTAGCCGAAAATTAGAATAGGTTGAGTCATAGTGGAAATGTAGTTTGTAGGTTTGAGTTAGCGTAATCAGCGGCTCTATGCCGCAATTCGCACCGAAAAAACGCATGGCTCACCGAATTGCCGGTTCGTGGGCTATCATCCTAGAAACCTCCGTTGACCGCTTGCCAAGATGTGTAACATAGTGGTTCTAAACAACTTTGTCATATATTTTGCGTTCATCCGTTTGGTGAGAACGCTACGGGCTGGATTGCACGGTTTTCCGGGCGCATGGCGGCGTTGCAACTCCTTGAGAAGGCAATGGAACGACCATTGCGCGTCGTTGCGCCTTGCCCTGCACCCGGAAAACCGCACACTCCAGCCCGTTCAACGGAGGTTTCTAGGATCATCCTAAGCCGGACGAGTCGTAAGCCGGCAATGGTAGGGTGGATAAGCGAAGCGCATCCACCGAACGGCGCCCCGGAATGTTCAGGTGGATGCGCTTCGCTTATCCACCCTACCCATCTGTCTCGACAATACGGGCAACGGCATGACCGCCCAACTGTTCCTGGAGATTGGGAAATTAAGATGATTTCCGGAAACCACCTTAATGCAGCATCCCGAGCAGCGCCGCCCGAACCACCGCCGCCGTCTTGTTGACGGCATTCAGTTTGACTGTGGCATTGCCAAGATGGAAGTTGACCGTGCGCACCGAAATATCAAGGATGTCCGATATTTCGCTGGAAGTCTTGCCATCCGCTGTCCACCTCAGAACATCAATCTCCCGTGTGCTTAACGGAACCTCGGTCTCAGGCATCGTTTTGGCGCATAAGATGCGCGACATCTCCAAATGTGCAACTTGAGTGAACCACGCCATCTTGCTGCCCTTGTCCTGAAGTTCCGCCTCTGAAAGCGGTTCGCCCGAGCGCGCCAGCGTCAGCATCCCACCTATAGCGTTTTCATCCCGGCAAGGTTGCGCCAAACCGACATTCAGCCCGAACGAACGGGCGTCTTCCCAAAATTCACGGGACGAGAGAAACAAATCATCGGACCAAATAACCGGCAATAACGAACGCAAACCGTGCCGCACTGTCGGGTCGACAGCGAGATAGTTTTGTACTTGATAGCGTGTTTGCCATGCGACAGGATAATTGTTGAATATCTTTACCCCAGGGCGGGTTAAAGGAAATGGGATATGTAAAACATAGGCGCAATAATCGAAACCGAAATCGCGCGCCAACGTAACCATCATTTCGAATAGCTTGTGCTCGCACTTAACGCCATGCAGCGCATTAAGTTGATCTTCCTGCCAGGTTTTCACGGTAACGCCCCTCTCCAAACACCTCAATCTGTTTCGGCAACATGGATCGTCAAAATAAGGCGCAGTCCGCAAAGGCGGCACATCCGACCTGACGGCTAGGCTGCCGGAGATCGCGATTGATGCGCTTGCCCGGCAGGAAAAATCCAAGCAGGCATCATCATCCGATATATTTGAAAAATGTCAACCTGTAAAAGTTTACAGGTTACATCGTTCGAATATTAACATTAAACTGCTCAGATATTGTGATGTTTTATTCGGGAGCGGTGGGAGCTTTCGGGCTTTACGGATGGACATCTGATCTTTGCGTGCTGGATTGATATTGGCGGTAGCGGTTAACTGACGTCGGGCAATAACAAAGATAGAAATAAAACGGGGCAGCGCCGTTCCGCTGCATATGAAAAATGAACCGAAATGAGAAAATTATCTGTAGCGCTATTGGGACTGTTTTCAACATTATCTTTTGCTGATGTTACCACCGTTCTTGACGAAGATGGCGTACCCTCTAGCCTCTCGCAGATTGGAAAAATACCGACATACAATTATTCAATTCCTGCGAGCAAGATGTTTGAATTGCTAAATAAAGATATTGAAGAGAAAAGAGTCCATTTGTCTTCTACGCATGGTTCCTATTTGGATAAATTCATTGAAAGTACGGAGAATATTCAGAATGGGATACAAAGTTCCAAAAATGCATTTGCGGCCAATGCGGGTGGGAAAATCTGCATAACAGTAATCAACGTCAGAGTACCTGCCAGTGCTGTTGTTTCACCTGTGACTACTCAAGGCACAAGTACCTATTCATCCAGAAATTGCGCTTATCCAGATAATGTCAATTTTGGATACAGTCAGTATCTGAGAAGTACTATATCAAGTACAGCAATTGGTGTTGCTGGGGGGTTGGCCACTCTTTATGCTGGAAACGGCGTAAAGAACGTTTACAACCCATCCGATAATCGTCAAACATATGGTTCACGGGGTGCGGCTTTCGCCCCGTCGAGTTACGGCATGGCTCAGGAGAAGTGGGGCGTGACTTTCTTTAACACTTGGGGGTTACCTGCCACTGCTCAGGAAATAGTTCTGGTTGTGGCTGATTGGCAACTCTGATCTAAATTGACACGTCCCATTTCCCTTGGTTACGTTACATTCAAGGGAAATGGCAAAACAGGATTTGATGCCAGCAAAGCTAATTGACTAATGTAGTCGTTCGCGTCATGCACGAGTAACTTTACCTTGAAAGGAAAACCATCATGAAAAAACTTCTCTCGATATTTTTCTTATTCTTATTTCATTCAGCCTGTTTTGCCACAGATGCAACCTACGATGTTAATAAAAAAGAACTGACTTTACCCTACGTGATTGTTGGCGATACTGCATATACCTTCTTGACGGTGCAAGTAGATGATGTTAAGGTTGTGGACATCGGTGCCAGCAACAAAGTCGGCGGTGCTGGAGCGCCACCTAAGGATTGTCCCGATACGTTGCCCAAGGCAAAATATGACAAAATTGCTCTCGGCATGACGCTTGAACAGGTTAATCAAACTCTGGGCTGCCAATACTCTGCCCATTTTTTTCCTGGATCACCTGATGCAGGAAACAACTATGGAAATTTTATGGTTTACAGTTGGTGGGTTGGCGGGAATTCTTTACGTAGTATCTTCGTTGCTTTTGATCCACGTGGCAAGAGTGTCACTTCAACCGGCTCTCTTGTCGCAACCCCAAATGAACCATATTTTAAATGGACACTCCTTGATATGACTTTTACCCAATAAGCCAGCGGTACAAAATGGTACGTTGAGGAATTACTGGAGCCCGGTAGGGTAGGCACGCTGTGCGGCCATTGGAACCCCAATCCGGTGGGAAATATCCGCCTTTGACCGCGTGCACAAAAAACGCGCCCACCCTTGTTGATTGTGTCGTATCGTACCTATATTTTGCGAGCCTCATCGATAAACTGAATATTCCTTGTATATATCGGTATTTCTTTGCGGCTCGCTCATTTATCGTTAATATTCTTCGCTTGTCCATACATGCGACGTGTGATTTTGGCGAGTATTTTGAGGGCTACTTGAAATGAGAAAAAATTGGAAATTTCCTTGTGTGGTTATCGCTGCTTTCCTCGCAACCGCTTGCTTTGATAGCTTGGCGGATACGCCAACTTACAACGATAGCTCCCGAACTCTGGATTTGCCTGTCCTTAACATCGGCGGCACTTACTATTATGGCATCCAGGTCAAGCTCGACAATTTTCTTTTGGTTCGGGGCGCCACAGGTTCCGGCGCCTGCGATCCTGGAATCCGCATGGACCTGGCTTCTCAGCCGGATTTTAGCTGCTTCCCAGACCAGACTTCCTTTGACGATGCACTTACAGGCACCTGGATTAGTGGGAGTGACTACACTGGGAAAATTACGTTGACATTTCCACCGTCAAATGGGGGGTACGGGTCGGGCGTGTTTTCGACCTATACAACGCCGAAAACCGCTACCTACTTAGGGGCTACATACCATAATTGCAATTTTACATCCAGCCCCTCCGGTTCCAGCCCGGAAGTTGGCTTTCGTCCTTTCAGTCTAGAGTCTATTAATTGCGATGAAGGCAGTGTTCCCATGATGCCCGGTCTATTGCCTGATACTACTCTAACCATAGCAGATCAACTGTTGGTTAATGCATATGGTGGAAGCAATCGAATAGACCGTCTGGTAGTCAGCAATATTCGTGCAGGGGGGTTCAATAGCGTCGTTCTTACTAAGGCTGGGAAGTAAGGAAAATCAATTAGGGAGTGCCAACATAAAAATCGCGCCGCCCTTTGCCAGGGTGCTCAAGTTATCCATGCATCATTGATGTTTAAACCATTGCTTTATTGCCTTTCCCATGACTTGCTCCGCCCGGTAGGGTGGGCACGCTTTTGTGCCCACGCGGTGCGGCCATTGGAACCCCAACCCGGCGGGAAATGCCCGCCTTTGACCGCGTGAGCACAAAAAACGTGCCCACCCAGGCTTCCTGGACGGGTGGCGATTGTGGTGAGTCTGGTCAGCTAAATTGATGGACTGATAATCATGTTCGGTGATGGCAAATATTCAAAACAAGCCCAGTCTGCATGGTTGTAAGCGCGAAAGTGCCGCACTTACAACCATGCACCA
>JBAYVP010000172.1:0-10464 GCA_041674485.1 Sulfuricellaceae bacterium
CGCGGGATGCGATGCAAGGCGCAAATTGCGCCGTGTGGCATTACCACACAAGCAATTTGCAACGCAGCAGCGCGCCCGCGAGACGATGGATAAATGCGCAAATTGTGACCGCGCAAAGTATATAAAACCCATAGACGGCACACTCCGCGAATTTCGGATTGATTGGGGTCCGGGGATACGAATTTACCTGGTTCAAGACGGCGATAAATTGATTGTGCTGCTTGGGGGCGGCACGAAAAACAGCCAAAAAGCCGACATCAAACGCGCCGGAGAATTGCGGGATGAATACTTTGCCCGCAAGTCCGGCGTAATGAAAGATAAAAAAGGATAAAACATGAAACGCCTCACCGTGGATTCCAGTGAAACGATACAAACCCGGATCAAGGCTGAGCCGGCATTTGCCGAGGCTTTGCTAAGGGAGGCAACGGATATGTTCCTCAATGGCGAAGCCGAAGCCGCCCGCTTGCTACTGCGCGATGTTGTCAACGCAACTGTGGGATTCGAACAAATTGCCGTAGCGACCAACCGCCCGAGCAAAAGCGTACACCGCATGCTTTCCGCGCGCGGAAATCCGACAATGGAAAGCTTGTCAGCCGTCTTCTCGGCAATCCGGAAAACCCTCGGCATCACCTTTGAAACGCATACCGTGCGCCACGCTTGAAAATTGTTGAACAGTATGGGATCAGGCCTTACGTTTTGCATTTGAAATCTATTTCGATTACGCCTGTGTAAAGCGTAATGCCTGGCCCCACGCTTGTGTTATTCGCTGGCTGATGTTGCCCGGATGGAGCTTGCGGAATCCGGTAGCGCCCGGTAGGGAGCACGGCGGCGGTATTCCCGGCCATCTATTTCGCCTTTCGGCGACCCGGATTCCGCAAGCTCCATCCGGGCTACGCTGGCTTGCGACAGGCAAGGATTCATCCTAGGAGCCTGTCGGACTTAAAGGAATCGGCTGCAAAATGACCTGGTCGGTGCCTATTTCCCCGCTTTTCAAGCCAATATGAATAACTATTGGCTTGAAAAGCGGGAAAATCTGCCCTCGACCAGCTCATTTTTCGCTTCGACTCTTTAAGTCCGACAGGCTCCTAGAAGGCTCAGTTGACCGTTTGCCATGAGTCGGGAAGGGCATTTGTTTTCTCCATGGAAGTCAATAATCTATCTCGACCCTGCATACGCGAATTCGCGACTCGCCGTACCACACCGCCTCCATTGCCTGCACTTTCCGGTGCTCCGGGTGTTCCTTCCAGGCTTTGATGGCCTCCAGCGATTCCCAGTAGGATACGGAAATGCCGATCTCCTGACGCGCCGCCTCGTAACCGATGAATCCCGGCTGCTGACGGGCGAGTTCAAGGACGCGTTTGGCGGCTTCGGCGTAGCCGTTGTCGCCGTCAGTCCTGACGGAAGTGAAAATGACCGCGTAATACGGCGGCTCCGGTGTGTCGGCTATCTTGCTCATGGGAATTCCTTTTTTGTACGGATGGATCGTTCAGCGCCCCTTTGCGGCATCCCCGCGCAGCGTCATCACCGTGCTCATCGCCAGTGCCACCGTTTTCCCGTCGTCACGGGTGATTTCGCATTGGTAGTGGGTGACCGTCCGCCCATGTTGAATTTGTTTGGCCGTCGCCGTCAAGACGGACTTCCACACGGGACGGAAGAAACTAACCTTGAGATCGATGCTGGTGAACGTTTCCCCTTCCGCGATAACCGTCGAATGCGCAGTTCCGATGGCGGCATCGGCCAATTCGCAGAGCATGC
Source organism: Sulfuricellaceae bacterium (assembly GCA_041674485.1). Taxonomy (GTDB): domain Bacteria; phylum Pseudomonadota; class Gammaproteobacteria; order Burkholderiales; family Sulfuricellaceae; genus JAGXQV01. Next base: position 1,756 of record JBAYVP010000172.1, read on the forward strand.
CGCCATGTACGGTGCCTTGCTGATTGCCGTGCATTTCGGCGTCAGCATCCAGTTCCAGTTTGGCATAGCCCGCGTCGATTTCGGTGATTCGAAAGCCCAGGAATTCCGAAATGGCGGTCGGATAGCGCATTTCCGTGTGGGCATTGCCGGAAAGGCTGCCATCGAGTTGCCTGCGCAAAAATTCCAGGGTGGGTAGTTTTCCAGTCATACGGCCTCCAATTGATTTTTTCACAAAAAGTGTTGCTGGCAGGCAATTTAGCGCAAAGCGGAATATAATAAAAATCGATTGTTTTTATTGTTCCGCATAGGACTTTTCTATCTTGAAAATCCAGCATCTGCGTTTTCTGGTGGCCGTGATGGACTACGGTGGCGTAACCAAGGCCGCCGAGCGCCTGCACCTATCCCAGCCGTCGATCTCGACCGGCCTCAAGGCACTGGAGCAGGAACTCGGCGGCGAGATATTCGACCGTTCCGGCCCGGCCAACCGTCCGCTGCGCCTTACCCCGGCTGGTCGGCGCTTTTACCGTGCCGCGCTGGATATTCTCCGGCAATGCGAAGCCGCGCACACGGATTTCCTCGGCGAATCCACGACGCGGCGCAGGGTGCGCCTGGGCATCCTCGATACCTTGCCGCAGGACGCGATCGCCGACGTATTGCGGATGTTGGGAGATCGCGAGCCGAACCTGCGGATCGACCTGTGGGAAGGCTCCGTGGAGCGGCTGGCCGGATGGCTCGCCCAGGAACGGGTGGACCTTGCCTGGACCAATGTCCACGACCTTGCCCCCAACGCACGGGTGCTGTGGCGCGAACCGCTGGTCGCCGTCGTCGCGCCCGCTCATCCCTTGGCTGGGATGAGCGCAGGTATTCCGATCCGGGAACTCGCGAAACAAGCCTTCGTGCATCGTTCGCGCTGCGAATTGGATGCCGTCGGACGGGCGCAGCTACGGGCGGCGGGCGTGAAGTTGGAGGTGCGGGCACGGGTCGAGCGCGAAGACCTGGCATTTCGCCTGATTCGCGCCGGGAATGCCGTGACCCTGGCGCCGCAAAGCCTCGTCCCGGTCGACCTGGTCGCCGTGGCGGTAGCGGGTTTGAATGTCGAGCGCAGCATAGGACTGCAATGGCACGAAAGGCTGGATCAGGCACTGCTTTCGCTGGTGCTGGATGCCGTGCAGGACGCCACCCGGCCTAGCCCGGATTCAGTCCATTGAAAACCGGTTATTTTTGGTCAAGTAAAGTATAATCAGAAAAATGGAAAGTTATTTCGCACCCGTTGCCTGGTTTTGTGCTTTTCGTGAAATACTGATTTTTTAACCTAGAAAGCTCAGTTGAACGGGCTGGAGTGTGCGGTTTTCCGGGTGCAGGGCATACCCGACAGCCTGACGGCTCTTGTGCCCAAGCCGTAGGCTGTCGGGTATGGGCACAAGAGGCGCAACGACGAAGAATGGTTGTTCCATTCTCTTCTCTTGTAGTTGCAACGCCGCCATGCGCCCGGAAAACCGTGCAATCCAGCCCGTAGCGCTCTCACCATACGGGGGAACGCAAAATAGATGACAAAGTTTATTAGAACCACTATGTTACGCATCTTGGAAAGCGGTCAACTGAGCTTTCTAGTCACTTATCGACCAAATCTTCACATTATTTGCGAAGAATGTGTCGTAGATCAAGCACTGGCGCGGCTCTCCGGGTGATTCTTTTTTGCCGCAGAGACGCCGAGGCGCGGAGAAATACAACGGAGGGTGAACCGTGCCATTACCCTACAAAATCTCTGCGTCTCTGCGTCTCTGCGTCTCTGCGTCTCTGCGGTAAATGTTTTTGGTTCCGGCTCGTCCGGTTTAGGTTTAACCCAATCGGCAAGACACTTCTCAGTTTTTTTAAAACAAACAACACATGTTCCGAATTTCCCAATTCATGCAGGAAATCGCCGCGCCCACACCGCTAGTCGCCAAGCGTTCGCCGCCGGGGCCGGTGGTGATCTGGAACCTGATTCGGCGCTGCAACCTCACTTGCAAGCATTGCTACTCGATTTCCGCAGACAAGGATTTTCCCGGCGAGTTGAGCACGGCGGAGGTTTTCCAGGTCATGGACGATCTCAAGCGCTTTCGCGTACCGGTGTTGATCCTCTCCGGCGGTGAGCCGTTGTTGCGCCCGGACATCTTTGCGATTGCCGCGCGCGCCAGGCAGCAAGGCTTTTACACCGCGTTGTCGAGCAACGGCACGCTGATCGACGAACGCAACATCGAACGTATCGCCGAGATCGGCTTCGACTATGTCGGTGTCAGCCTGGACGGGATGCGTGCGACGCACGACCGGTTCCGCCGCATGACGGGGGCGTTCGATGCGTCCATGAAGGGCATACGCCTGTGCAAGGCGCACGGCATCAAGGTCGGCATCCGCTTTACGCTGACCCAGGATAATTTCCAGGATTTGCCTGGGCTGCTGCAATTGCTGGAAATTGAGGAGATAGACAAATTTTATCTGTCCCACCTCAACTACGCCGGACGCGGCAACAAGAACCGCGAAGACGACGCGTTCCACCAGACCACGCGTAAAGCAATGGACTTGCTGTTCGACACCTGCCAACGCGACCGGCAACAAGGCCGGCACAAGGAATTCGTCACCGGCAACAACGATGCCGACGGCGTCTACCTGCTGCTATGGGTGCAGCGCCGTTTCCCGCATCTGGCGCCCCACATCCGCGCCAAGCTGGAGCAATGGGGCGGTAATGCGTCGGGAGTAAATGTCGCCAACATCGACAATCTCGGCAACGTCCATCCCGACACCATGTGGTGGAACCACAACCTGGGCAATGTGCGCGACCGGCTATTTTCCGAGATTTGGCAGGACACCACCGACCCCATCATGGCCGGACTGAAAGCCCAGCCGCGCAAGGTAGGCGGGCGTTGCGGCGCGTGTGAGCACTTCGCCATCTGCGGCGGCAACACCAGGGTGCGGGCGTGGCAGACGACAGGCGACCCCTGGGCGGAAGACCCGGCCTGCTATTTGACGGACGAGGAGGTGCTGGGGGTGCTAGCCCCTAGCCTCTAGCCCCTAAAAAGATATACAATGCAAAAATCATGTTTATCCATCGAGGTGTCACCATGCAGCTAACCGTTTCCCGATGGGGCAACAGCCTGGCCGTGCGCATTCCTGCCGATGTTGTCCGTGCCTTGGCGCTTGAGGAAGGCGCCATGATTGATTGTTCGACGACGCAGAGCGGGACGCTCGAACTGGTTCCTGCCGGTAAAAAAGCGCGCGCCGAGTGGTTGCAAAGCCATTTTGCCGGCGTCAATGCACGCTTGGCGCGGCAAGCGATGACTACGCCGGCATCCCAATTGCTGCGCGAAGAAGAAAGATACTGAAATCCCAATGCGTGTTTATGTGGATACCAGCGTTCTGGTGGCCGCGCACACGCGCGAACCGTATACGGACATCGCGCAGGCGTGGCTTGCCGCCCAGAGCGGCAGCACGCTACTGCTCTCGACCTGGACGCTGCTGGAGTGCGATAGTGCCATGGCGATCAAGCTGCGGCGCGGCGAGCTTGATCACGCCGGGCAGATGGCGGCGATTGCGGATATCAACGCATTCGCCGCCTGTTTCCCATCTTTCGTCGTTCCAACGGAAGCCGACCATCAACGCAGCCGCGAACTGTGCCGTCATGCCGCTTCAGGGCTGCGCGCCGGCGATTCCCTGCATCTGGCCATGGCCTTGCGTCTGAACGCCAGCCATTTCGCCACGCTCGACAAGGTTCTTGCCGCCAACGCCGCAGCCCATGGATTGGCGCTGGTGATTACGCTCCCCAGTTCTTCACGGATACGCAAAATAATCAGGAAACGAAATGACGCCGGTTAAATCCCTGTTGTTGTGTCTTGGTGCGGCTGCTCTGTGGGCGGCGCCGGGCTATGCGGATGTCGGCAGGAATTACGCCGACCATTGCGCTTCCTGCCATGGCGCCGACCGCCTGGGCGGCAGTGGGCCGGCTTTGTTGCCGGAAAATCTGGCGCGCCTGCGCCGTCCCGAGGCGTTTAAAAGCATCGCGGAGGGGCGCGCGGCGTCCCAAATGGCAGGGTTTGCCGATAAGCTTTCCAAGGGGGAAATCGACGAGTTGGTCGATTTAGTCTATACCCCGTTGCCCGAGACGCCGGTATGGGACGCCTACGAAATCATTACTTCGCATGTCCAACACGCGCTGCCCGGCAGCTTGCCGGATACGCCGATATTTTCAGCAGACCCGCTCAATCTGTTCGTGGTGGTAGGAGTGGGCGACCACCATGCGACTATACTCGATGGCGATAAATTCGAACCCATTTTCCGCTTCCCCACGCGCTTCGCGTTGCACGGCGGGCCGAAATTCAGCCCCGACGGGCGTTTCGTCTATTTTGCCTCGCGTGACGGCTGGGTGAGCAAATTCGATATTTACAACCTTAAAACCGTGGCGGAGGTGCGCGCCGGCATCAACACGCGCAATGTCGCGGTGTCCGGCGACGGCAAAACGCTGCTGGTGGGCAATTATCTGCCGCATACGCTGGTGCTGCTGGATGCCAAAGATCTCTCGCTAATCAAGGTGATTCCCGCCGTGGGCATTGACGGCAAAAGCTCGCGCATCTCGGCGGTGTATCAAGCCGCACCGCGCGACAGCTTCGTCGCAGCGCTCAAGGATGTGAAGGAAGTGTGGGAAATTTCCACCACCGTAAAGGATTTCCCGGTGCGCCGTATCGCCGTGGAAAACTATCTCGACGATTTCTTTTTCGATCAGCCCTATCGCCACTTGATCGGTGCGGCGCGCGATGGACAAATGGGGCAGGTGATCGATCTCGACAGCGGCAAAAAAGTGGCGGACATCGAGTTGCCCGGCATGCCGCACTTGGGTTCCGGGATCACCTGGGAATACCAAGGCCATCCGGTGATGGCCACGCCTAACCTGAAAGCCTCCCTGGTCAGCGTGATCGACATGGAAAGCTGGAAAACCATCAAACAGATCAAGACGCCGGGGCCGGGTTTTTTCATGCGCAGCCATGAAAACACGCCCTACGCCTGGACTGACGGCTTTGCCACCATGGACCCGAAAAGCCGCGATACGATGACCCTGATCGACAAACGCACCCTGGAGGTCGCCAAGGTGTTGCGCCCGATACCGGGCAAGACTGCCGCGCATGTCGAATTCACGCGCGACGGCAAATACGCGCTGGTAAGCATCTGGGAAAACGACGGCGCGCTGGTGATCTACGATGCGGCGACGCTGAAGGAGATAAAACGCCTGCCGATGAAAAAGCCATCCGGCAAATACAACGTTTTCAACAAGATCACCCATTCCGCCGGGACCAGCCATTGACCCCTGCGGGAGCGGCGTCCTCGCCGCGAATGGCTGCGTCTGTTCACGGCGAGGCGCCGCCGCAGCTCCCACAACTTTTAGTGCCGTAGGATGTGCTGACGACAGGAAGCGCATCGCTCGCGAATCTTAGCGGCAACACGCGACAGATGCGCCTCGTTCCTCGGCACATCCTACGAGCTGAGGTTATACCTACATTATTTTTAATCCGTTCGCCCTGAGCCTGGCCTGCCCTGAGCTTCGCCGAATGGGCGAAGGGTGAACGGATTAAAAATAATGTAGGTTGTGACGTTTCTTGGCATATACAAAATGCAAGGTGTCGAGAATGCGTTTTATCACCAAGGCTAAAACAGCCTTTACCGCAACCCGAAATATGCCCTCAAAACCCAACATGAGCCTAAAGTTATTCCATGTTCGCCCCTTAAGATGATAGGACAATTCCAAAAACTCAGCACCAAGCTGGTCAGCACCTTGGTGACATTCTTCCTGGCGGCGCTCGTTGCCATCAGTTCGACGCTATACGTTTCCAGGCAATTTGAGGGGGGAGCGGCTGCGATCAACGATGCCGGCAGCCTGCGGATGCGCTCTTATCGCCTCGCTTACCTGCTTACCCACGATATTTACAATCGCCTCGACGCCGACGTTTTCGAACGGGAAGTACACAACGAGATGACGTTTTTCGAGAAAACGTTAGCCGGCCTGGAGCGCGGCGATCCGACACGCCCGCTGTTCCTGCCCAAAAACGATGGGGTGCGCGGACAGATGGAAAAACTCCACCGGGAGTGGAACGGCCATATTAAACTGTTGCTGGAAGAGGTGTTGAAAAATGCCAGTCCCACGCAACGCAATCGCCTGCTGCGCGATTACCGCCCGGCGCTGGAAAGCTTCGTGGCCATGATTAACGATCTGGTGCTGGGCATAGAGCAGGACAACGCGCGCATGACCAGCCAGTTGCGCTCCATCCAGCTTGCCCTGGTGGCGCTGGCCGTGGTGGGCACTGCGGTTCTCATACTACTCATGTTTCTGCTCATCATCCGACCTATTGCCAAGCTGCAGGAAGGCATACGCCGCATGGCGGAAGGGGAGTTCGCCGTGCGCGTGCCGGTGGAAAGCCGCGATGAATTCGGCGATTTGGCGCTGGGTTTCAACCATATGGCCGACCACCTGGAGAATCTTTATGCCACCCTGGAACAGCGCGTAGAGGCCAAAACCCACAGCCTGGAGGAGAAAAACCAGGAACTCGCGCTGCTCTACGAGGTGACCGCCTTCCTCAATGAGCCGGCATCGGTGGAGGAAATGTGCCGTAGCTTCCTGCGCCGCCTGGTGCGCCAATTCAACGCCCAGGGCGGCGCGGTGCGGCTGGTGGACGCTCAATCCCAGTCTCTCCATCTGGTCGCAACGGAAGGGCTGACGGACAAATTTTTCAAAGAGGAAACCTGCATCGGCATGGGCGAATGCGTATGCGGGCAAGCGGCCAAGGACGAGAAGCCGGTGATCTTCGATCTTAGCCGCCCATCAAGCATCCCGTTGCTTTACAATTGCACGCGGGAAGGCTACCGCACCGTATCGGTGTTCACCATCCGGGTCAAGAAACGGCTTATCGGCATTTTCAATCTCTATTATTCAGGCAAACGGGATTTTACGCCCCAGGAAATGCGCCTGCTGGAAACCGTCGGCCAGCATCTGGGCGCAGCGATAGAGAACCAGCAACTGGTTTCCCGCGAAAAGGAAATGGCGGTTTTCGGCGAGCGCAATCTGCTTGCCCAGGAGTTGCACGACAGCATCGCCCAGGAGCTGGCCTTTCTCAACATACAGGCGCAGTTGCTGGAAGGGTCGCTTAAGCGCGGCAACATCCCGGAGGCGCTGGAAAGCGCCGCGAACATTCGCGAAGGCGTACAGGAAGGCTACGACGACGTGCGCGAACTGCTGGTGCATTTCCGCACCCGCGTTCACCAATCCGACCTGGAGGGCGCCGTGCGCAGCACCTTGGAAAAATTCGAGGGGCAAACCGGCATCCAAACCGTTTTCAACGTTTCCGGCTCCGGCGCGCCGCTCGATCCCGGCCACGAAACCCAGGTGTTGCACATCGTCCAGGAAGCGCTGTCCAACGTGCGCAAACATGCCGGCGCAAAACAGGTGGTCGTGGATCTGGCGCGCGCCGGCAGCTATGCGATATCCGTGCAGGACGACGGGCGGGGCTTCGATCCTGGGCTGGATCGCGGTGACTCCCATGTGGGGCTGAACATCATGCGGGAACGGGCGCACCGCATCGGCGGACGCCTGGAAATCCTTTCCGCGCCCGGCTCCGGCGCCACAGTACGCTTCACTTTGGATAGACTCCAGAAGGAAATATGAAACCAATACGCGTACTCATCGTTGACGACCACACCCTGTTTCGTAGCGGCATCAAGTTGCTGCTCCAGCGCGACGGCGGCTTTGAAGTGGTGGGGGAAGCGGGCGACGGGCTGGAAGGCGTCAAACGCGCCAAATCGCTCAAACCCGACATCGTGCTGCTTGACCTGCACATGCCGGGGATCAGCGGGCGCGAGGCGGTGCAATTGATCATCGAGGAAGCGCCGGAAACGCGGGTGGTGATGCTCACCGTTTCCGAAGACGCCGAAGACCTGGTGGATTGCCTGCGGGCCGGCGCCACCAGCTACCTGCTCAAGAACATCGAAACCGACTACCTGATCGACGCGATACAACGCGCGGCGCGCGGCGAATCGGTAATGTCGCCCCAGATGACCGGCAAACTGGTGCAGGAATTCCGCACCCAACCCAAGAGCGGAGCGCCTCTGCCGACCGAAGAACACGAAAAGCTCAGCCCTCGCGAAAAGGAAATCATCACCCACCTGGCGCGCGGCGCCAGCAACAAGGAAGTGGCACGCGCGCTGGGCGTGGCGGAAAGCACGGTGAAAATCCATGTCCAGAGCATACTCAAGAAACTCAACCTCACCAGCCGGGTGCAGGCTGCGGTGTATGCCGTGGAGCATGGGCTGGTGGCAAAGGAAGAGTTGTGATTCCTAAGCAGGACTAGCCGGAACCAAACGGGATGTAGGGTGGATAAGCGAAGCGCATCCACCGAACGGTGTCCCGGAATGTTCAGGTGGATGCGCTTCGCTTATCCACCCTACCTGGTCGCACTGCCTGAAGAACCGCGCCAGTGCTTGATTTACGGCACATTCTTTGATCGTTCCCACGCTCCGGCGTGGGAATGCAGCTCTGGACGCTCCAGCGTCCTGAATCGAAAGGCATACATGGGCAGAAGCCGCTATGTGATTGGAACAGCCCGTAGGATGTGCCGAGGAACGAGGCGCATCGGTCGCGTATTGCCGCCGGGATGCGCGAACGATGCGCCTCCTAGCGTCGGCACATCCTACGAG
>JBAYVP010000173.1:0-10439 GCA_041674485.1 Sulfuricellaceae bacterium
CCGCCGTTTGCTGCGATCCACTTCTTTTTTTACACTCATAATTCTAAAATCCCCAATGACGGAAGCTTTGAAATACAAAACCCCGCGATTGTACCCAATTCCCAGGGAAAATTTAACCTGTTTGGATAAAAAAATGTTTATCCAAAAAAGCTGCGGAGCATCTTTACGAGCCTGACAATATGAATTATTGCTCAGGTCATCAGGCTCAGTTCGCGTTCGATGATGTCCATGGTGGCGCGTCCGATATACTCGCTGTTCGGGTCCGAAGTTCTGGCCGCTTCGAGATAGGCATGGCCGATGAGGCGTCCCAGAGGTTGCGGGTTGTACAGCAGGCGTTTGATTATGAATGGGTTGAGCGTGAGCGGGTTATAGCCCGCCTTGAGGTAGCCCTCGCTGATCAACTGTTTTTCCACCGGCGTGCCGGGCTGGATGCCGATGAAAAAGATGAACGGCAGCACGTTGTCGCGCCCGAACATGTCGTAAAGCTCCCTGATTTTTTCGACGGTTTTCTTCAGCGTCTGTATGGTTTCTCCGGGAGCGTTCAACGGCATGTATAGCTTGATCTTCTGGTTGGTGAAGCCGTTCGCCTTGAACATGCGGAAAGCTTCCATCTGCTGGTCCAGTTTATACCCCAAGGTCATCTTGTTGATGATTTCCTGCGAACCGGTGAAAGACAAATCGACGCTGCACATACCCGTTGCCAGCATCTTGCGGGCGATTTCCGGCGTCAGGAAGTTAAGTCGGAGATAGCCGGACCAACTGATGTCGAGTTTTCGCGCCAGCAGTTCGTCGAGAATCTGCTCGACATGCACGGTGCTCTTCTTGGTGGAACAGAATTGGGCGTCCGTGAACCAGATGTTCTTGACGCCGTATTGCTTGTTCAACACCTCTACTTCTTTGGCAACCTCTTGCGGGTCGCGGTAGCGTTGTGCTGCGCCCTCGATTTTATTGTACAGGCAGAAGTTGCACTTCAGCGGACATCCACGCTTGGTATGCACACCAAAGTCGTCGTTGATATAACTGTGGAAATCGGGAAAAATGGATTCGACATAGGGAAAATCGACTGCGGTTAGCCGGCTTAAGTCGAAGTACTCCGCCCTGGCGCGATGCTCCACGCGCCCGTTGCGATCCTTGTAAAAAAACTCGCCGACCGGCGCAGTGAAGCCATCGACAATCGACAGCATGGTGTCTTCGCCTTCGCCGACGACGATCACGGTGTCGTCGGGGCATTTTTCCGCCACATACTTGCCGAAAATCGATACCGCCGTGCCCCCCACCACGATGCGCGACTCGGGAAGCATTTTGCGCACCATTTTCATGTAGCCGAAATTACTCAACCGGCTGAGGGTGTAATCGTAAATGATGGAAAGCGCGCTCTTGGCTGCCTTGAGCCTTTTGAACACGTTGGGCGAGTAGTCGAAGTCCATCACCACATCCAGCGCATCGTCTTCCGGGTGCGGACCAAAGGACTGCATGTTGCGCCAGGAAAAAGCCACCATGTCGGGCTTCATCTTGGTCAGCAAGTCTTTCAATACCCGCTTGCGTTCCGACGGTTCAACCAGAGCCAGATCAAGAAGGTGCTGCTGGATGCCGGGGCGCTGCTTGTGGATGTAATCGGCAACATAGATAACACCGCCGGGATAAATCTTCCAGCACGGCAGGCGTACATACAGGATGGATGATGTCATAAAAAAATATTCAGAATAGCATGGGGGGGGGCGAAAGGAAAGATTGCTGTTCGAAATTGCCGGGTGAACGCATTGAAAAAACCTTTATAAACAATTTATTGGGAGGGTGTTTTGGGGTTTTTTGTGGGGGAGCGCCAATGGCAATCAAATGCGCCATTTCGTCTCGCCAAAAAAAGCCCGTCGCAAGGACGGGCTGTCAAAAATCGGATATGGCACAGTCGCGCCATATGTCACGCTACGTCTTGCATGACGCAAGGGAATACGCGGGCAGCAGGTTGACACCCGGTGACGCCCGGTGCTACTTTGCCGCCCATTCTAAAATAACAATGAAAGCCCCCAGTTTGGAAAAACCGCCCACTTCGATAAGCCCGGAACAGGCGGGCGCCCCGAGCGCCTTGCCTCTTGTCGATTTTTCCCGGCTGCGCGCTTCGCTCACGCAGCGTTGCGACGAAGAAAGCGCTTGCCTTGCCTTGCTCGAACAACGTCCGTATTTGTTCGCCTTGTCGGCGGCGCATCTTGCGCGGGAGGAGGAGGCGCAAATGCGCGCCACTATCGCTGCGGTGGAAGCCGTGGTGGCGCTGCCCGCCTACCGCGATGCGGTGCTTGCCCGTTCCGCGCCGATTGTCCGCTTCGATCCGGGGACGCGCGGCGTTTTTCTCGGCTACGATTTTCACCTCACAGACGGGATGCCCCAGCTCATCGAAATCAACACCAATGCCGGCGGCGGTTTGCTCAATATTCTGCTGGCACATGCGCTGGTGGGCGGCAACGCGGATGCGGCAAGCCGGGAAGACGCCTTTGTCGCGATGTTCCGCGAGGAATGGCGTCTCCAGCGCGGCGACCGACCGCTACGCACGGTCGCCATTGTGGACGACGACCCCGCGGGACAATATCTCTACCCGGAATTCCTGCTGTTCCAGGCGTTGCTGCGACGCCACGGTTTGCAGGCCGAAGTGGCGGATGCCGGCGCATTGACTTATCGGGATGGCGTTCTGCGCCATGGCGAGACGGCGATAGACCTGGTTTACAACCGCGTCACCGATTTCATGCTGGAACAGCCCGCCCACGCGGCCTTGCGCCACGCTTACCTGGACGGCGCTGCGGTGGTGACGCCGCACCCGCGCGCCCACGCGCTGTACGCCGACAAGCGCAATCTGGCCTGGTTGTGCGACGCCGCGCGCTTGCGCCAAATGGGCGCCGGCGACGCCGCGATGGCCGCATTGGTGCGTAGCGTCCCGTCCACCGTCGAAGTCGCGCCGGGCAACGCCGAAGCGCTGTGGTGCGAACGGCGTCGCCTGTTTTTCAAGCCTATCCACGGTTTCGGCGGGCGCGGCGCTTACCGCGGCGAAAAGCTGACGCGCCGCGTCTGGCAGGATATCGTCACAGGCCAGTATGTCGCGCAAGCCTACGTGCCGCCGAGCGAACGCCTGTTGTGCGACGCGGCGACGCCCGTCTCGCTGAAAGTGGATTTCCGCCATTACGTCTACGCCGGCGTCACTCAACTGGTTGCGGCGCGGCTTTATCAGGGACAAACCACCAATTTCCGCACGCCGCAAGGCGGGTTTGCGCCGGTGCTGATAGACGGCTGAAATACGCAGGTGCGATTTGCACGTTTTTCCTGTAAGCAGGACCAGCCGAAACAAAAAAGCTTTACCGCAGAGGCGCTGAGCCGCAGAGATTTCGCTGAGAAAAGCATGGTTTTCCCTTGTGTTGTATTTCTCAGCGCCTCTGCGCCTCTGCGGTAAAATGCTTTATGTAAAGAGAATTTTAGAGACTAAAATAAACATGTCAAAAAAATGGTGGCTGTTTCCCTTGCTGGCGATGCTGACGGTTGGCGGGATGTTGGCTTCACTGCTGGCGTTGGCGGCGATACTCGCCTACCCTAATCTTCCTTCGCTGGAAGCGTTGACCGAGTATCGCCCAAAAATTCCGTTGCGGGTTTATACCGCCGATGGCGCGCTGATCGGTGAATTCGGCGAGGAGCGCCGCGCCCTGGTCAAGATCGCGGATGTGCCAAAATTGATGCGCCTGGCGATACTCGCCGCCGAAGACGACCGTTTTTATCAGCATGGCGGCGTGGATTATCTCGGCGTGGCGCGCGCGGCGCTGGCTAACCTGACTGCCGGCGGTGCGCGCGAGGGCGCCAGCACCATTACTATGCAGGTGGCGCGCAATTTCTTTTTGTCCAGCGAAAAAACCCTCACGCGCAAGTTCAGCGAAATGCTGCTTGCTTTCAAGATCGAGCATTTTCTCAGCAAGGACCAGATTCTCGAACTCTATATTAATCAGATTTATCTCGGCCAGCGCGCCTATGGCTTCGCCGCAGCAGCGCAGGCGTATTACGGAAAGCCGCTGGAGAAATTGAGCGTGGCGGAATTCGCCATGCTGGCCGGCCTGCCCAAAGCGCCGTCGCGCTACAATCCGGTGGCCAACCCGAAGCGCGCCCAACTGCGCCAGCAGTACATCCTGCGCCGCATGCTCAGCCTGCGCTACATTGATGACGCCCAGTTCAAGGCAGCGCTGCAATTGCCGCCGACGGTGCGGCACGACACGCTATCCGCCGAGGTGAAAGCCGATTATGTGGCGGAAATGGTGCGTCAGATGATGTACGAACAATATCACGAGGGAATATACAACAGCGGTTTGAAGGTTTACACCACGTTGCGCCGCGCCGATCAGGAAGCCGCCAATCAGGCATTGCGCCAGGGGGTGCTGGAATACGACCGACGCCACGGTTACCGTGGGCCTGAGGGTTACATCAATATTTCCGCCAACCCCGCCAACCTGGAGGAAATGCTGGAGGATGCGCTGTCCGAGGTAGACGAAAGCAACGATTTGTCACCCGCCGTTGCGCTGACGACCGGCGCGAATGAAATCAAGGCTTACGTGAAAGGCGGCGAGCATATCGTCATCAGCGGCGACGGTCTGAAATTCGCCGCGAAAGCGCTTAGCGACAAGGCCGAGCAAAAAATGCGCCTGCGTCGCGGCTCGCTGATTCGGGTCAGGAAGGGCGAAAAAGGCGCGTGGCACATCGCCCAATTGCCGCAGGTCGAATCCGCACTGCTGTCGATGGACCCCGCCGACGGTGCAATCCGCGCTTTGGTGGGCGGTTTCGATTTCAACCGCAGCAAGTTCAACCATGTGACCCAGGCATGGCGCCAGCCGGGTTCGAGCTTCAAGCCGTTCATCTATTCCGCCGCGCTGGAAAAAGGCTTTACCGCCGCCACCGTGATCAACGATGCGCCCATTGTGCTGGATCCGGCGGAAACCGGCGGTCAAGCGTGGGAGCCGAAGAATTTCGACGGAGAGTTCGCCGGCCCAATACGCTTGCGAACCGCCCTCACCAAGTCGAAAAACCTGGTTTCCATCCGCATATTGCAATCCATCACGCCGCAATACGCGCAGGATTACATTTCCCATTTCGGCTTTTCCGCCGAGCGCCATCCGCCTTATCTGACCATGGCGCTGGGCGCCGGATCGGTGACGCCGATGCAAATGGCGACCGGCTATTCGGTGTTTGCCAGTGGCGGTTATCGTCCCAAGCCGTATTACATCGAGCGTGTCGTCGATGCGCGCGGCGTCGTGCTGACGCAGGCCAAGCCGCTACGCGCCGGCGATGAAGGCAGCGAACAGGCGATAGACCCGCGCAACGCCTTCATCATGTCCAGCCTGATGCGCGATGTGGTGCGCTCAGGCACCGCCACCCGCGCCATGCAACTGAAACGCAACGATTTGGCGGGCAAGACCGGCACCACCAACGACCAGGTGGATGCGTGGTTTGCCGGCTTCAACGGCAGCTTGGTGGCGGTGGCCTGGATTGGCTTCGACCAGCCGCGCTCGCTGGGCGGCGCGGAAACCGGCGCCCATGCGGCGTTGCCGATCTGGATGGGATACATGGGGAAGGCGCTGAAGAACGCGCCGGAAGCAATATTGCCCATGCCGGAAGGCATTGCCATTTCCAATATCGACGCGCAGAGCGGCGCCCGCGTAACCGAAGGCGGCATTCCCGAATTTTTCTACCAGGAAAACCTACCTCACGACCGGGAAGACGGCGAAAAATTCCGGGACGACGTGAAGGATCAACTTTTGTAGGGGCTAGGGATCAGGAATCAGGGATCAGGAATCAGAGATTGTGTAGCACCCCGGTTTTTTCTAGCCCCTGATCCCAAGCCTGACCCCTAGCCCCTGACCCCTTGATTCCTGATTCCTGATCCCTGATCCCTAGCCCCTAAAATATGCCCCCATTCGAACATTCCGGTAAACACAACCAAATGCGCCAGCGTCTGGCGCAGCTCGCGGCACGCCTGATGGCCGAGGACGGCATCCTCGACTACGATACGGCGAAACGCAAGGCGGCGCGTCAATCGGGCGCGCCGGACACGCACAACCTGCCGACCAATAGCGAGGTCGAGCGGGAGTTGCGCGTTTACCAGGCGCTTTTCCAAGGCGATGAACAAGCCGAGCGCCTGCATACGCTACGCACGCAGGCATTGCAGGCGATGCACCTGTTGCAGGATTTCTCTCCCAGTTTGACCGGAGCGGTGCTGGATGGCACGGCTGCCCGGCATTCCAGCATCGATTTGCATGTGTTCGCAAACAGCCTGAAAGATGTCGAGCTATTTCTGCTGAACCGAAAAATTCCTTATGCCGCCACGGAACGGCGGTTTCGTTTCGGCGACGAAGGCCGCATGATTCCAGTATTGATTTTGGAGGGAAATCCGAGCGAAATCGAACTGGCGGTGTTTTCCGTGGACGATTTGCGGCAGGCGCCGCGCAGCCCGGTGGGCGGCAAAGCGATGGAGCGCGCCAAGGCGCAACAAGTACAAGCGTTGCTTGAGACCGCCTAACCACATATACTTGCAAAAATTTTGAGCCATGCGGTAAGGTGATTGCCGGGAATGGCCGCACCAACATACTTGTTTTCTTGTTCATCCACTGCGCTGCAAAAATCGTTGCATAGCCTTGTGGCTGAACAAAAATACGGCACAAGTTTGGCGTGTTCATTCCCGGAAATCGCCTACACGAAAGGCATGGCTACTTGCGGGCACTTTAGTAACGATTTAAAGATGGCAAACCCTGGACAAACTCAATCGCCGCTTGATATCACCGATGACGATGTCAGCAGATATCTTGTTGAATCGAAAAAGGAGGTCGCCTTCATTCTGCGCTCCATCGCGCAAAAGGGCGAGGGGCTTACCGCGCATTTCAATCAGGGCAACGATTTCATCCTGACTTCGATTATCGAAGTCGATGCGGACAACAACACGGTCATACTCGATTATGGCGCGAACGAAGCGCTCGACCGCAAGATACTGGAAGCCCGCAAGATTGTTTTCATCACTGCGCAAGACAAGGTCAGAGTCCAATTCACGGTCAATCGCATCGAAAAAACCCGCTACGATGGTAATCCGGCGTTCAAAATCAGCTTGCCGGAATCTTTGATAAAACTCCAGCGGCGCGAATATTATCGGCTTGCGACCCCCATCTCCAAACCTTTGGTTTGCACCTTCCCGCTGGAAGGCGGCAGCAAGGTCAATCTCGCAATCGCCGACATCAGCATCGGCGGCATCGGCGTGGTCAACCCGCCGTCACACTTCAAATTCGAGATTGGCGCCACACACCAGGGATGTTATTTCGTGCTCCCGGAAACCGGCACCATCGTAGCTGCTCTGCAGATCCGCAATGCCTTCGAAATCACCCTGAAAAACGGATCGCGCGTCATGCGCGCCGGCTGCATGTTCGTCAACCTGCCCGGCACCATGGAGTCCATGATCCAGCGCTATATCATCAAGCTGGAACGGGAAAGAAGAGCACTACAAATGGACGACTGACTTTCAGAAGACAGAAGACAGAGGACAGAGGACAGAAAAAACCGTCTCCTCTTCGAAGTTTGTCTTCTGTCCTCTGATAACCAATCGTGGAGCAGGTCAGGATTCCCCCGACGCCGGCACAGGAGCGCTTTTTCTGTCCTCTGTCTTCTGCCCTCTGACAACCAATCGCGGAGCAGGTCAGGATTCCCCCGGAACCGGCACAGGAACGCTTTTTCTGTCTTCTGTCTTCTGTCTTCTGTCCTCTGATAACCAGCGCGCCGCATCCAGTGCGAAGTAGGTCAGGATTCCGTCTGCGCCGGCGCGTTTGAACGCCAGCAGCGATTCCAGCACACAGGCGCGTTCGTTGAGCCAGCCGTTGGCGGCGGCGGCTTTCAGCATCGCGTATTCGCCGCTGACCTGGTAGACGAACGTCGGCGCTTTGTATTCGTCCTTGACGCGCCGCACGATGTCGAGATAAGGCATACCCGGCTTGACCATCACCATATCCGCTCCCTCCTGTAAATCCAGGCCGACCTCCCACAGCGCCTCGTTGCTGTTGGCGGGGTCCATCTGGTAAGTGTACTTGTCGCCGCCGCCCAGATTGGCCGCCGACCCCACCGCATCGCGGAACGGACCATAAAAGCTCGACGCATATTTGGCGGAATAGGCCAGAATGCGGGTATGGATGTGTCCTGCGTCATCCAGCGCCGCGCGCACCGCGCCTATGCGCCCATCCATCATGTCGGACGGCGCCACGATGTCGGCGCCGGCGGCGGCGTGGGTCAGCGCTTGCTGCGCCAGCACCGCCACGGTTTCGTCGTTCAGCACATAGCCGGCGGCGTCGATCAGCCCATCCTGCCCATGGCTGGTGTACGGGTCCAGCGCAATGTCGGTAATGATGCCCAGTTGCGGGAAGCGCTGCTTCAGTGCGCGCACCACGCACGGCACCAGGCCGTCGGAATTGTAGGCCTCGGCGGCATCCAGGCTTTTCAGGGCAGGCTCAATCACCGGGAAAATCGCCAGCGCCGGAATGCCTAGTTCGACGCAACGCTGCGCCTGGAGCAGCAATTTATCCAAACTCCGGCGCGTGACGCCGGGCATGGACGCAACTGCCTCCTCGCGGCCTGCGCCGTCCAATACGAAAACCGGATAAATCAGGTCGGCGGCGCTAAGCGCCGACTCACGCATTAAGCGACGCGAAAAATCGTCGCGCCGCATCCGGCGCAGGCGTTTTGCGGGATATTTTCCCAAGGGAAGCATGGTTTGTTCCTTAAATTCAATTATGCAAGCAGATTATAACCCAGCCGTTTCCGGCGTTTGCGGGAGACGTTCGGCAGCCAGGGTAAATTTGTTCTCGCACGGGGAAAACCATTCACCGCAGAGGCGCAGAGGCGCTGAGGAAAAACAATGGGTTGTAAGATTGAATGGTTTTGCCCTTTTCATTGATTTCTCGGCGTCTCTGCGTCTCTGCGGTGAATAATTTTTTTCTGGGCGAGAACAAATTTACCTTGGTTCGGCAGCCATGTGATATTTTGCAAAAATTTTTTGAACTATTTTGCATGGCGCCAATCCAATCCCGCAGACGACACCCCTTTCGTCTCCCGCTTCACCTCCCTGAGCGGGCGCCTTAACGCTAGTTAAGGTTTTTTTGCCCCCGGTTCCCCCTTTACCGGGGGCTTTTTTTTGCCTTGCGCGGTGGCAATTGTCCGGGTTGGATTGTTCCTAAGCGGGATGCAACGCGGTGAGTGGCAATCAAACCGGATAGTTGCCATCGCGGGCATATTCTGCGATCACGCCGGACAGCAATTTGCCGATGGCGCTTTCCGCTTCCTCAACCCCCTGCCGCTTCAAACTGGAAAACAACTGCACCGTGCATTGCGGAAAACCTTCGCGCAATTCGCTCTGCACTTGTCGCAAGGTGGCGGTTGCCTCCTGGCGACTTAATTTATCCGCCTTGGTCAGCAGGATATGCACCGGTTTAGCCGTGGTGGCGAACCACTCCAACATCTGGAAATCCAGCTTGGTGAGCGGATGGCGCGCGTCCATGATGAGCACTAGGCCGACCAGCGGGGCGCGCGTCATAAGATAGGCGCTGAGGATTTTTTGCCAATGCAGGCGGATTTTCTCCGGCACGTCGGCAAAGCCGTAGCCGGGCAAATCCACCAGGAACCGGTCGTCACCGAGATCGAAATAATTGATGAGCTGGGTGCGCCCCGGTGTTTTACTGACGTAAGCCAACCGGCTGCGATTGGCCAGCGTATTGATCGCGCTCGATTTACCGGCATTGGAACGTCCGGCGAAAGCGATTTCGAGACCGCCGTGCGCCGGCAAATCGGTGAGCGCATTGGCGGAAGTGAGAAACTTGGCGTGCTGGAACAAAGACATGAACGAACCCCTTGTTTTATGCCTTGCGCGGGGGAAATTGTCCGGATTGGATTGTTCCCAGCGGGATGCAATGCAAGGCGCAAATTGCGCGGCGTGGTTATTCTCACGCAAGCAATTTGCAACGCGGCAGTGCGCCCGCTGGGGGTAATCCAACCGGACAATTTCCCCCGCGCAAGGCATATGAGGCTAGGGACTAGAGGCTAGAGGCTAGTATGCGGCGCAATGCGTCGGGTTTTTCCCAGCCTCCAGTCTCTAGCCTCCAGCCCCCAAATCGAATCTAGCATCATAAGATAATTTTGTTATAGAATGCCACGTTATTTTTCTGAATCAGCGAATTTAAGGCGAGGAGCAATAGAATGAAAAAAGCCATCGCGATGGCAGCGGCAGCAGCTTTGCTGGCCGCATCGGGAGTGTATGCCAACGAACCCGCAAAACCGGCGCAGCCCAAGGCCGATCCGGCGAAAGCGCAATCCATCGCCGGCGGCGTGTGCGTGGCCTGCCATGGCGTCGACGGCAACAGCCCGTTGCCCGCCAACCCGAAAATCGGCGGCCAGCA
>JBAYVP010000174.1:0-10368 GCA_041674485.1 Sulfuricellaceae bacterium
CTGGAGTGTGCGGTTTTCCGGGTGCAGGGCAAGGCGCAACGACGCGCAATGGTTATTCCATTGCAAGGAGTTGCAACGCCGCCATGCGCCCGGAAAACCGTGCAATCCAGCCCGTAGCGCTCTTACCAAACGGGTGAACACAAAATAGATGACAAAGTTGTTTAGAACCACCATGTTACACATCTTGGCAAGCGGTCAACTGAGCTTTCTAGGATCATGCCGACAAGCCGCAGGAAATCAGCGTATAGACCGTCCGGCCAGTCCTTTATATCACTGGCAACGCGCTCGTTGAAGTAGGTGATCGTCCAATTCATGATGTAAAGTTAGCACATAAGCGAACGACCGGCAAATCTCTGCTTGAGGCTCAAGGCAAATATATCCTCATTTTATGTATTGGTAAGCGTGGCTGCATTCACCTTTGCGCGCCGACTGTACACGGGGCAATACCGATTTCGGAGTCTGTCCGGCGGGTGGGACAGTGCCCATATTACCGGTTGGCCGCGATTGCTTTATAAGTTCCCGGAACGAGGTTTTTTGCTTCGGCTGCATCGCGTGAAAATTGGCAATTAATTTATCCTTCTCGTCTGGCAGGGTACTTTCGGGTATTCCCAATTCCTGCTCGGTAGCCGCGATCAGCATGGATAAACGAATATCGAAAGCGCCAGCGGCGCTTTTCCAGCCCAAGTTAGTCATTCAACAAAATAACATATTTATAATCACATGGTTGTCGTACTACAGTTCTTTGCAACATTCAAATAAGTGTATAACAAATTGATTTAACATCATATATTTTCCGTAACAAACTTGGGACAGGGTTAATTTTTGCTGCGCCATGCTTTTTTTAAAATATTCGGATTTGAATGTCGTATGCGTAGACAAAATGGGGTAGTATTTAAAATACTAAAAGAAAGGAGTAAGGTCATGTGGCGTCGTTTGCTGGTCATATTCATGTTTTTTGGGCTGGGCGGGGGAGCACTGGCTGCACCCACCACGCCGACCGCCGATTTCACCGACAACGGCGACGGGACCGCGACGCACAACACCACCGGGCTGATGTGGAAGCGGTGTTCCGAGGGGCAGACCTGGAACGGCGGGAGTTGTACCGGGACGGCGGCGACTTACACCTGGGCGCAGGCTGTGGCGCTGACTTCAACCTTTGTGGGGAAAAGCGACTGGCGGCTGCCGACTGTTCGTGAATTGCAATCCATTGCCGAGATGGAGGCTTTTAATCCGGCGATCAATGGGACGATTTTCCCGAATACGCCTGCGTCCTATTTCTGGTCGGCGTCGAGCTATGCCGGCGGTTCGGACTCTGCGTGGGTCGTCTATTTCGACTATGGCAACGGCAGCCCCAATAAGACGTACAGCTACTATGTTCGTCTCGTTCGCGGCGGACAGTCTTTTGGTACTTTAGCTTTAAACCGTCCGACCACGGATTACGTGGACCATGCTGACGGAACGGTGACCCATGCGCCGACTCAGCTAACCTGGAAGCGTTGCGCGGAAGGCCAGGCCTGGAGCAGTGGAGCCTGTACCGGCGCCGCGACGGTCATGACTTGGACCCAAGCTGCGGCACTGACCGGCGCCTTTGCCGGGAAAAGCGACTGGCGATTACCGACTGTCTCGGAATTGCGTTCCCTAGTGGATTTCACCCGTGACAGTCTGGCGATCAACAGCACGATTTTCCCGAACACTCCTACGTCCAATTTCTGGTCGGCGTCGGGCTATGCCGGCGATTCGGACAGTGCGTGGTACGTCAATTTCTACTTTGGCAACGACTACTCCGGCAATAAGGCGAACTACCTCTATGTTCGTCTCGTTCGCGGCGGACAGTCTCTTGGCACGTCTTCCCCCACGGCCAGCCTTAACGGGCTGACGTTGAGTTGTCCTTCCACTCTCACGGCCAATGGTGGCGGCAGTTGCAGCGCCACCGCGACTTACAGCGACGCAAGCAGCAAGAGCGTCGCTCCTTCCTCTTGGTCATTGAGCGGCAACGCCGCCACCCTCAACAGCAGCGGCGTCCTGACCGGCGGCACGGTGAGTAGCGATACGCAGGTGACCGTCACCGCCACCTACGCCGAAGGCGGCATCACCCAGACCGCCATCGCGAATGTCCTGGTAAAGGCCGCCGCGCCCACGCTGTCCGGCCTTGGCGTCAGTTGCCCGGCCACGCTCAACAGCGGAAACAGCGCCATCTGCACCGCCACCGCAGGCTACGGCAACGGTTCCAGCAATCCCGTCAGCGCCACCTGGACGAGCAGCAACAGCGCGGTGGCGAGCATGAACGGCAACACCCTGACAGCCGGCAGCGTGACCACCGACACTCCGGTGTCGATCAGCGCGAGCTACAGTGAAAACGGCATAACCAAGACCGCCACCGCGATGGTTGCGATAAAGGCCGCGATTGCCACGCTAACCAGCGTGGTCGTCAACGGCAGCGACAGCCTTAAGGCGGGCGACACGGCGGCATATAGCCTGATCGCCATTTACAGCGACGGCAGCAACAAACCTGCAGCAAACGTCAACTGGTCGGCCACTGGCAACGGCGCGACGATAGACGCCCAGGGCGTGTTGACGGGGGATGGCAAACTCACCGCCGAAACCAATGTCACCGTCACGGCAAGCTACACGGAAAACGGCATCACCAAAACCGCCCAGAAAACCGTCACCATCAAGGTGAATCCCATCCCGCCGACGGCTTGCAACGGCACGGGCGCGAACTTGAGCGGCATCACCATAGCCGGCAATTCATTGAAAAAACTCGGGGAATCGCTGGATGTGAGCTATTGCCTGAAGAACTTCAACTCGGCGTCCAAATTCGACATTTACGTGGCGGTGCAATTGCCCGATGGCAATATGCTGTTCCTGCGGGCAGCTGGTTTCTTCGGTACGCCATCCTTTGTTGCCTTGGATGCCAAGAAAACAGCCGCAAAGTATCTGGAAAACACGCTGATTCCCGACAAATCCGGTTCAGTGCTGTCGATTTCGGTGCTGCCGCTGGAGTTACCGACCGGCACTTACACTTTCTACGCGATACCGGTGTTGGCGGGCAGGGATGTGTGGAACGGATTCAACTGGGTCGGCAACCTCGCCAGCGCGCAGGTTAATTTAATAAAGTAGCGTCAGGCAACGCCACATGAGGCGAGACGCCCATTCGGTTTTTTTGCATGTCAACCAAGGAGAAAGCTATGAAGAAAAGCGATAAAGCGCAACGCGGATTTTTCCGTTTTGCCAATTTTCTACAATGGGTGGGGCTGGCTTTTGCCCTGGCGTTGATGTTGCCGGGTGGGGCGTCGGCTTTTACATTCGGAACGCCGACTACTACAACCAGCGGCCCGGTGGTCAAGATCGCCTCGCCTTTGAGCGGCGCGATACTCACCAGCGACAAGGTTGACGTGCTCGGCACCGTTGCCGGCGTGGGCGGCGGCCAAGGCATCGACATGGTCATCGTGGTCGATGATTCCGGCTCCTTAAGTTCCAGCGACCCCAGCAATGAGCGCTTCACCGCGTTGCAATCGCTGCTGAACAACATCTCGTCCGGTTCGGATGTCAAGCTGGGCTTGGTTTTCTTCGCAAGCACAGCCAAGCTGGAAGTCCCGCTCGATACGGCAGCCAATGCCACCAAGGCAATCAATACCGCGATAGCCGCCCACCCCACTCCGAATGGAGGCACGGCCACCGATCTGGCGATCAATGCCGCCGTTGCTGAACTGAGCGCGAACGGGCGGGCGACTGCGTCCAAAATTATCCTGCTGTTTACCGACGGCGCGCCGAACTCGGATAGTGCGGCTATCAGCGCGGCAACCAGCGCCAAGGCTGCCGGGGTTACCGTCAACGTGGTGCAACTCGGCCAAAACGGCGGCTCCAATCCGCAAGTGGCCAGCGCGGGCGGCGGCCAGGTATTGGCGGCGAATACGCCGCAGGAGTTGGCGGCGCTTTTCTCCAGTGCCAAGATCGTCAATATCGCCAGTGTCAGCGTGACCAACACCACCACCGGCAAGGCGGCATCCAACCTCGTCATGGGCGCGGGCGGCTATTCTGCCAGCGTCGATTTGACTGCCGGCCAAAACGTCATTAGCGTAACCGCCACTGATACCGCCGGGCTTACCACCACGCAGACCGTCACCGTTACTCAGCAGCAAAGCACGCCTGCCGCCACGGTTACGCTGACTTCGCTGCTGATTTCCGGCGCATCCTCGCTGAAAGCGGGTGACAGCACCAGTTACAGCGCTACGGCGGTTTACAGCGATGGCACGACCAAAACGATAACACCCACTTGGTCGGCTACCGGCAGCGGCGCCAGCATCAGCAGCGGCGGGTCGCTTACTGCGGCATCTACCCTGACCGCCGATACGCCAGTAACGATCACCGCCATCTATGTGGACGGCAACGCAACCAAGATCGGCAATCTTTCCGTGATGGTCAAGGCCAACAGCACGCCCCTCCCAACGACGACAGGGTGTACGGGCACGGGCAGCAACCTCTCCAGCCTGACGTTGTCCGGCGCATCGTTCAAGAAAACCGGCGAATCGCTGGATGTCAGCTACTGTCTTAAGAACTTCAATTCGGCCAGCAAGTTCGACATCTATATCGCGGTAAAACTCCCCGATGGCAATATGCTTTTCCTGCAAAGCGCCGGATTCTTCGGTACGCCGTCCTTCTTCAACAAGGTAACGCCCTATTTGAACAACACCTTGATTCCCGACAAGTCCGGCAATGTGCTCAGCATCCCGACCCTGCCGATGGAGTTGGGCACCGGCACTTATACCTTCTACGCTATCCCGGTATTGGCGGGCAAGGATGTGATGGTCGGCTTCAACTGGATCGGGCAATTGGCGCAGGTGGACTTTACGCTGGGTCGGTAAAGGCTGCAAAGTACGCTATTCCATGATAGGTCATTGCACCGGATGCTGCGTCAAGCATCCGGTGCGTTACTTTCAGCTTTGACTGCGGTCTGCACCATTTTCGATGAGTTTGAGATTTCATGGGGTTACATATGAAACAAACCGGCACGAAGGGAAACGTGTTTTCCCGCATACAAAAAGTATTGCGCTTGGCTCCAGTCCTGGCTTTGGTAATGGCGGCTCAAACAAACGGTGCAGCGTTGGCCGATGGATTTGCCGGCACCCTGCCAACGACAACAGCGACGGGGTGTTCAGGTACGGAGAGCAATCTTTCCAGCCTGACTTTGTCCGGCGCTTCGTTTAAGAAAGTCGGCGAGTCGCTGGATGTCAACTACTGCCTGATGAATTTTAATTCAGCCAGCAAGTTTGATATCTATATCGCGGTACAACTCCCCGATAGCAATATGCTCTTCCTGCAAAGCACCGGATTCTTCGGCACGCCGTCCTTTTTCAACAAGGTTACGCCCTATTTGAGCAACACCCTGATTCCCGATAAATCCGGCACGGTGCTCAGCATCCCAACCCTGCCGATGGACTTGGGCACCGGCACCTATACCTTCTATGCCATCCCAGTGTTGACAGGCAAGGATGTTAATGTCGGCTTCAACTGGGTCGGGCAACTGGCGCGGGTGGACTTTACGCTGGGGCGGTAAATTCGTATTGGCGCAATTTATCAATTGAAATTTCGCCAATATTGGATGGTTTTTTGTGATTTAGCGAAGGGGCTAAAAATGGAATTGGGCAATCGGAGTTCAGGGGCAGTGAGCGCGCCGTTTATTCTGGCAATTTTACTATTGTGGCTTGGCCTCACGGGGTTGGTTCAGGCAGCAGGTACACAAGTGTATTCTGTGGGAAACGGTAGAGGACAAACTCCTGCCATGGTGCAATATGGTCAGAATTTCTTTGTCGCAGCTACCGACAGCAACAGCGGCGTAGTTCTTTACTCCAGTTTTAATGTCGGCAGCAGTTTCAGCACAACACAGGTGACTTCCAGCCCCGTCATGAACGGCGCCGAAATGACCATGTGTTCGGATGGTCAGGGAAGCTTGTATCTCTTCTGGGAAAACCAGAATGACGACAAGATGTATTACGCCACGGCATCAGCCACATCCGGTTCAATTACCAAGTCCGCCACGGCTTTGCCCGGCAGTTATTCGTGGATGGATCAACCGTCATGCGCCACGGAAAACGGTAATGTTTGGGTTCTTTATCGCGCATATAACGGATCGGCCATTAATCTTTATTACACCAAGCTGGGAAGCGGTTCGGTTCTTTCATCACAGACACAAGTAACCAACAACTCGGCACAAGAAGACGGAGGTCGTATTGCGGTCAGTGACGGTGTGATTTACGTGACGTATGCCGATATATACGCTTCCAACAATATTAATCTTGTTAAGAGTTCGAATAATTTTACCAATCCAGTTCGTGTCAATAAAACAGTCGGGAAAATTTACAGTTACGGCCATGAACTGACTATTGATAGCGCGCGCAGCAAAATTGTGGTCGCATATAGCGATAGCACCAGCGATTATGAGGGCGATATGGTGGTTGCGGTAAGCGATCTACAAGGCTCTTCGTTCAGCTACGCTTATCCTTCGTCGTCTACTTACCGCAATCAAGTCACTCCGAAACTGATTTGGTCGTCTGGAAAACTGGTAGTGGCTTGGACTGACGGGCGAAACAACAACTACGACGTTTATGCCGCTTTGAGCAACGACGGTGGGTTGACGTTCCAACAGAATTACAACCTGACCAACGAAAGCGGCGAGCAATCCTTGAGAGGGTTGACGGATTCAGCTGCGGCTAACGGCGACATCTACTTCACTGCGAGCAATACTGACAGTTTTCCAACCGTCAAAGCGTTTTTTTATAAATCCTCTGCTTTAGCGGTAGCGTCATTGACAGGTTTATCTGTTTCTGGCGCGTCTTCCGTTAACTCCAATGGTTCAGCTCAATTTAGCGCGAACGCCAGCTACAGCGACAACATCAGCAAGAGCGTCTCTCCCACTTGGTCGGTCAGCGGCAGCGCCGCCGATATCAGCTCCAGCGGTTACCTGACGGCTTACTCGGTAAATAGCGATACCAGCGTGACTGTCACCGCCAGCTACACGGAAAGCGGCATAACCAAGACTGCTACGCAAAGCGTTACCATCAAGGCCGCCCCACCCACGCTGACCGGTCTTTCGGCCAGTTGTCCAAGCACGCTCAATGCCGGAGCTAGCGCTTCCTGCACAGTGAGCGCGAGCTATAGCAACGGCGCCAGCAGCGCGGTCAACGCCACTTGGTCTTCCAGCAATACATCAGCGGTTACCATGAGCGGCAACACATTGATGGCCAGCGCCAGCGTTTACAGCAACACCAGCGTGACCCTTACCGCCAGCTACACGGAAAACGGCGTGACCAAGACTACTACGCAAAGCGTCACCGTTAATGCAGCGATTCTGCCGCTCACCAGCCTTGCTTTAAGCTGTCCCGCTTCGATCATTGCGGGATCAAGCGCTTCCTGCACTACCACTGCCAGTTACCAGAACGGATCAAGCAAAACGGTCAGCGCCAGTCTTGTTTCCGGCAACACATCAGTGATTTCGGTGAGCGGCAGCACATTGACGGCCAGCGTCGGCGTTTACACCAACACCAGCGTACCCCTCACCGCCAGCTACACGGAAAACGGCGTAACCAAGACCGCTACGCAAAGCGTCACCGTCAGCGCGGCGATTCTGCCGCTTACCGGCCTTGCTTTAAGCTGTCCGGCTTCGATCAATGCGGGTTCGAGCGCTTCCTGCACGACCACTGCCGGTTACCAAGACGGATCAAGCAAGACAGTCAGCGCTAGCCTCAGCTCCAGTAACGCATCAGTGCTTTTTGTGAGCGGCAGCATGTTGGTGCCCAACGCCAGCTTTTACACCAACAGCAACATCAGCGTGGTCGTCACCGCTAGCTACACGGAAAACGGCGTAACCAAGACTGCCACGCAAATCGTCACCGTTAGCGCTGCGGTTCCGCCGCTTACCGGCCTTGCTTTAAGCTGTCCGGCTTCGATCAATGCAAGTTCGAGCGCGTCCTGCACGACCACCGCCAATTACCAAGACGGAACGAGCAAGACGGTCAGCGCCAGCCTCAGTTCCAGTAACACATCAGTGCTTTCGGTGAGCGGCAGCACACTGGTGGCCAGCGCCAATGTTTATAGCGACGCCAGCGTAACCGTCACCGCCAGCTACACGGAAAACGGCGTAACCAAGACCGCTACGCAGAGCGTCATCGTCAGGGCAGTAATTCCAAGCGACGATCATGGCAACAGCATTGGGGCAGCAACAACCGTACAGCCTGACAGCCTCACACCGGGACGCATTGAGACGGGAGGGGACAAAGACTACTTCCGTATTGACGTGCCGAGTAGCGGTTCGCTTACTGTTACCACGACGGGGAACTCCGACACTTACGGATTTTTGCTGGATGGTCGCGGGCAATCATTGGGTCAAGATGACGACAGCGGTGCGGCGTATAATTTCCTCCTTACCCGAACTGTAATGGCCGGCACTTATTACGTAGTGGTGCAGCTTTACAACAGCACTGCGACCGGAGCCTATACCCTCGCATCTTCATTTACGCCATCCAGCCTGACGCTGACCGGTCTTTCGGCAACTTGCCCGAGTTCGCTGAACGCGGGCGGCAGCGTTTCCTGCACAGTGAGTGCCGGCTACAGCAACGGCGCCAGCAGCGCGGTCAATGCCACTTGGTTTTCGAGCAATTCATCGGTTGCCACCGTGAATGGCAATAACGTGACAGCAAGCGGCGCCGTGCTGAGCGACACCTCCGTGATATTGACAGCAAGCTATACGGAAAACGGTATCACGAAGACCGCCACGCAGACCGTTTTGGTGAAGGCATCCCCTGCGCAATTAAGCGGCCTGACCGCCAGTTGCCCGTCTTCGCTGAATGCCGGTGGCACTGCGGTTTGCACCGCAACAGCGAACTATACCAACAGCACCAGCAATACGGTAAACGCAATCTGGACAAGTAGCGATTCGACAGTGGCGACTGTTAGTGGCTCCACTGTGACGGCGAACGCGGGGCTGACCACTGATACGCCGGTATCGATAAACGCGAGTTATACGGAAAACGGCATAACCAAGACCGCTACCGCGATGGTTGCCGTCAAGGCGGCAATACTGACCCCGGTCAAGCTGCTGATTAGTGGTGCGAGTTCGGTAAAAAGCGGCGAGACGGCAAGCTATACCGCCACGCTGGTGTATAACGACGGCAGCAGCAAAACAGCCGACAACGCAGCAACTTGGACGATATCGGGAAGTGGGGCGAGCGTCGATTCAACCGGCACGTTGACGGCTGCCACGGTCATGGCGGATACTACCGTGACGTTGACGGTCATCTATACCGAAGGGCAAGTCACCAAAATCGGAAACTTGACTGTCACCATCAAGGCGGCAATCAAGACGACGGCTTGCAGCGGCACGAGCGCCAACCTGAGCGGCATTACCATAGCCGGCAATTCCTTGAAAAAATCCGGGGAATCGCTG
Source organism: Sulfuricellaceae bacterium (assembly GCA_041674485.1). Taxonomy (GTDB): domain Bacteria; phylum Pseudomonadota; class Gammaproteobacteria; order Burkholderiales; family Sulfuricellaceae; genus JAGXQV01. The sequence goes on from JBAYVP010000174.1 coordinate 9,443, forward strand.
GATGTGAGCTATTGCCTGAAGAGCTTCAACTCGGCATCCAAGTTCGACATTTACGTGGCGGTGCAATTGCCCGACGGCAATATGTTTTTCCTGCAAACAGCCGGTTTCTTCGGTACGCCGTCCTTTGTGCCCCTGGACGCCAGGAAAGTAGCCGCGAAGTATCTGGAAAACACATTAATTCCCGACAGGTCCGGTTCGGTGCTGTCGATTTCGACAATACCGCTGGAATTGCCGACCGGCACCTACACTTTCTACGCGATACCGGTGTTGGCGGGCAAGGATGTGTGGAACGGGTTCAATTGGGTGGGCGATCTTGCCAAGGCGGAAGTGACGCTTTCCAGATAACTCAATCAGGATGAAACGGGCGCTCCGTGGTGGCACGGTAGCGCCCGTTTTTTTCTCTAATCGATACGTTACGGTCGGTTTGTGCAAATGCGAGCAAAGGGGATGGATTTATTTTGTCTGCATTATCCTAGAAAGCTCAGTTGAACGGGCTGGAGTGTGCGGTTTTCCGGGTGCAGGGCATACCCGACGGCCTTACGGCCTGGGCACAAGAGGCGCAACGACGCGGAATGGTTGTTCCATTCCCTTCTCAAAGAGTTGCAACGCCGCCATGCGCCCGGAAAACCGTGCAATCCAGCCCGTAGCGCTCTCACCATATGGGTGAACGCAAAATGTATGACAAAGCTGTTTAGAACCATCACGTTATACGACCTGGCAAGCGGTCAACTGAGCTTTCTAGTCTCTTACCGGCCAAATGATCTCATTTCATGACAAGAATTTCATGCAGACTGTCAAAATTAATGTTATTTTTGATCTGCCACAATGGCTTGAACCCACAGGGTTTTTCTAATATAGCACCTACAAATGCAGGAATATTTGGGCGGACGTGAATCGGTGGAACGTCTGTTTTTGCCCGCATGACC
>JBAYVP010000175.1:0-10351 GCA_041674485.1 Sulfuricellaceae bacterium
CATGTCGCCGATTTTCTCGTGCGACACGCTCAGGTCGCGCTGCCAGCCCGCGTTGGCCGGGTCTTGCCGGGCGAGGCGCTCGCTGATTTCCAGGTCTTTGCGGTAGGCCGCCAGCGCGCCGGGCAGGTCGCCCTGGGCGCTGAGGATGTCGCCGATTTTGTTGTGCGAGACGCTCAGGTCGCGTTGCCATCCCGCGTTGGCCGGGTCTTGCCGGGCGAGGCGCTCGCGGATTGCCAGCCCCTTGCGGTAGGCCGCCAGCGCGCCGGGCAGGTCGCCCTGAGCGCTGAGTATTTCGCCGATTTTGTTGTGCGCAACCGAAAGGTTGCGCAGGTGGCCGGCATTGCCGGGTTCGGCCTGGGCTTTTTCCTTCATCAGCGCCAGAAGCTTGCCGTAGGCGCTGTGGGCGCGCGCCAGGTCGCCGGCTTGCGCTTCCACGTCGCCGAGCAGAGACCAGTTTTCCGGGTCGCCGGGGTCGTATTCGGTGGCGCGGCGCAAGGCGGCCAGGGCGGTGCGGGTGTCGCTGTTTTCGGTGATCGCGGCCAGTTGGCGCGCAGCCGCTGCGGCGTCGGTGCGGGCGGCGGCGTGGTCCTGCGCGGTCTTATTGATGCGCGCCTGGGCGTCACGCTCCGCTTGGCGCAGGTAGTCGGCGGTGGGGCGCAGGTCGTTGCGCGTCAGGCCTTGCACCGCTTTGTCCGCCCCGGCGTGGTGCGCGCCGGTTTGGGTGTCTTGGGCGAGGCGTTGGGCGAGGTTGGCCAGTTCGGCTTTGAGTTGTTGGTTTTCCTGTTCGAGTTGCGCGTTCCGCTGGTCTTTTTTTACCGATGTTTTCAGGAGAGACAGGATTTCATCGGTGTTACTCTTGGTTACTGCGGCGTTCTTCTTGATTTCCTCGGTGTTGTTCTCGATTTTTTTGATCTGTTTCGGGGGCGCGGTGTTGACCTGGTTGCCGTTGCCCTGTATCGCAAGCGCGACGCCGCCATCGCCGGCTTTGGGCTGTTGCGTGAGTACGCCGGGCTGCGCGGGCCTGGCCGGTTCGGCGACCACCCCGGCGGAAAGCCAGGCGAGGCCGATCAGGGCGAGAGCATGGGGACGTCGCGTTGTCGTTTTCATTTGCCAGTGTTGATCTGGTTGCCGTTGCCCTGTATTGCAAGCGCGACGCCGCCGTCACCGGCCACGGGCGCTTGGGTGAGGGCGGCGGGTTGCGGCGGGGCGGGTTGATGGACGGGGGCGGCAACCGGCGCGACCGGCTGGGGCGCCTCGGGGTTGGGATGCAACCAGGTGTAAACCGCCCAGCCGCCGACAACCAGCGCGGCAGCCGCGCCGCCCAGCAATCTGAGCATGTCCCGCGTGTTCGGGTCTTTCAGGCTATCCAGCCAGGCCATGGCTTTGTCTCCCTGCGTTAAGGATGCATAGGCATGGCATGATACAGGAAAAGGGCTTTTTTGCCATATCCTAAGCCGGACAATTGCCGGAACCAAAAAATATTTACCGCAGAGGCGCAGAGGCGCAGAGGCGCAGAGATTTTGTAGGGTAATGGTATGGTTTTACCATCCGTTATATTTCTCCGCGCCTCGGCGTCTCTGCGGTGAAAAAAATCACCCGGAGAACCGAGGCAAAAGGGGACGCTACCCTTATTGATGATGACCTTAAAAGGGTAGCGTCCCCTTTATCCCCAGCCCGACAACACCCACTTAATGGCAGTGACGCCGGCGCGTGGGGACGATCAAAACCCCAGGCCGTAGGATGTGCCGAGGTACGAGGCGCATCGCTCGCGCACTCCGGCGGCGATACGCTACGACACCGTCAAATCAAAAAGACTTGCGCCAGTAAACCGCGCAGGGGTCGATGATTTCCAGGGGTTCCCGAATGGCGTGGCGCGCGCGGAATTCGTCCACCGCGGTCTTGCAGGCGTTAAGCGCGCCGTAGTCGTCTATGATGATGAAGCCGCCGGGAGAAACCTTGTGATAGAGGTTGTTCAAGCTATCCATGGTCGATTCATACAGGTCGCCGTCGAGCCGCAGCAACGCCAGCTTCTTGATCGGGGCGGTGGGCAGCGTGTCCTTGAACCAGCCTTTGAGAAATTTTACTTTGTTGTCGAGCAGATCGTAACGGGCGAACAGGCTTTCGACCGCTTCCTGGCTCACGGCCAAGTAAGGGAAGGCGTCCGCCGACAGGTCCATGCCCAAGCAATCCTCCGCGCAACTGGCCTTGGGCAATCCGGCGAAGGAATCCGCCACCCAGACGCGGCGTTTCCTGATGTCGTGCGCCATCAGCCAGCCGCGCATGAACACCGTCGCGCCGCCCTTCCACACGCCGGTTTCGATCAAGTCGCCGGGAATCTTGTCGGCCAATATCGCGTCCAGGCACTGATGGAGGTTATCCAGGCGCACCTGCCCGATCATGGTGTGGGCGACGAAAACGAAGTTGCGCATAAAGAGCACCTCCTCACCGCCCGCGCCGACAAAAGGCGCCCAAGTGCCCACCTTGCGGCTCGACTCGATAGATTTGTATAAGGCATGGTTGCGTATCCCGAGATATTCGGGAATCAGCGCCTGGAGGTTCACCGGTTGCGGTTGCCCCAGGTGACTCAACAATAACAATAACCGCGTCTCATTTTCTGGATACAACTGGTTGAGCAAGCTCTTTTTGAGCAATGACAGATAACGTTCCGCATATACCGTAGGAGGGGGAAGCAGGGTTGGTGCATTCGTTGGCCTAGCCTTGCCTTTGCCCATGTTCCCCCCAGTGCGGTAAATTTTGACTTTAATATTCTACCATCACAAAACCGGCGCCGCCTCTGCCGCCTGGAACAAGGGATCCCGAATACCCCCATCCGCCGCTGCCTCCCGACCCCTGAGCGCCGACATTGCCGACGCTCCCGGATGACCGACCGCCGCCGCCGCTGCCGGATTCGGGCGTGCCGGGCGGCGGGGCGACGCCGACCGCCCCAAGCCCTCCCCGCGTCATCGCGCCCAGCGACCCGGAACCGCCAAAATTGCTGGTTACGGCTGCATCGGAACCTGCCGTATTCTGCGCGGAAAGCCCCCCGCCCCCACCCCCGCCGCCTCCGGCGTATGCCGCTGCGGGCGACACGCCTTTGCCGCCCCCTTTGCCGGGAACCACCACCAGCGGCGTCCCCTCGAAGTAGCATGCCGCTTGCTCGGGCGCGGGGGCGTTCCAGTCGGTTGCAGCGTTCCCGCCGCTGGCGACGATGACCGCGCGGCCTAGCTGAAGGATCATCGACGAACCGCCGGCACTCCCCGCTCCAGAAGTCCCCGCGCCACCCACCCCGACGGTGATCGTCAGCGTCTCCCCCGGCGTGACGTTGAGCCACCCCCGGAGAAACAGCCCGCCGCCACCACCCGCGCCGCTAAAGGAATTGTCGCTGGACCCGGCGCTTCCCGACCCGCCCCCGCCCAGCGCCGACGCGCGAATGCGCGTAACACCCGCCGGCACCACCCAGGTGGTCGAGCTGGTCCAAAACTGGCGATTGCCCACACCATTGGTCGCCACAAGCTGCTGAATGGCCTTGCGCGATCCCGGCCAGCCTAAAAGTCCGTTGTTCATAGATTGCCCCCTTCGACGATGACATTGAACGATTCGGCGTTATTAGTCGCCGCGCGCACCGAGTAGCCGGTGGGGAGATACAGGGGCGGGTCAATGTCGGTCACGCTGGTAAACACGACCGCCGTGCCGGAAGGCGTCACCGCCGACACCGCGACCTCTTTCCACAAAAACGCGGTCGCACCGTTATGGATAAAAAAGCGGATCATGCCCGCCGACGTAGACGCGCGCGCGACGATGGAAAGGCGGCTGACCATGGAACCGGATGCGCCGGCGGTGAAGACGGCGCCAACCGTCCCCGTGCCGTCGCGGGCGGTGTTGGCGGTGGTAATGTTTGCGATGGCGCAATTTGGGGTGGCTGCATAAGAAGGCGTTGTTGCCATGATGATCTTGCTCCTAAAGAATGGTTGATGAGATTGTCGTCGTCCTGATTAAGTGCTCACAGCGGTCAGCATTGACGACGTTGGCACTCAGTAGACGTGCAGCCATGGTAGGCGGATGGGGGGTGCGGGATAATGCTGACCGAGGTCAGCACCTTTTTGGGCGTGTGGGGTTGGGGGGCGCGGCGTGAGTAGGGAGGACGGATGAAGCGAAGCCGCGATACGTTTCGCGGCTTCGCGCCTTCGCGTGAGTCAAAATACCGCAGCCGGGTCACTGCCATTAAGTTAGGAAAAATCCGTTCGCCCTGAGCTTCGCCTGTCCTGAGCTTCGCCGAAGGATCGAAGGGTGAATGGATTTTTCCTGGCAAAAGGGCAAAAGGGGGCACTACCCTTATTGATGATGACCTTAAAAGGGTAGCGTCCCCTTTATCATCAAGGAACGAGGCGCATCGCTCGCGCACCCCGGCGGCGATACGCGACAGATGCGCCTCGTTCCTCGGCACATCCTACGACGCTTGCTGTTGATTCACGCGAAGGCGCGAAATTCGCGTGCGGGTTGACGAGATGTTTGACACCCCAAGCGTGGTGGGCGCGCCCCAGGGTAAATTTGTTCTCAGTACGAAAAAAACCGATTCACCGCAGAGGACGCGGAGGACGCAGAGGAAAAGCATGAGGGGTTTCCTCTGCGTCCTCTGCGGTGAAAAAGGTTTTGTCTTTATGGATTGCCATCATGATGTTTAGCAGCGTTACGCCAAGTTTGCCTGGGATTCATGAATGTTTTCCATCATTGATTTTTATCATGAATTTCTGAGAACAACTTTACCCTGGGGCGCGCCCGCCCTCACTTGGCTACGATTTCCGCCGGCGTATTGCCGCCGGGGTGCGCGAACGAAAGGCCACATCCCACGACACGGTCAAGATTAAAAAGATTTGCGCCAGTAAACCGCATCGCTATCGATTTTTGTCAGTGGGTCCAGGATGCCGTGGCGGGTTCGGAACTCTTCCACTGCGGTCTTGCAGGCAGTGACGGCATGGTAGTCGTCCACGATGACGAATCCGCCGGGCGAAACTTTGTGGTAGAGGTTGTTCAAGCCGTCCATGGTCGATTCGTACAGGTCGCCGTCGAGACGCAACAATGCCAGCTTCTTGATCGGGGCGGTGGGCAGCGTGTCCCTGAACCAGCCCTTGAGGAACTTTACTTTGTTGTCGAGCAGGTCGTAACGGGTGAAGAGTTCTTCCACTGCTTCCTGGCTCACGGCCAAGTAGGGGAAGGCGTCCGCCGAAAAATCGATTTTTTCGAGGACATCCTGCGCGTGGCTGGCCTTGGGCAATCCGGCGAAGGAATCCGCCACCCAGACGCGACGTTTTTCAATGCCGTGCGCCATCAGGTAGCCGCGCATGAACACCGTCGCGCCGCCCTTCCACACGCCGGTTTCAATCAAGTCGCCGGGAATCTTGTCGGCCAATATCGCGTCCAGGCACTGATGGAGGTTATCCAAGCGCGCCTGCCCGATCAGCGTGTGGGCGAGGAAAATAAAGTTGTGCGCATACGCGCCGGGATAATTCAGCCATCCCCCAATTTTGCGCGTGGCCTCAAGATCACGGTAAATCAAACAATCGCGTATCCCGAGATACTCGGGAATCAGCGCTTCGAGGTTAACCGGCTGCTGTTTCCCCAGATTTTTCAACAAAAAATGCAGGCGCGCTTCGTTTTCCAGGTACAACTGGTTGAGCAGGCTCTTTTTGAGCAGGGACAGGTAACGGTCGGCCTGTACGGTGGGGGGCGACGGCAGGGTAGGTGCGCCCATTGTCTTAGTCTTAGACTTGCCCTTGCCCATGTTTCCCCCCAGTGCAGAATATTGATCGTTTAATATTCTACCATCACAAAACCGTTTCCGCCTTTGCCGCCGACATTATCTGAGCTTCCGCCGCTGCCTCCCGACCCCTGAGCGCCCGCGTTGCCAACCCCCGAAGACGACCCGCCCCCGCTGCCGGATTCCGGTGTGCCGGGCGGGGGGGCGATGCCGACGTAGCCGACGCCGACGCCCCGCGTCATCGCCCCCAGCGATCCGCAACCGCTGACGGAATTGGCGGTATAGGCCGCCCCCGCAGCGTTCTGCGCGGAAAGCCCGCCGCCGCCCCCGCCGTTGCCGGAGTATCCCGTGGAAGGTGACGCACCCGCGCCGCCCCCTTTGCCGGGAACCACCACCAGCGGCGTCCCCTCGAAGTAGTATGCCGCTTGATCGGGGGCGGGGGCGTCCCAGCCGGTTGCACCATTCCCGCCGCTGGCGACGATGAGCGCACGGCCTAGCTGAAGGATCATCGATGAACCGCCGGCAATCCCCGCTCCAGAAGTCCCCGCGCCACCCGCCCCGACGGTGATCGTCAGCGTTTCCCCCGGCGTGACGTTGAGCCAGCCCCGGAGAAACAGCCCGCCTCCGCCGCCCGCGCCGCTAAAGCTATTGTTGTTGCCGCCAAAAGTCCCGCTTCCGCCCCCGCCCAGCGCCGACGCCCGAACGCGCGTGACGCCCGCCGGCACGACCCAGGTGGTCGAGCTGGTCCAAAATTGGCGATTGCCCACATCGTTGGTCGCGCACATCTGCTGGAGCACCTTGCGCGACCCCGGCCAGCCTAACAGTCCGTTGTTCATAGATTGCCCCCTTCGACGATAACGTTGAACGATTCGGCGTTATTAGTCGCCGCGCGCACCGAGTAACCGCTGGGGAGATACAGGGGCGGGTCAATGTCGGTCACGCTGGTGAACGCGGCAGCCGTGCCGGAAGGCGTGACCGCCGACACCGCGACTTCCTTCCACAAAAACGCCGTCGCACCGTTATGGATAAAAAAGCGGATCATGCCCGCCGAGGTGGACGCGCGCGCGACGATGTTCAAGCGGCTGACCATGGCGCCTGCCGCGCCGGCGGTGAAGATTGCACCAATAGTCCCCGTGCCGTCGCGGGCGGTGTTGGCGGTGGCGATATTGGCGATGGCGCAATTCGGGGTGGCTGCATAAGAAGGCGTTGTTGCCATGATGATCTTGCTCCTAAAGAATAGTTGATGAGATTGTCGTCTTGATAAGTGCTCACAGCGGTCAGCATTGACGACGTTGGCGCTCAGTAGACGTGCAGCCATGGTAGGCGGATGGGGGGTGCGGGATAATGCTGACCGAGGTCAGCACCTTATTGGGCGTGTGGGGTTGGCGGCGCGGCGTGAGCAGGGAGGACGGATGAAGCGAAGGCGCGATACGTTTCGCGGCTTCGCGCCTTCGCGTGAGTCAAAATACCGCAGCCGGGTGGGCACGGCTCACTGCCATTGGATCGTTCCCACGCTCCAGCGTGGGAACGCCGTTCAGGACGCTCCAGCGTCCCGTATCACGTAGCCGGAGAGCCGCATATTGGCGCGCAAACACCCTTCGACTGGGCTTCGGGCGAACGGATTTTTCCTAACTTAATGGCAGTGACGCCGGAGCGTGGGAACGATCAAGTGCTTGCTGTGGCCATTTCTTCCGCGCAATATCCGAGCAACGCCAACACTTCGCCGGATTCATCCCGGAAATGAAGAATATAAGCTAATTCTTCCGCCAGTCTGGGCGGTATTGGTTGCAGCAGATAATCCTGAAGTACGGTCACGGCAAAAAAAGCATTTAACCGGTAAAGGGAGTCTGGGAGGTCCACCGGCGTTTTGGAGGATTTTTGCTCCACAAAGATGGGTTTTTCTTTCGCGATCCATTTGGCAAGAAAGCCGCCGTATTTGTGTCGGTCAGGCGTTGCCGCATATTCTTGGGATTTTCCTGCAAGATGGAAATAACACCAGCGCTTAATATCCTCGTGAGCGTTTCCAACGGCTTCCACAAGCGCATAACTGCTCAGTCCAATGTTGATATGATCCCAATCTTTGAACCCCGGATAAAATTGCTCGCTTTCGAGGTATAGTGGAACAAATTTTTCCTCCCAGGCGTCACCAACCCGCTTCAGTAACGAGTTGATTGTCGCCACCTTGATTAGCGTCCCATCCGGCGCCTTGATATCTTGCATCGATGCGGGTCCTCAACAATTTCAACATATAAAAACTGCTTCCCAAATGGAACCTGTTCTTCCTGATAGCCTTGCTTTATTAACCGATCTTGAATTGCGGCATTGTCCATCCAGGTGGCTATGATTTTTGCCGTATAGCAAAAATCCATCTTGCTGCAATTGCAATGAATAGTATGGATTTTCGCGTACTTTCCATTGTAATCGAACTGAAATAATTCAAGTTGCGCAAGAATTGCAAAATATAACGGCTCCCTGCACTCAACAACCACATTTTCCCATTGGCTATAATCATGGGCGGTATCTGGATCGAACACAATTAATACTGGCTGCATTGCGACATACCTCGCCCACCCCTAAACCCTTCGAGAGGGCGGGCGATTGCTGGAAAGGGGATATGGACAGGCTGCTGCTTACTCTTTTCTGCCGGAGAAAGCGCTCACCCTTCCGTCTGCAAGACGTTTTAAAATAGCGTCGGAGAGTGGATAAATCTTGTGGAATGCGTAGAAAACCGGGAAATAGCTTCCTTTGAAATGCGGAATTGCTTTGTGTTCGCAGTCCGTATTTTCTCTTCGGGCGTTAATCAAGCGACGAAGCCCACTGGACTTTGCAATGGAAAATAGCAGCTCACGGTTCGCAGCTTCATGTATTGAGTGGAATTTCTTCATTATATATCAACAACATCGGGCCACAGAAGGAGCGCTGCCGCCTTTCTGGAAGCCATGGGTCGAAAACGCACACCACTGAACATCCATGCTCAGTGTTTATGTGCTCCCCTGATATTCAATTCTCCTCTCCGAATATCCATTCAGAGAAAAATTCAGAATTTTCTTAACAAAACCTTTCTTAGGATAACATACTCATCAGAAAAAACCAGAATTATTTCAAATGCCACGAAATAACTCTTTACCGTGCTACTATTTTGCAGCGGAAATGTAACTACTCAGGGGGCTAGAGCAAAAGGGGACGCTACCCTAAAAGCACCCTAAAAGGGGACGCTACCCTTAATTGATGATGACCTTAAAAGGGTAGCGTCCCCTTTATCATCGCGTCCCCTTTATCATCAAGGAACGAGGCGCATCGCTCGCGCACCCCGGCGTCGACACGCGACAGATGCGCCTCGTTCCTCGGCACATCCTACGACTCTTGCTGTTGATTCACGCGAAGGCGCGAAATTCGCGTGCGGGTTGACGAGATGTTTGACACCCCAAGCGTGGGGGCAGCCGGGAGGGCGCGCCCGCCCTCAGTTGGCTACGATTTACGCCAGAAAACCGCAGCGTAGTCGATAGTCTCCAGCGGTTCCAGGATGGCGTGGCGCGCGCGGAATTCGTCCACCGCCACTTTGCAGGAGGGAACGGCATGGTAGTCGTCCACGATGACAAATCCGCCGGGCGAAACTTTGTGGTAGAGGTTGTTCAAGCCGTCCAGGGTCGATTCATACAGGTCGCCGTCGAGCCGTAGCAATGCCAGCTTCTTGATTGGGGCGGTGGGCAGCGTGTCCTTGAACCAGCCTTTGAGGAACTTTACTTTGTCGTCAAGCAAATCGTAACGGGCGAACAGGTCTTCGACCTCTTCCCGGCTCACGGCCAGATAGGGGAAGGCGTCCGCCGACAAATCCATTTGGGCGCGATCCTGCGCGCAGCTGGCCTTGGGCAATCCGGCGAAGGAATCCGCCACCCAGACACGGCGCTTTTTGATGTCGTGCGCCATCAGGTAGCCGCGCATGAACACTGTCGCGCCGCCCTTCCACACGCCGGTTTCGATCAAGTCGCCGGGAATTTTGTCGGCGACGATCGTGTCGAGGCATTGATGAATGTTATCCAGGCGCGCCTGCCCGATCATCGTGTGGGCGACATGAGTGAAATTTCGCATAACGAACGCCTCACCATCCCCGTTTGCACTTAAAAACGCCAAAAAGCGCCCAATTTTGCGGTTGTTCTCAAGACCATGGTAGAGCGGTTGGTCGCGCATCCCGAGATACTCGGGAATAAGCGCTTCGAGGCTCAAAGGTCGCGGCTGATTCAGGTGGTTCAACAAAAAAACCAGGCGCGCCTCGTTTTCCATGTACAACAGGTTGAGCAGGCTCTTTTTGAGCAGAGACAGATAGCGTTCGGCATGCACTGTAGGGCGCGCAGGCAGGGGGGATGCGCTCTTGCCCTTGCCTTCCGGCTCAGACTTGTTTTTGCCTCTTCCCATACGCCCCCCCAGTGTAGAATATTGATCCTAGAAACCTCCGTTGAACCGCAGAGACGCTTCAGGCGCTGAGAAAAAACAATGAGTTATGGCGTCGTGCGACACTACCCATTTGGTGAAGCGGAAAATTGTTGTAACTCATTGGTTTCTCTGCGTCTCTGCGTCTCTGCGGTTAAGCAAATGCGG
>JBAYVP010000176.1:0-10323 GCA_041674485.1 Sulfuricellaceae bacterium
AAGTCGGAGCGGGAAGCCCCCTCCCCCTTCAAGGGGGAGGCTGGGAGGGGGATGGGGTAGAACGACACAGGCTAAAATCAATATCTTACATTGTTGCCTGTGTCTTCCACCCCATCCCCACCCTAACCCTCCCGCTTTCCGGGGAGGGAACGCCTTACTCCATCTTTTCTGCATGTAATCAAATGATTGAAAAGATGTGTGTAACGATGAGCGCTCCAGCGTGGGAATGTAGCCAGGGACGCTCTGCGTCCCGAATAGACGATGTGGTGGAACACTTGCGCAATGACATTGGGAGAAGCAAGCTTGAGACTGACTCATGGATATAATACGCGACGCAGAGCGTCGGCGGCTGCATTCCCACGCCGGAGCGTGGGAACGATCAGAATGTCGGAGCTACGCGCCGGTTTTACTAGCCTCTAGCCTCTAGCCTCTAGCCCCTGTTTTTTATGGAAATACCTGAATGAACACATTAACCCTGGTTATCGGCAACAAAAATTATTCTTCGTGGTCTTTGCGTCCCTGGTTGTTTATGAAACACCACGGGCTGGCGTTCGATGAAATCCTTATTCCCTTGTATGCCGAAGGCTCGCCCGCTGCGCTGCGGAAATATTCGCCCTCCGGCCTGGTGCCGCTGCTGATCGACGGCGATTTGAAAGTATGGGATTCGTTGGCGATTTGCGAGTATGTCTCCGAGAAATTTCTCGACGGCAAGGGCTGGCCGGAGGATAGGCGGGCGCGCGCCGTCGCCCGTTCGGTGAGCGCCGAAATGCACGCCGGTTTCCAGAAACTGCGCATGAGTTTGCCGATGAACCTGAGAGCTTGTTTCGACTGGCGCGACATGGGGGAAGATGTCGGGAAGGATATAGCGCGCGTGGTCGAAATCTGGGAGCATTGCCGCACCGAGTATGGCGCCGATGGACCCTGGCTGTTCGGCAGGTTTTCCATCGCCGATGCGATGTATGCGCCGGTGGCGTGGCGTTTTCATATCTATGGCGTCCCCCTCGGCGAGGTTGCCGCGAACTATGCGAAGGCGCTGGTGCAATTGGACGAAATGCAGGTGTGGCACGCCGCAGCTATTGAGGAAAGCGCCGTGCTGCCGCAACTCGAAGCGCGCGCGCTGTGGCCTCTTTAAAGAGGCTAGGGGCTAGCCTCTAAAAAAGGAGAACAATCAAATGAAGCAAGGCACCACCTTCGTAATCGAGGTCAATCCCAAAATTCCGCGCAAGCTGCTGCGTTTGGAAGAGCTGGCGGATAACCTGTGGTATAGCTGGGACAAACCCACCCGCACGTTGTTTGCACGCCTGCATCCCGGCTTGTGGGATGCGGTCGGGCATAATCCCAAGGTGTTTCTGCGCCGGGTGGACGAATTGCGCCTGGAGGAGGCCAGCGACGATCAGGTGTTTCTCGCCACGTACAACCGCGTGCTGTCGGCTTACGATACTTACCACAACGAGCCGCCGCGCCGTGGCGGGGTGCATGAAAAATTCAAGCCGGACGACCTGATCGCCTATTTTTGCGCCGAATTCGGCCTACACGAAAGTTTTCCGATTTATTCCGGCGGCCTGGGGATACTTGCCGGAGACCACTGCAAGGCGGCTAGCGACCTGCTTTTGCCGTTCGTCGGCGTCGGGTTGCTATACCGCCAGGGGTATTTTTCCCAGATCATAGACGGCGACGGCAACCAGATCGCCACCTATGCCGATTCCGATTTCGAGGATATGCCGGTAAAGCCCGCGTTGGACGGCGAAGGTAAGGAAATTCATGTGACCGTGGATTTCCCCGGTCGCAAGGTGGCGGTCAAGGTATGGAAGGCGCGCGTCGGCCATGTGCAGATGTGCCTGCTCGACACCGATATCGAGGCGAATTCGCCGGAAGACCGCGACATTGCCCACCAGTTGTACGGCGGCGACCGCAACACGCGCATCACCCAGGAAATCATCCTGGGCGTGGGCGGGGTGCGTGCCCTTGCGCGCTTGGGCATGTCCCCGACGGTGTGGCACATCAACGAAGGCCATGCGGCCTTCCTGATCCTCGAACGCATCCGCAATCTGGTGACGGAGGAAGGGCTGGATTTTGCCAGCGCCTTGGAGGCGACTGCGGTAAATACCGTTTTTACCACCCACACGCCGGTGCCGGCGGGGCACGACCACTTCAATGAAGATATGATGTGGCATTATTTCCAGCAATACGCCGAGGAATTCAAAATTGGCCGGGACGGCTTCCTGGCGCTGGGCAGGACGCCGGACGGACCGGATTTCAACATGACCAATCTGGCGATACGCGGCTCGCGCCGCCAGAATGGGGTTTCGCGCATACACGGCGGGGTGTCCGCGCAGATTTGCGCCAATCTGTGGCCGCAGATCATCCCGGAAGAAAACCCCCTGAGCTATGTCACCAACGGGGTGCATGTGCCGACTTTTCTGGCGCAGGAATGGATAGACCTGTTCGACAATTATTTCGGCTACGAGTGGCGTCACCGCATGTCCGACGAGGAATACTGGACGCGGCGCATTGAGGACATCCCCGACCACCTGTTCTGGAGCGTGCGTCAATCGCTCAAATCACAGATGCTGCAATTGGTGCGTTTCCGCCTGTCCCAGCAGCATTTCCGCAACCACGGCAGCGAAGCGCATCTCGACCGCCTGCTGAAGCATGTCGACAGCTACGACCCCAACGTGCTGACCATCGGTTTCGCGCGCCGCTTCGCCACCTACAAGCGCGCCGCGCTGCTGTTCGAAGACCTGGACGCCATGCGCCAACTGCTGTCGGACGCCGACCGCCCGGTGCTGTTCATCTTCGCCGGCAAGGCGCACCCCGCCGACCGCCCCGGCCAGGATTTGATCCGCCGCGTCCATCAGATCGCTCACATGCCGGAATTCCAGGGCAAAGTGCTGCTGGTGGAAGGCTACGATCTCGGCCTGTCGCGTCGGCTGGTGGCGGGCGTGGACGTGTGGCTCAACACGCCGATCTACCCGTTGGAGGCGAGCGGCACCTCCGGCATGAAAGCCGGCATCAACGGCGCGATCAACCTCTCCGTGCTGGACGGCTGGTGGGGCGAAGGCTACGACGGCACCAACGGCTGGGCGATCAAGCCGTCGCCGACCTATCTCGACGATGCGCACCGCAACCGCGAGGATAGCCAGGAACTCTACGACATATTGCGCCAGCGCGTGTTTCCGCTGTATTACAACCGCGGCAAAATGGGCTATTCGATGGATTGGGTGAAAAAAGCCAAACGCTCCATCGCCACCGTGCTGCCGCAATTCAATTCCGCCCGCATGGTGGGCGAATACATGTCGCGCTATTACCTGCCGGCAAGCGAACAGGGAAAGCTCTACGCTGCGGACGGCTACGCCAACGCCAAGCTCCTGGCCGTGTGGAAGGCCAAGGTGCGCGCGGTGTGGCAAAACATCACCCTGCGCCGCCTGGATGTATCGAAAAAACACATCCAGTTCGGCGACACCCTATGTTTCGAAATGGCGATACACTTAAACGGCCTCGCCCCCGAGGACGTGGTGGCGGAACTGCTGATACGTCGCCCAACCAAAAAGGACATGAGCAGCTACCTGCACTTCAATTTTACTTGCCAGGGGATAATAGCGGAAACCGGCGAGTGCCGCTTCAAATTGGACTTGTCGCCCGACATGTGCGGTCGGCTGGACTACAAGGTGCGCGTTTATCCCCACCATGCGCTGCTGGCGCATCCGCTGGAAATGGGGCTGATGCTGTGGCTGTGAAGGGGCGCTTGATATGCGGGATTTTCCGTTCGATGAAGTTTGATCTTGCTGAAATCGATGTTGCAACCGAACCGGAAGAAGCCGCTGCCTGGGCGCTCTACACCGGGAGCGCTGTCCCGTGCGCAATACCGGACTTCGCCGCCGGTCGCCCCGCCCGATGAAGCGCGGGTTTTACATCATCCTGGCTGCGCAGTTTTTTTCCGCGCTGGCCGACAACGCCCTCCTGATCGCCGCCATCGCCGCATTGCGCGAGATGCGCGCCCCCCAGGAATATGAGCCGCTGCTCAAGCTGTTCTTCACGTTTTCCTATGTCGCGCTTGCCGCCTTTGTCGGCGCTTTTGCCGATTCCATGCCCAAGGGGCGGGTGATGCTCATCAGCAACACCGTCAAAATCGCCGGTTGCCTGTTGATGTTCCTGAATGTCCACCCGCTACTCGCCTATGCCGTCGTTGGTCTCGGCGCCGCCGCCTATTCGCCGGCCAAATACGGCATCCTCACCGAACTGCTGCCGCATCGCCTGCTGGTGGTCGCCAACGGCTGGATCGAAGGCTTGACGGTGATGGCGATCATCCTCGGCACAGCGCTGGGCGGGCTGCTGGTCAAACCGGAAATCGCCCAGGCGCTGCTCTCCTTCGATTTCCCGCTGATCGACACCGGCATAGACACCATCCAGGAAATGTGCCTCAGTATCATCGGCGTAATTTACCTGGTGGCGGCGCTGTTCAACCTGTATATCCCCAACACCGGCGTAGACCACCGCATCCTTAAGAAAAACCCGCTATACCTCCTCCACGATTTCAACCACTGCATGAAACTGCTGTGGCGCGACAAGCTGGGGCAGATTTCGCTCGCCGTCACCACGCTGTTTTGGGGCGCTGGCGCGACCCTGCAATTCATCGTCATCAAATGGGCGGAAGCCGCATTGCACCTCGACCTCTCCAAAGCCAGCCTGTTGCAGGGCGTGGTCGCACTCGGCGTGGCGGTGGGCGCGACGCTGGCGGCCAAAATGGTCACCATGCGCCAGGCGGTCAAAGTCATACCGCTGGGCATCGCCATGGGGCTGATCGTCATCGCAATGAATTTCGTGCATCACCTGTGGCTCGCCGTCACGCTGCTGGTCATCATCGGCGGGCTATCGGGATTTTTCGTCGTGCCGATGAACGCGCTGCTGCAACATCGCGGCCACATCCTGATGGGCGCGGGACACTCCATCGCGGTGCAAAACTTCAACGAAAACCTCTCCATCCTGGTGATGACCGGCCTCTACGCGCTGCTGATCTGGCTGCAACTCCCGCTCTACCTGGTAATCACCCTGTTCGGCCTATTCGTCAGCGGCGCCATGTACCTGGTGAAAGGACGGCACGAAGCGAACCAGCGGAAAGCCGACGCGGTGGGGCTGCTTGACGATAAGCGGCATTGAGCTTAGCCCGGCGGTATTTCCGCTATCGGAGAAATTTTGCAGGCTGGCCAGGAAAAAAACATTCACCGCAGAGACGCAGATATGCCGAGTAAAAACAATGATTTGTAGAATTGAATTGTTTTCCCTTTTTGCGGCGCGGTAAATTGTTGTAACCAATTGATTTCTCTGCGCCTCTGCGCCTCTGCGGTGAAAAAAATTTTTCTTGGCGAGAACAAATTTAACGCGCCAATTGCGTACCTTTCTTGAGAGTATTACAATGGAAACCAGTGTAATACAAAAAGAGCCACTCCATGTCAACGACACTTACCTGTAAAGGCCAAGTCACCATTCCCAAGCGAATACGCGCTGCCCTGGATATGACGCCGGGCTGCATCGTGGATTTTGCCGTCACTCGCGAGGGCGACGTGGTGATACACAAGGCAGGCGCTCGCCTCAGCCGCAAGCCCGACCGTTTCGATGCAGCCCGTGGCAAAGCCGACGTCAAGTGGCGCACCGACGACCTGATGGCGCTGTTGCGCGGCGAGGGCTGATGCTGCTGGTTGACACCAATGTACTGGTCGATGTTCTGGAGGACGATCCTGAATGGGCGGACTGGTCGATCAGCCAATTGCGCTTCCAATCGAAAATTCATCGGCTTGCCATCAACCCGATTATCTACGCCGAATTGTCGCTGACTTTCTCCACCGTGGAAGACCTGGATCAAACCCTGGAAGACCTGGGGTTGATTATGATCGAAATACCACGCCCGGCATTATTCCTCGCAGGAAAAGCCTTCGTGCGCTACCGTCGACAAGGAGGCCGGAAGAGTAATGTCCTTGCCGATTTCTTTATCGGCGCACATGCAGCCGTATCGCACTATCCCGTGCTGACTCGTGATACGCGACGTTACACCACATACTTTTCCGGCGTGACACTGATTGCGCCGGGGCTGTCGGCATGAGTTGCATGAATCGTTAGAATGACAACGTGGTTGTTTTGCGTTGATTCCCGGACGACTGACTGGTAAGAAACTGTCCATTAATTACTTCCCCTGTATGTTTGGTTTGATGTTATGGATCATAGTCATCTCAGACGAAACAAGGGAATAATTTATGGACAGTTTCTAAGTTACTGGAAACCTCCGTTGAACGAGCTGGATTGCACGGTTTTCCGGGCGCATGGCGGCGTTGCAACTTAATTCGGGTTTTCTTGGGAATTCGGCGATAAAAATCGGGTTGACGGGCGCGCCGCCATTATGGATACTTGGCGGAGTGCGGTTGAATTTCCTATTCTTTCCTTCAGCCGTTCCCCGATCTGGCCGGGCTTGCCGCTGTGACCGCAGAGCCATCGGTTCGACCGGCTGCGCCTATCCGTCTTCAGCAGGGAGCCGAGCGAGTGAATGTCAATTACGTTAATCCCTTCTTGGGTGCTTTGGTGGATGTGCTTGCCACCATGGCTCAGACTAAGGCGCACCGCGGGCCACTGTCGCTGAAGCAGGACGAGATCGCGCTGGGAGCGGTGACCGGCCTGATTGATCTCAAGGGGGCGAAGGCGACCGGCTCGCTGGCAATCACCTTCAGCGAGTCGGCGATCCTCGCCATCTTTCAGCGGATGCTCGGTGAGACTCGGGAGGCGGTGGACGACGAAGTGGCCGATCTGGTGGGTGAACTCACCAACATGGTCACCGGCGGCGCGAGGAGGGTCTTTGCGGAAAAGGGGCTGGATTTCGCCATGGCGACCCCGGTGCTGCTCAAGGGGGCGGGCCACGCCATCCACCACCCGGTGCATGGCGCCACCATGCTGGTGCCGTTCCACAGCGACGCGGGGGACTTCTACGTCGAGGTTTGCTTCGGCAAATCGCGTGGGTCAGGTTAAGCGCTTTATCGTTAACCATATGCCGTATGTAGTGTTGGGTTGTGAAAAGTATGCAATTCAACCTACGCTGCTGTCGGCATGAGTCGCATGAATTAACGTGGTTGTTTTGCGTTGATTATTGGAAATAAGGAGGTATTGAAGTGAGTGGTCGCATTACAATTGACCCGGCAATTTGCCATGGCAAGCCCTGCATTCGTGGGTTGCGTTACCCCGTTGAAAATGTGCTGGAGTGGCTGGCCAGCGGCATGAGCACCGACGAGATTCTGGCTGACTATGAGGATTTGGAACGCGAGGATATTCTTGCGGTGCTGTCTTATGCGGCACATTTGACGCAGGTTAAGAGAATAGAGCGTTTGGCCGCATGAAGTTTCTCATCGATGCGCAGTTACCCCGCCGTTTCGTGGGATGGTTAACCGAGGCGGGGCATGATGCGCTGCATACGCTTGATCTGCCACTGAAAAACCGCTCTCCAGACAGCGATGTCATTGCGTGTGCAATACAGAGTGGGCGTATTGTGGTAAGCAAGGATGATGATTTTGTGCAGACATTTTTGCTTACCGGTGAACCGTTGAAAAAGGCAGATGATTACCGTATATCTCGATAGCCAAGACTATTCGACTCTCACCGACAAAAAGCGGCTCACCCCGGAGTTAGTTGTTGTTCGAGATCGTCTACTCGCTTACTCTAGGTCAGGACTAGTCAAATTTGTGTTTTCCAGTGTGGTTGTGTGCGAAGCTGTTCCGTTGACGCCTAATTCAATCCCCCTCGCAGCACAAAAGGCGGATTTTCTAAGTGATCTCTGTGGTAAAAATGCTCTAGTATCCTTTGATAAGCTTCTTTCGAAGGAAATGGCCGTTTTGCTTGGAAAAGCTGTAACGCCAGTGAATGCTATTGATCCTGAAGGTAATTGGTTTCCAGAAATTGGTATACCAGATAGGGGGAGCGACATATGGCAACATATAGAATTTCTACTAAATGAGGATTTGAAACAAACTGGAATGACACGTCAACAGCGCCGCGCGACGAGCCGCAAGTTTGTAAAAAATGGACATCCGCGCCCTGAGTTTCAAGCTTTGCTGGATCGGCAAGACGGAAAAGAAATATCTGCTGCATTTGTCGCTCAATACCCGATGCGCCCCGAGCATGCAAACCTTATGAGCCAATACATACTCGGACGGGCATCCGAAACGCAATTCATGGATGCGTTGATTGGCAGCCTTCGCGACCCTCGATGGATGATGCGATGGTTTGCTTCAAATTATTCTCTGGCTAGCCCAATATCTGAAATTGTTCGAAAACCTGGACGAGAACTTGGTGAACAAATACGAACTTTGGTTAAGCTCTCTTTGGACTATGCGAATAAATTGGTCGCTCTAAATCCAACTGGCCACAACCCTCTAGGTCGCCATGGAAAACTGACAAAACAATGGGCAGATTTCCAAGACCGTCAAATATTGAATATTACTAGGACATTGTCCAACGAGTGGTTTCACACTGAAATCACCGATGTCAATATCGATGATGTAAACGCTAGTTGCCGAGGACTCGTAACCGTGCTGCGCTCGCTTTACTCATCGGCTTGGGAAAACATAGGCGGAAGCCGCAAGGAAGAGCCAAGCGAAAGTCAGTTCGTTGATGCACTTCACGCTTTGTACGCTCCCTATGTCGACGTATTTCGTGCAGACCGCTTTATGTCGCCCCACATCGAACGTCAAGTTACTCGGAAGGATGGCACAACGGTTGTTGCAAAATTGCAGCAGCTTCCCGAAGCTATCGAGAAGCGAGTGTCAGAAAACCACTGTCAGACATGAAAGACCAGGATGTGCTTGAATGAGACTACTCACCAGTGCAAACAGTACCTTGCAATTAACCCCGATTCCCCACCATGACCGACCAATACGCCGTTATCGGCAACCCCATCGCCCACAGCAAATCGCCCTTGATTCACGCCGAGTTCGCCCGCCAGACCGGGCAGGATATGGCGTATACGGCCATCCTCGCGCCGTTGGACGGCTTTGCCGCTACGGTGAAGGCGTTTCAGTCGGACGGCGGCAAGGGGCTGAATGTCACCGTTCCATTCAAGCAGGAAGCCTGGAAACTGGCGACTCGCCTGACCGGGCGCGCGCGCATGGCGGAGGCCGTGAATACGTACAAATTCGAGGCGGACGGCGCCATCCTCGGCGACAACACCGATGGCGCCGGGCTGGTGCGCGATATTTGCGATAACCTGGGCGTCGCCCTTGCCGGCAAGCGTGTGCTGTTGATGGGCGCGGGCGGCGCGGCGCGCGGCGTGCTGTCGCCGTTGCTGGAACGAGAGCCGGCAAGGCTGTTTATCGCCAACCGCACTGCCGCCAAGGCGGGGGAATTGGCGCTACAGTTCGGCCACGAGGGGGTGCTTGTCGGCGGCGGGTATGGGGATATTGCCGGGATGGCGTTCGATCTTGTGATTAACGCGACTTCCAGCAGTCTTTCCGACGAATTGCCGCCGCTGCCGCCGGGCGTATTCGCGTCGGGCGCGCTGGCTTACGATATGATGTACGGCAAGGGGCTGACGCCGTTCCTGCGTTTCGCCCAGGAGCAAGGCGCGGCGCGCTTGGCCGACGGTCTGGGTATGCTGGTGGAACAGGCGGCGGAAGCGTTCGCCTTGTGGCGTGGCGTGTACCCGGAAACCGCCCCGGTGATCGAAATGTTCCGCGCCGCTGCGTAGGAGCGACCTCCCGGTCGCGAATGCCCGCGGTTAAAAGGGTTTGACGACGACCAGGATTACCACGGCGGTCAGCACCAATACCGGGAATTCGTTGAACCAGCGGTAAAACACATGGCTGCGGGTGTTGCGGTCATGCTTGAAATCCGCCACCAGCCTGCCGCAATGCCAATGATAGCCGATCAGCAGCACCACCAGCACCAGCTTAACATGCAGCCAAGCTCCGCTTATGCCGTAACCTAGCCACAGCCACAGGCCGAACCCCAGCGCCAGCACCGCCAGCGGCAGCATGAAGCGGTAGAGTTTGTGCTCCATCAGTTTGAGGCGTTCGATGGTGGCGGCATCTTCCACCATCGCATGGTTGACGAACAGGCGCGGCAGATAGAACAACCCGGCGAACCAGGAGGTTACGAAAATAATATGGAAGGCTTTGACCCAGAGCATCCCGGTATTATAACTCCATCATGAGATTTCCCGAACGCTTGAACCTAGAAACCTCCGTTGACCGCTTGCCAAGATGTGTAACATAGTGGTTCTAAACAGCTTTATCATCTATTTTGCGTTCACCCGTTTGGTGAGAACGCTACGGGCTGGATTGCACGGTTTTC
>JBAYVP010000177.1:0-10313 GCA_041674485.1 Sulfuricellaceae bacterium
GTAAGGGGTGAGGGGTGAGGGGTGAGGGGTGAGGGGTGAGGGGTGAGGCGGGGGATGAGGCGTAATGCGTAATGCGTAATGGATGGTGGGTGATGAAAACCACCCGCTCCCTTACGCCTAACCCCTAACGCCTCACCCCTCACCCCCAACGCCTCACGCCTCACGCCTCACGCCATTTTACAGAGAGGACGGCAATGCATCGCATTTTATTGGTGGACGACGAAGCGAATATTCTCAATGCGTTACGCCGCCTGTTCGCCGCTCCCCTGCCCGGCGGCGGCAAGCTGGTGGTGGAGGGTTTCACTGCGCCGCGCGAGGCGTTGAACCGGGCTGCGGAGGGCATTGCCTTTGATGCGGTGATTACGGACTATCGTATGCCGGACATGAACGGCGTGGATTTTCTCAATGCCTTTCAGTCCATCCAACCTAACGCGGTGCGCTTGATCCTATCCGGCTATGCCGATTTCGAGTCGTTGCTCGGCGCGATCAATCAGGCGCATATCTACCGTTTTATCGCTAAACCCTGGCACGACGCCGAACTGCGCACTGCCCTGGAACAGGCGCTGGCGCATCATGATCTGTTGCTGGAAAACCAGCGCCTCGCCGATGAAGTGCGCGCCCAGCGTGGGGTGATTTCCAAGCAGGAATTGGCGCTACGCCGTCTCGAAGCAGAAACGCCGGGGATCACCAAGGTAAATTGGGGACCCAACGGCGAAGTGCTGCTCGACGGGGAAGATGATGGCTGAATACGACGAGGCGCAGCAAAAGCTCACCGTCAAGCTGGTCTATTACGGCACGGCGCTGGGCGGCAAGACCACCAATCTGATGCGTCTGCATGATCTGCTCGCACCGGAATTGAAAGGCGAGATCATGACGCTGGAAACGCAGAACGACCGCACGCTGTTTTTCGATCTGCTGCCGCTGGGTTTTCGCACGCAATCCGGTTTGTTGGTCAAGCTCAAGTTGTTCACCGTGCCGGGGCAGATCGCGCACGACGGCACGCGCAAAGCAGTGTTATCGCGCGCCGACGGGGTGGTGTTCGTCGCCGATTCGCAAACGACGCAAAGCGTCAACAACGGTGAATCGTTCCAGAACCTGGTGGCAAACATCGCGCGCGTCGGCCTGGATTTCGATACGCTGCCGCTGGTGGTGCAGTTTAACAAGCGCGATTTGCCGAATATCCTGAGCGAAGAAGAAATTCGCGCCCGCTGGGGCCAGGCGCCGTGGCCGCTGACGTTTGCCAGCGCCCTCACGGGTGCGGGCGTGGCGGAAACGTTCCGCGAATTGCTCAAGCAAGTGTATACCGCCCTGGACCGTAATTATTCCCTGTTCGCCCGGCACGGCCTGAACGAGGCGGCTTTCGTCACAGCCATAGTGGGGGGAAACTTATGAGCGAGTTCGACCGTGAATTGAGCTTGGCCGACCTGTTGGTCGGGGTCAATCGCGACAGATTGAGTTACGCCCTAAACACGCTGGCCGGTGCGGGTTTTCGTTTGCTCGACGCGGGCGGCGCGCCGCTCTTGGGTGGCGCAACGTCGGCGCCAAGCGCCGTGCGCCTGCCGCTGGTGTTCGACCTCGAAACGCTCGGCTATCTGGAAGGGGCGGGCGACGCCAACGCGCTACGCGCCGCCGCCGTGCTGCTCGAACTGCTTCTGCGCGCCGGCGCGCGCTACCGCATGGCTTCGACCCTGCACGCCGAGGCGGTGAACGCCGATTACGAAGCATTGCAACTCAAACACGCCGCCTTGCAGGAATCCGAAACGCGCTACAAGACGCTGGCGGCGGAACTGGAACAACGCGTGCGCGAGCAGGTGCAATTCCTTGATGCGGCGCAACGCCAGCTTTACCAAGCGGAAAAACTCGCTTCGGTAGGCCAGTTGGCCGCCGGAATGGCGCACGAAATCAACAACCCGCTCGGCTTCATTCACAGCAATCTCAAAACCGGCTGTGGTTATCTGGAGCACCTCAAGGCGCTCGCGCCGCTGGTGCATGGCGGCGACATGCCAGGCATCATTGCGGCATGGCGCGAGGGGGATATGGACTTCGTGCTCAATGATTTTTCCCAATTGATCGACGAGAGCCTGACCGGCGCCGAGCGAATAGCGCGCATCGTCGCCGATCTCAAGGGGTTTTCCAATATCGATGGCGCCGAGGAGGCGATGGTCGATCTCAACGACAATATCCGCTCCGCAGTTGGCATCATCGCGCCGAACTTGCCTGCCGGTATCGAGATCAAGCTGGATTTGCAGCCGATTCCCCGGCTGTTGTGCCTGACCGGGCATATCAACCAAGTGCTGCTCAATTTGCTCAAAAACGCGTCCCAGGCGATCTCCGGGCAGGGCGTCGTCAGCGTGGCGAGCGATGTGGCGGAGCACGCCGTTCGCATCCGGGTGAGTGACGACGGCTGCGGCATTGCGCCCGATGCGCTGCCGCGCATTTTCGATCCGTTTTTCACCACCCGCGAGCCGGGCGCCGGCACCGGGCTGGGCTTGACGGTGAGCCGCGACATCGTGCGGGCGCACGGCGGGCGCATTGAGGTGGCAAGCGAGTCGGGCGCAGGGACGACTTTCACTGTGTATTTGCCGCTGCCGTGACGATGGCCGACTACGCCTCCCTATTCACCGGCGAGAAGCCCTCCGGCGCAGCCGCCCCGGAAGCGCCGCGGGCGCGCTACCGCCTGCTTCTGGTGGACGACGAGCCTAACGTCCTGAAGGCGTTGCAACGCGTGTTCCGCCAGGAAAACTACGACATCGCGCCGGCTTTTAACGCCCGAGACGCACTCGAATTGCTGCGCAAGGAAACCTTTCATCTGGTCGTTTCCGACTTCATGATGCCGGGCATGAACGGCGGCGAGTTGCTGCGCAAAGCACGGGAAATCCAGCCGGACATGATACGCATCATGCTCACCGGCCACGCCGACACCGGCGCAATAATGGCGGCAATCAACGAGGGCGCGGTCTACAAATTCATCCTCAAGCCGTGGAACGACGACGATTTGCGCGTGACGGTGGCGCTGGCGCTGGAGCAGTTCGATCTAATCCAGAAAAATCGCGTCCTGCAAAAGGAAAACAGCAAGAAAAGCCACGAGATCAACGCACTGACCAAACTCGCGGTGACTAACCGCAGCCAGCTTGCGATCATGCTCCACAAGCACAACCTGCTCAACAGCCAGCAGGTGCAGGAATTGCACCGTTTGCAGCAGACCCAGAAGGAGCCGGTGATCAAGCTGCTGCTGGAGCACGGCTGGGTGGATGAAAAAGTGCTACGCGCGATACTCCGCAAGGAATTTCTGATCGAGGAAGTGGCGCTGCCCGAGTTTTGCGTCGATCCCGCCATCGCTGCGCTGATCCCGCGCAGCTTCTGCGAGCGCCAATGGGTGGTGCCGCTCAAGCAGGACGGACGCAAGCTGCTGCTGGCGATGGCCGACCCGATGGACGCCGGGCTGCTGGACGATCTGCGTTTCGTTTCCGGCCTGGAAATCCGACCGGTGATGGCGGATGTCGCGGCGATCCAGAAGAAACTCGTCGAAGTATACGGCGAAGAGGAGGAAACTTCCTTCGAGGAGCTGGAAACGCTGGTGTCCACCTCCGATCCCTACGAAGGGATAGAGATCGTCATCGACGACGAGGAAGACGCCAACCTGGAAGAGCTGCTGCGCAGCACCGAGGAGCCGCCCGCCATCCGTCTGGTCAACGCCGTTATCCTCGAAGCTATCCGCCTCGGCGCATCCGACATCCACATCCAGCCGCGCACCAAGAGCGTGGTGGTGCGGCTGCGCATCGACGGTGTGCTGATCGACAAGATCAACATTCCGCACCAGTTGCATGCTTCGCTGGTATCGCGCCTGAAAGTCATGTCGGAGCTGGACATCAGCGAGCGCCGCCGCCCGCAGGACGGGCGCATCACGGTCAAGACCCCAACCCGCGTGGTGGACCTGCGCATCTCCACGCTGCCGACCATCAACGGCGAAAAAGTGGTGATGCGCATCCTCGACCGCAATTCGGCCACCAAGAGCATCGAAGGGCTGGGGTTTGCCGCCGCCGACCTGGCCAAAATCCGCAACATGGTGGCCAAGCCGCAAGGCATAATACTGGCCACCGGCCCCACCGGCAGCGGCAAGACCACCACGTTGTACGGCCTGCTCCAGCACAACGCCACGCCGACCAAGAATTACGTCACCATCGAAGACCCGGTGGAATATTATCTGGACATGGCGGGGCAGGTGCTGGTCAAGGAAAAAATCGGCCTGACCTTTCCGGTGATATTGCGTTCTATCCTGCGCCAGGACCCGGATGTCATCCTGCTCGGCGAAATCCGCGATTTCGAAACCGCCGAAGTGGCGTTCCACGCCGCTCTGACCGGCCACTTGGTATATTCCACCCTGCACACCAATTCGGCAGTGGCAACCATCGCGCGCTTGTTCGATCTCGGCCTCAAGCCGTTCGTGGTGGCGACCGCGCTGGAAGGCATCGTCGCCCAGCGCTTGGTGCGCAAGGTCTGCGAAAGCTGTCGCGAAGAAGACCACCCGGCGGCTGAATTGCTGGCGCGCTTCGGCGATCTTTTTAGCGCGGCGGAAAACCGTTTCTGGCGCGGCAAAGGCTGCCAGCAGTGCCACGGCAGCGGGTTCCGGGGGCGCCTCGGCATTTACGAAGTGCTCATGCCGGACGAACACATGCGTCACCTCATCGCCAGCGGCGCGAGCGTCCTGGAAATATCCAACGTGGCGCGCAAACTGGGCGCCACCTCCCTGTTCGATGATGCGCGCGATAAGGTCGGCCAGGGGCTGACCACAGTGGAAGAAGTGCTGCGCGTGCTGGGGCCGATGATCTGACCGGGGAAACAGCGCGGCGAGCGGTTTTTGCCATGGCGCTTAATAAATCCTTTGAGAAAGCCATATTGCTTGATAGAATACCGCATTTTTAGCCAACCGAAATATTTAGGGGTAACCACGAAATGCCAAGTGTCCGTGTCAAGGAAAATGAACCGTTCGACGTTGCGTTGCGTCGCTTCAAGCGTGCGGTAGAGAAAACCGGTCTGCTGACCGAGTTGCGCGCCCGCGAATTCTACGAAAAACCCACCGCCGAGCGCAAACGCAAGGCCGCCGCCGCCGTCAAGCGCACGCACAAGCGTTTGCGCAGCCAGACGTTGCCGCCCAAGTTATACTGAGCGTCCGCTATGCGGAACATCTTGGGACGGGCTATGCCCTTCCCATGTTCAGGAAGTTCCAGCCAGCTCCAACCGGTAAGAAGATCGATACGCCATGACGCTTAAGCAACAGATCACCGAAGACATGAAAACGGCGATGCGCGCCAAGGATGTTACTCGCCTGGGCGCCATCCGCCTGTTGCTCGCCGCCATGAAACAGCGCGAGGTGGACGAGCGCATAGAACTTTCCGACGAGCAGATCGTGGCTATAATCGAAAAAATGCTCAAGCAGCGGCGCGACTCCATCGCCCAGTTCGAGGCCGCCAAACGCCAGGACCTGGCCGACGCGGAAAAGTTCGAGGCGACGGTGTTGCAGGGCTATATGCCGCAAGCCTTGTCCGACGGGGAGATCGACGCGATGCTGTGCGCTGCGGTGGCTGCATCGGGCGCTGTCGGCGTGAAGGACATGGGTAAGGTGATGGCCATCGTCAAACCGCAAATGGCCGGACGCGCCGACATGGGCAAGGTTTCCGCGCTGATAAAAGCCAAGCTGGGCTGACTGCGGGAATTTCACCGATCAAACGGTGCCGCTGTGAAAGCGCATTTCACAACTCAGTTCTGAACGCGCAAAACAA
Source organism: Sulfuricellaceae bacterium (assembly GCA_041674485.1). Taxonomy (GTDB): domain Bacteria; phylum Pseudomonadota; class Gammaproteobacteria; order Burkholderiales; family Sulfuricellaceae; genus JAGXQV01. Next base: position 5,781 of record JBAYVP010000177.1, read on the forward strand.
AAAACGCTTTATACTTTGCCTCGCCACAATTTACCGATTTAGCCCACGGTAAATTTGTTCTCAGAAATTCATGATGAAAATCAAGGATGGAAAACATTCATGAATCCCGGGCAAACTGAGCCGCGACGCTGCTCGACTCATGACGGCAACTCATAAAGACAAAATCTTTTTCACCGCAGAGGACGCGGAGGACGCAGAGGAAGAGCATGAGGGTTTTCCTCTGCGTCCTCTGCGGTGAATCGGTTTTTTCCGTGCCGAGAACAACTTTACCCTGCGATTTAGCCGCGCAAGGTATACCGCTTAACAACAGTGGGTCGAAATGATTCCGGAATCCTTCATTCAGGAACTTCTGAACCGCATCGATATCGTGGACGTAGTGGATCGCTACGTCCCGCTCAAAAAGGCCGGCGCCAACTATCAGGCTTGCTGCCCGTTTCACACCGAAAAAACCCCCTCTTTCACCGTCAGTCCGACCAAGCAGTTCTACCATTGTTTCGGCTGCGGCGCGCACGGCACGGCCATAGGCTTCATCATGGAATACCAGGGGCTGGGGTTCGTCGAGGCGGTCGAAGACTTGGCCAAGACCGCCGGGGTCGCGGTGCCGCAGGAAGTCGCAACGCAACACAGCAAGGCACGGGCGCAGGATAGCGCCGATCTCGGCGAAGTCATGCATCAAGCGATGCAGTATTATCGCGCCCAACTCAAGCAATCCGACAGCGCTATCGACTATCTCAAGAAGCGCGGTTTGAGCGGTGAAATTGCCGCGCGCTTCGGCATCGGCTATGCGCCGACGGACTGGCAAAATCTGGCGGCTGCGTTTCCCGATTACCACGCAAAAGCCTTGATAGTTGCCGGGCTGGTGGGCGAGAACGACGAGGGCAACCGCTATGACCGCTTCCGCGACCGCGTGATGTTTCCGATACTCAACCAGCGCATGACGGTCATCGGCTTCGGTGGGCGGGTGCTGGGAGAGGGCAAGCCGAAATACCTGAATTCCCCGGAAACGCCGTTGTTCGAGAAAGGCCGCGAGCTTTACGGCTTGCCCCAGGCGCGCCATGCGATTCGCGAAAAAGGCTGCGTGCTGGTGGTGGAAGGGTACATGGACGTGGTCGCGCTGGCGCAGCATGGCGTCGAATACGCGGTGGCGACATTGGGCACCGCGACTACGCCGGAGCATGTGCGCAAGCTCATGCGCCAGACCGATAACGTGGTGTTCTGTTTCGACGGCGATGAGGCCGGGCGCAAGGCGGCGTGGCGCGCGCTGGAAAACAGCTTGACGCAGATCGCCGACGACAAAAGCCTGAAATTCCTTTTTCTGCCGCAGGGCGAAGACCCCGACAGCTTTGTTCGCGCGCAGGGCAAGGCGGCCTTCGAGTGCCTGCTGGACGAGGCGCTGCCGCTGTCGCAATTCCTGGTGCGCGAACTGTCCGGCAGGGTCGAGATGGAAACCCAGGAGGGGCGGGCGCGCCTGCTCCAGTTGGCGAAGCCTTTGCTGCAACAAATCACGGCGCCGACGCTGGGGCTGATGTTGCGCAAACGCCTGGCGGAGCTTGCCGGCATCGCGCAAGGGGAGCTGGAGGGCTTGTACCAAGTGCAACCCGTCGCACGACCAAAAGCCGCGACGCCGGCTTTTCGCACGCGCAAGCCGGCGTCGCTGGAAAGGAAATTGCTCCAGTTGCTGTTGTTCCAACCCGAACTGGCAACGCGTTTCGATGCGGAAATGGCGCGCGCGCAAGAAGGATTGCTGGCGGCGGTGCTTGAATTTGCCGCAAACGCCCAAAGCTTGACGACATCCGCGTTGCTGGAGCATTTCCGCGACAGGGCGCACGGCAAGCCGCTGGAGGAAATCGCCGGCGAAATCTTGCAATGGGATGCGGAATTCGACGCCGTGGCAGAGTTCGACGGCGCGGTTTCGCAATTGCGCAAAATCGAAAGAAAAGCGCAAATCGATGCATTGTTGGAACGGGCAAGAGAGCCGGGGCTGTCCGCCGACGAGAAAACGCTATTGCAGGAACTGTTGCGAAGAGAATAGAAATAGACCAGCCCCTGGTCCAGGGTAAATTTGTTCTCCGCCCGCAAAAAACCATTCACCGCAGAGACGCAGAGGCGCTGAGGAAAAACACTGAATTGTAGAGTTGAATGGCTTAACCCTTTTCGCAGCACAGAAAATTATTGTAACAAATTGATTTCCCTGCGTCTCTGCGTCTCTGCGGTGAATAATTTTTTCTGGGTGGGAACAAATTTACCTTGGCCTCCTGCCCCTAAATTAAGAGTAACAAGTCCTTTTGGTGTATAATTCACGGTTTTTCCAATTTCTGGGAATGAACGGTTATGGCGACGGAAAACGAAAAGTCTGAACAGCGTCAGGGCGAGATCGACGAGCGCCGCATGCGCCTCAAAAACCTGATCATGCTCGGCAAGGAGCGGGGTTATCTAACCTACGCCGAAATCAACGATCACCTGCCGGACGACATGCTCGACGCAGAGCAGATTGAGGGCGTCATCAGCATGATCGGCGATATGGGCATCTCGGTCTACGACGAGGCGCCCGACGCCGAAGCGTTGCTGATGTCCGACGTTCCCGCCGCCGTCACCGACGAGGACGTGGTGGCGGAGGCCGAGGCGGCGCTGTCCACCGTGGATTCCGAATTCGGTCGCACCACCGATCCGGTGCGCATGTACATGCGCGAAATGGGCTCGGTCGAACTGCTCACCCGCGAGGGCGAAATCGAAATCGCCAAGCGCATTGAGGACGGCCTCAAGCACATGATACAGGCGATTTCCGCCTGCCCGACCACCATCATGGAAATTCTCGATTTGGTCGGCAAGGTCGAGCGCGAAGAAATGCGTATCGACGAGTTGGTCGATGGCCTGTTGAGCGCCGAAGAACCGCTTCCTGATGAGCTTGAAACCGTCGAAGACATGCCGGAGGACGAGGAAGACCTCGCCGCCGAAGTGGAAGAGGATGACGGAAGCGCCCTGGCCGCAGCCAATCTGGCACAGCTCAAGACGGACGCGCTGGCGCGCTTTGCCGTGATACGCGATGCATTCGAGAAAATGCAGCAGGTGCTGGAGAAAAAAGGCTACAAGGCAAAAGCCTACAAAGAATTGCAGGAAGTGGTTTCCACCGAGTTGCTGGGAATGCGTTTCACCGCCAAGCAGGTCGAGGCGCTATGCAATGGCGTGCGCACGTTGGTGGAGGAAATCCGCGGCCATGAACGCGAAATCCTGGAATTTTGCGTGACCAAAGGCAATATGCCGCGCGCACATTTCATCAAGATTTTTCCCGGCAACGAACAAGACCTGCAATGGGTGATCGGCGAAATCGAAGCAGGCAAGCCGTACAGCGAGCGCCTGGCGCGTTTCCAGCACTCGGTCGTCGACCGCCAGCAGCGCTTGATCGACGTGCAGACGCGCGTCGGCATCCCGGTCAAGGAAATCAAGGAAATCAACCGCCAGATGTCCACCGGCGAAGCCAAGGCGCGCCGCGCCAAACGCGAAATGATCGAAGCCAACCTGCGCCTGGTGATCTCCATAGCCAAAAAATACACCAATCGCGGCCTGCAATTCCTGGATTTGATCCAGGAAGGCAACATCGGCCTGATGAAAGCGGTGGACAAGTTCGAATACCGTCGCGGTTATAAATTTTCCACTTATGCCACCTGGTGGATACGCCAGGCGATCACCCGTTCCATCGCCGATCAGGCGCGCACCATCCGCATCCCGGTGCATATGATCGAAACCATCAACAAGATGAACCGCATCTCGCGCCAGATACTCCAGGAAACCGGCCAGGAACCGGACCCCTCCGAACTGGCGACAAAAATGGAAATGCCCGAGGAAAAAATCCGCAAGATCATGAAGATTTCCAAGGAGCCGATCTCGATGGAAACGCCGATCGGCGACGACGAAGACTCGCACCTGGGGGATTTCATCGAGGATTCCACTACGCTCGCACCCGCCGACGCCGCGCTCTACGCATCCTTGCGCGAAGCGACGCGCGAAGTGCTGGAAAGCCTGACGCCGCGCGAAGCCAAGGTGCTGCGCATGCGCTTCGGCATCGAAATGAACACCGACCACACCCTGGAAGAAGTCGGCAAACAATTCGACGTTACGCGCGAACGCATCCGCCAGATCGAGGCCAAAGCGCTACGAAAATTGCGCCATCCGTCGCGTTCCGAACGATTACGTAGTTTCCTGGACAACGAGTCCTGATATAATACTGTTCTTCAAAGCTGCAAAACCGGGCCTGTAGCTCAGTTGGTTAGAGCAGAGGACTCATAATCCTTTGGTCCACGGTTCAAGTCCGTGCGGGCCCACCAACAATCCGGTGAAAAACAATAAGTTACAGAGCATCGTCACTTATTGTTTTTTCACTGTCAACGAAGTGTCAACCGTGCAATCGGGTTCAACCTAGAAACCTCCGTTGAACGGGCTGGAGTGTGCGGTTTTCCGGGTGCAGGGCAAGGCGCAACGACGCGGAATGGTCATTCCATTCCAAGGAGTTGCAACGCCGCCATGCGCCCGGAAAAC
>JBAYVP010000178.1:0-10237 GCA_041674485.1 Sulfuricellaceae bacterium
AAGGCTTCGTCTTGGATAAGGGCGCGGCTCGTTTCAATCGCCTGCTCTTTTTTTTCATGCTAAACTCCAAATTACTGAATTGTCGTCTATTTCTCAGATTTTTGCTTAACTTAATGGCAGTGACGCTGGAGCGTGGGAACGATCAAATGCTTGCTCGCCGGCAAAAACGGCATGGCAGCATACGCCGATTTCATCCCGCATTACGGATAGGAGTAAGGGCGTTCCTTGCTTTCCGGTTCGGCGTTGGGGCTAACGCCGGCGCTGGTGCGGGTGACGGTTTTGATCTCCGCCATGGCGTTGAATTTATCGATTTTATCTGCGTCATTGCTACCGTTCACGTTGATGACCACCAAGCGCCCATGGCCCTGGCCGAGGTCGTTGCGGAAATCGTAGACGGCGCCGGCTACGGTCAGTTTGTTGGCGTGGATTTCGTGGCGGAATTTTTTCAGCGCTGCGGCTACCTGATTGTTGACGTTTTTCTTGACGCCCTCCATGTTGTCTATGCCCTTGGGGATCATGATGGTGCTGAGTTCGCGTTTGATCGGGCGCGATTCCTTGCGGTAATCGCCGGATGCCGCTTTGATTGCGCCGCAGGCCGAATGGCCGATGAAGATCAGCAATGGGGTGTGCAGATGGTGGACGCCGTATTCGATCGAGCCTTCGGCGGTGCGCAACTGGTTGCCGATGTTGCGCACCATGAACAGGTCGCCGTCGGGGGTTTTGTCGAGAGCGTGGGTATGCACCCGAGAATCCGAACAAGTCACGACCGTGGCGCGCGGATGCTGTCCATCGGCCAAGTCTTTGAAGTAAGCTGCGGGATGGCTTTTGACGAATTCTTCGTTGTCTTGCAACAGGTTCTGGACTATTCCGTTTAATTGCTCGGTTTCGCTGTCGGCCAGCGCAGATAGTGTCTGCATGCAGCATAGGACAGCCAGCAGCAGGGTCGGCAAGGTGCGTTTGTTCATGGCGTGATTCCTTGAAAATATTATGGGTAGGAGTAAGGCTGCCAGGATTGGGTCGGGTCGCCATCCTGTTTTTTGGCAAGCGCCTGTTTGTTGGTCATTGGAGTATGGGCAGCCGTTTTGGGCGGTTTCGGCGCTTTTGCATGCACCCGTGCCTTTTTGCCATAGGGGCGGTGTTTCGACGCAGCCGTTGCGGGCAAGGAAAAAGCCAGCAATAAGCACAATGCGATCAGTCCGGTGCGTTTCATTTTCCCCCCGATATGGTTGCCCGTTCGAACCGGATCATATCACCGATCTGGATTTTCAGGTTTTTCCCATCGCTTTCGCCTACCGAAAACAGCGGCTGGACTTGTTTCACCGTCAGCGCGGCGACGGGCTTTTCGGAGATGCCGAGCAGGCGGTTGCTGCCGGATTCCAGCGCTTCGGTGATGGACGACAGGCCATAGAGCATGAATTTGTCGCCAACCGCCACGCCGGAGGTGGCGCCGGCGTCGAAGAACAAACGGTTGTCTTCGACCCGGATGATTTTGGCGTTGAACGCCAGGCGTCCCAGTTCTCTGGCGATGAACTGCGTTTGTTTGTCGAGCAGGCGCGCGACTGCGCCGCCGAACGGGTGGGCGAAAAATGCGGCGCTGCCGAAGGGCTTGTCGCGGCCTACCGTTGGATTGCCGATAGCGCTTTCATAGGCGCGGAAATGGGTGATGAGCGCGCCGGTTATGCCGTCGTGCAGGAATATTTCCACCTCGATGCGGCGCGATCCAGGGTCGTTGGTCAGGAATTTCTGCAAGATGCCGGTCGGCTGGTCGGCGCCGGCGTCGATGACAACGCCGGACAGCACGAACTGCGCGCCGGATTGCTCGGCCAGCAGGCGCACCGTTTCGCGGTTTTGCGCGCGGTCCAGCGGCAATGCGAGCTTGCCGAGCGCCGGCCACGTATCGGTATGGATAGGCAGGAACATGCCGCTTTCGTCGAGACGCCGCAACAACGCCTGCGGATAGCCGTTCCAGATGTTGTCGATGTCCTGCACCTGCATGGGTTGGGCGACATGGAACTGGGTGACGGCGATTTTTTTGCGGTATGTGAGGCTGGCCTCGCGCGGCGCCACTGTGGCGCGCAAACGCACATACAGCGCGTTGCCCTCGCGCCATTCCTTGAGTATCACCGGCTTGGCGGCCACTCCCAGCGCCCGGTAGCGGGTGTTTTCGCGCATCCCTCTGTCGGGCGTGCTGATGACGGCGGCGGAAACGCCCATGCCCGCCGATTCGTCCGCCTTGCGTAGCGCATCCTCGACCGCAAGCTGACGGGCTTTGTCCAGACCGCCGTCGTCGATTAACGCAACACCTTCGACTTCCACGGTTTCGGCGTAAGATGCTGCGGACAAAACGATTCCGGCTGCCAGAAGCAGCAGCCGGATCAGGCGAAGAACATAACGCACCATTATCCTAGAAACCTCCGTTGACCGCTTGCCAAGGTGTGTAATATATTGATTCTAAACAATTTTGTTATCTATTTTGCGTGTACCCGTTTGGTGAGAGCGCTACGGAGGTTTCTAGTAACTTATCGGCCAAGTCTTTAATTTTGCGAAGAATGTGTCGTAGATCAAGCACTGGCGCGGCTCTTAGGTAGGGTGGATAAGCGAAGCGCATCCACCTGAACATTCCGGGACTCCGTTCGGTGGATGCGCTTCGCTTATCCACCCTACCCTCTGTTGGCTGCCGGCTCGTCCGGCTTAGGATTATTCGTTAAAGTAGCTAAAGTTGGCCGAGTAGGCATCCCCCGCGCCAACTGCGCCCCGGTTGGCGGAACTCGGGTTAGGCTGGGACATGGACGCGCCGCGATTTTTGAAGTTGTCGAAAAAGTCGCTGCCCAGTTCCAGTTCGAGCACGGTTTCGTAGTTGCCTTCCGCCATCGGCGTGATGCTGGCGACTTTCGCGCCGCGCACGTAAGCATCGACCAGGACGCGGAAGCTGTCGTTCTGGGAGATCATCGCGGATACGGTGCTGTTGCCGGTTACGCGCACGCCATGCAGTTGTTCCGCCAATGCGCGGTAGGCATCAAGCTTGGAGGCGCGCATCGCCATCAGGCGTCTTTGCCCCGGCGTGTAACCTTCGAAGGTGCCCATGTTGCCGTAGCCGAGCGCGCTCAATTTGATTGTTTTGGCGGGCATGTTGATCATGGGTCTTTCGGCCATAGCGGCGGAATATGCCGAATCGCGGTAGCCGTATGTTCCGCAGCCGGCCATCAAGCCGACAACCGGGAGTAGCCAGAGTAGTTTTTTCATTTTGTTTCCCCTGATTCTTGAAGGTAAGTCACACACCCCGATGCGCGGAGGCGCTCCAACTGTATTGGTTTACGGTAGTAAATTGCAACTCTTTAGTCGCACGGTTTCATCCGGCCAATGGTAGGCTCAGTTTCGACCCGGAAGCCGGGATTTCCCATTTCCCGTCATAGCCCACCCCGGTCAGGTACAGCCCGCCCGGCGCGAAGGTCGGCGCGGCGCGGCTGCGGTCCCGGCTTTCCAGGATTTCCTTGATCCAGGAAGGCGGATGTTTGCCCTTGCCGACGTACACCAGCGAACCGACGAGGTTGCGCACCATGTGGTGCAAAAAAGCGTTGGCGCGCAGATGAAACAGAAAGTATGCGCCGGATTGTTCCATATCGAGCCGGTGCAGGGTTTTGACCGGCGATTTCGCCTGGCATTCGGCTGCACGGAAGGCGCTGAAATCGTGCTCGCCCAGCAGGTAGCCCGCCGCTTCGCGCATCGCGTCGAAATCGAGCGGTGCATGGAACCATCCGACCCTGCCGTGCAGCATCCCGGGACGGGCAGGGCGGTTGAGCAGTAAATAAGCATAGCGGCGCTCGTGCGCACTAAAGCGAGCGTGGAATTCGTCGCTTACCGGACGCGCCCAATTCACCGCCACCCCTTGCGGCAAATGCGCGTTGACCCCGCGTATCCAGGCGCTTTCCGGTCGAAGCGCCGGGGTGTCGAAATGCACCACCTGGCTCAAGGCATGGACGCCGGTGTCGGTGCGTCCAGCCGCGACGACGCGCACCGCTGTGCCGGCAATCGCCCCCACCGCCCGCTCCAGCGCATCCTGCACGCCGCAGCCCGCCGTCTGGCTTTGCCAGCCGCAAAAGGCGCTGCCGTCGTATTCCAAGCCCAGCGCGATTCTCACAACAACAACGTTCCCAGCATTGCAACGGTCAACGCCAACACCAGCCAGTCCCGGCGCACCAGGGGGATAACCTCGAAACTCACCGTATGGTCGTGGAAGGTTTCCGCAGCCAACGCATGTTGGAGTTTGGCGCGCCATTCGCGCGGCTTCAGGCGCACTGTCTGCTCGGCATAATATAGGGTCAGCCACACCCTGGCGGCCAAGCGGTCGCCCGGCACGCCCAGCCGACGCCATGGCCGCAGCAGTTGATACATGCCGGCCAGCAACTGCCGTCCCGGTGTGGTCGCCAACAACAGCGCCAACCCGGCCAGCAGGATGGCCAGACGCCAAGCCTGCACCGCGCCCGCCTGCACCCCCTCGCGGCTCGGGCTGAACGCCCCAAGCGCATCGACCAGATTTTCGCCGGGCGTCGCCCAGGCATAGATGAGCAGAATGGACAGCAACAGCCAGCGGGTGCGGCGCAACTGGACGATGAATTGAGAGCGATGCAGGATCAGCAGAATAGGCAAAAGCAACAAGCTGACGCCTAGCATGGCGAGGGGACGCAACCACGGCAACGCCAACGCCAACGCAAGCCAAATAAGAATACGGTTCAAGGGGCAGAGGCCAGAAGACAAAGAACAGAAAACCCCCTCCTCAAAGTCTGTCTTCTGTCCTCTGTCCTCTGTCATCTGTTACCTGATCCCCGCCAGCAGTTTCTTCGCGTCGGCCTGCTGTTCTTCGGAGCCTTCCTTGAGCACTTCTTGCAGTATTTCGCTTGCGCCTTCCTTGTCGCCCATTTCAATATAGGCCTTGGCCAGGTCCATCTTGGTCGCGGCATCCTGGAAACGCGCGGCGTCTTCCTGCTTCTGCTTGGTTCCCGTCTCGCCGGCGGAGGCGTCCGGGGAAAGATTCAGGTCTATGCCCGACAAGTCTATGTTGGACGCCGCCGTCGGCGGCGGAGTTTCCTCGCCTATGTCGAAATCGAAATCGAGCATCGCCTCATCGCTCATCGCCGGCGGCGAAATCAGGATGGATTCGGCTTCCTGTTCCACCGGTGCGGGGGCGGGGGCGGGTGTGGCTGCGGCTGGCGTAGCGGGTGCGATCGGTTCTTCCGCCGTCAAGGCCGAAAGATCAAACATCATGGTTTCGTCCAGGGACGCCCCGGAGGCTTCGGCTTTTTCCGCCGGTTTTTCCATTTCCGGCTCAGGCATTTCCAAGCCAGGTATATCCAGTCCCGGTATATCCAGAGTCGGCATCGCGGGTGTCTCCGGCTCGATCGCCGAAGCGCTGAAATCCGGTTCGAGGTCGGCTACGGCGGCCTGCCAGGATTCGGCGCTGATCAATCCTTCCTTGCGTACCGGGGTTCCGGGCGTTTCCTCGGTTTTTTTAGCTTCGGCGTCAAGTATCTCAGTCGGAAACTCCAGGTCGAAATTCAGGATATGCTCGTCTTCCTCGACGGTCGGTGCAGGGGCTGCGGGCGGTGCTTCCTCAATTGCCTCAACTGCCGGCTCGGGGGGTGTTTCGAGGTTGAAATCGAGCAGATTTTCCGGCGGGGGAGGCGCTTTTTCTTCGGCTTGCGGCGTCGCTGCTTCCAACCCCAAGTCGAAATCGAGACTGGGCGCCATGTCTTCGACAGGCATCCCGGCCTGCGCGCTGTCCAGCGCAATGTCCATTTCGCCGGGCGGCTCGCTCACCGCTCCCAGGTTGAAATCCAGGTCGGGCGAAGTATCCACGGCAACTTGCGCGGCGTCGAGATCGATAGACTCGCTCTGCGGCGGTTCCTCCGCTGCCGGCGCCTCCGCCTCGGCATACAAGGGATTGCCCGCGTCCAGCGCGCGTCCCATCTCGGCGGCTTTATTCCAGTCGGGATTGGGCGCGCCGCCGGTCGCGGCATAGAACTGGCGCGCCAGCGCTTCAAAGGAGCCGCGATCTTTCCGCCCGGCATAAATTTCCAGCAGTTTGAGTTGGATCTCGTGGCGTTGCGGGTCGCGCGCCATCGCTTCGCGCAAAATCTCCTCGGCCTGCACGTCGCGCCCGTAAGCCATGTAAACTTCCGCTTCGGCTATCGGATCGACTTCGTTGGTGTCTATGCCGCCCAGCCCGGACTGGGTGAAGTCGGTGAGCGCCGACGATGCTTCCGGCGGGAAATCCGCCGGTGCATTGCCGGGCTGCGCTGCTTTGCCCACAGTGTCCTTGTCGGCCTTGCGCTCCTCGATCTTGCGCCGGATGGCGCGCGCGCCGAACAATCCGCCGAGCAGCACCGCAAGGGCGCCGCCGCCGAGTGCGAAAGGGTTGCCCAGCAAAGCGCCCAGGAAAGACGGCGAGGCCTCGACCGGCTTGGCCGCAAGCGTCACCACCTTATGCTTGGGTTTAGGCGGCTCGGCGGCGGGCGGCGGCACAGGCGCGGGAGCTGGCGCAGGGGCAGGCGTCGGTGCAGGTGCAGGCTTGGCTGCTTCTTTCGATTCGGTTGCGCCCTGGCTGCGGATTTCCAGCAGCTGCTGCATGTTCTTGATGCTTTTTTCCAGTTCGGCAATGCGCAGGTTGGCTTCCTGCAAGGCTTTGTCGCGCGCTATGGCATCTTCCGACGCAGCGGTCTTGCCCGGTTTTCCGCCGGACTGCTCGCTTCTGGATAATTTCAGCACGTCCTTGGCGGGTTCTTTCGCGCCCAGCGCCTTGTCTTCCGTTGCTGCGGTGATCTTGCCGCCCGCCGCCTGTCGCGCCTGATCTTCATGGACGGGCTTGGCGGCTTCCACCGCGCCGGCCAGTTTCTGTTGATAGGAATGCCAATCGGCGGCGTGCGCGCGCACTTCTTTCTGCGCTTCGTTATGATCCTGCGCCACTACTTTGCCGTTTTCGGGGATGCGCAGGATTTGGCCGGTTTTGAGGCGATTCATGTTGTTGCCGTCAAACGCCTGCTGGTTGGCGCGGTACAGCGACACCAGCATCTGCTCCAGACTCACGCTTTCGGGTTTCACCGCAGCGGCAATTTTCCTCAAGGTCTGGCCGGGTTTGACCGGGCCGTAGGTTGCCGCCTTGGGCTTGCTTTCCGCCTTGGGTTTTTCTGCCGCAGGCTTGCTTTCCACCTTGGGGGTTTCTGTAGCCGGCTTGCTTTCTGCCGCAGGTTTGTTCTCTGCCGCCGGCGGCGCTTCGGCTTTGGCGATTGGTGCTGCCGCAGGCTTCGTTGCGAGGGTTTTTTCGGTGCGTAATACGGGTTCCACCGCCTTGGGCGCTTCAGCCGGCAAGGCTTGCGCTTTGGGCGTTTCAGCCGGCGGCGGTGCTTTGGCCGTTTCGGCGGGCAGCGCCTGCGTCCTGGGGGGGGCGACCGGCGCCTGCGCCTTGGGCGCTTCGACCGGCGCGGCTAGCGCCTTGGGCGTCGCGACCTGAACCTTGGGCAGTTCTACAGGCATTTCCTTGCCTGCCAGCGCTTCCAGCGGCGTCGCCTGTTCGGCGGCGACGCCGGGCGGGTCGAGCAATACGGTGTATTCGCGCAACAAGCGGCCAGCCGGCCAGTTGACCTCGATCAGCATATCGAGGAAGGGATCGTTGATCGGCTGCGGGCTGGTCAGCTTGATAAACCATTCGCCGCTTTTTTTCTGCTCGACGCCGAAGCGTAACGTAGCCAGCGTGGTAGGGCGGTCGATCTTGGCGGTCTTGAATGCATCTTGAGAAGCCAAGGCAGCGGAAAGCGCGCCTTCTTCGAGCTTATCCACCGCATGCAATTCGATTTCGCCGCGAAACGGCTGTCCCAGGCTGGACAAGACGGTCATCTTGCCCAGTCCGACGGCGTCTGCCGCCGGCGGTGCAAACATAACGCCGGCGCCGATTAACGCACTGATGATTGTTTTGCGCACTACGCCACCCTCGATACTCTTATTAGATGTTAATTAAAATAACATCATGCAGTTAGGGATGCAAGCTAAACTTGAACTCACAAGTGACAGGATTCTTTGAGGTGTTGCGCTTATGCCTCTAAGAGTATGCGCAACATGCGACGTAGCGGCTCGGCGGCGCCCCACAGCAATTGGTCGCCAACGGTGAAGGCGGACAGGTATTGCGGCCCCATGTTAAGCTTGCGCATACGCCCCACCGGCACGGTCAGCGAGCCGGTCACGGCGGCTGGCGTGAGTTCCTGCATAGTGATCGCGCGGTCGTTGGGCACCACTTTCACCCAGTCGTTGTGCGCCGCAATGATGGCGTGGATGTCGGCCAGCGGCACGTCCCGCGTCATCTTGATGGTCAGCGCCTGGCTATGGCAGCGCATCGCGCCGACGCGCACGCACAAGCCATCGATGGGAATCTGGTCGCCGGAGCGCCCCAAAATCTTGTTGCACTCGACCTGGGATTTCCATTCTTCCTTGCTCTGGCCGGATTCGAGCTGCACATCGATCCACGGGATCAGCGAACCGGCCAACGGCACTGGCCAGGCATCCAGCGGGTAACGCTCGGAGCGGATGAAATCCGCCACTTTTTTGTCGATTTCCAGAATTGCCGAAGCCGGGTCGTCCAGCAGCGCCTTGACCTCATTGTTGACCGCGCCCATTTGCTGGATCAGTTCGCGCATATTGCGCGCGCCGGCGCCGGATGCGGCCTGATAGGTCATCGGCGTGATCCATTCGATTAAGCCTTGGTCGAACAGCCCGCCGATAGCCATCAGCATCAGGCTGACGGTGCAGTTGCCGCCGACATAGGTCTTGATTCCCCTGGACAAACCGTCCTTGATTACATGACGGTTGACCGGGTCGAGGATGATAATGGCATCATCCTTCATGCGTAGCGTGGAAGCCGCGTCTATCCAGTAACCTTTCCAGCCGGCGGCGCGTAGCGGCTCATAGATTTCCTTGGTGTAGTCGCCGCCCTGCGCCGAGATAATCGCATCCATCGCCTTGAGTTCTTCGATATTCATGGCGTCCTTGAGCGGCGGCACATCGCGACCGACATCCGGCCCCTTGCCGCCCGGATTGGACGTGGTGAAAAACACCGGATCGACCAGCGCAAAATCGTTTTCCTCGCGCATCCGCTGCATCAGCACCGAACCGACCATGCCACGCCAACCTACCAAGCCTACTCGCATCATTTTTCTTACCCTTAATTTTTATTCAAAAAAACCTACTCTGCCAACCACTCGCCGACTTGAAACGCATAACCCGGCAAGAATCCCAACACAATCTCATCTTCAGTGCCGAACACGTCGGGAGGCTGACAATATTTGCCATCCTGCAACACGTACCGCTCCACCGTGTTCGAATAGGGGTCCACAATCAAATATTCCGGCACCGCCGCGCGTTGGTACACCCGCAGTTTGTGTGACCTATCCTTCTTGGCGGTGGACGGGGAGAGTATCTCGATCACCACATCCGGCGCGCCGTCAACATATTTGCCATTGGCAAGCTTGGCGGGATCGCAGACCACCACGATGTCGGGTTGCACCACCGTAATATCGCCCAACACCACATCTATCGGCGCATACAACACCTCACAGCCCGGCGGAGGCGCTTTGGTTTTTTCCGTATTCATCGCTTCGAACAGTGCGCGAAAAATATCCGCTGAAATCCGTTGATGGCGAATCACCGGCGCCGGCGACATATCCCACACCACGCCGTCGATCAACTCCCAACGCGACTCGTCGGTTGACGCCAGGTAATCGCGCACCGTCAGGTTGGAACCGGTTCGTTGTGGTAGCCCCATCGAATAACCCCTGCTATAATGCGCTTTGTGGGAGGACAGTCCAAGTCCGGGCAATTGCCACCGCGCAAGGTATAAACATCATCAGTTATTTCCAAGCCGCCATTGCTGCAACTCAACGCCATCATTCGAAGCGCCATTCTCAAGCCAAGACATCGATTCAGGAAAATCATTGCTTGGATTAACCCACAGAATCTTATGCAATTCCGGGATGCAGCATGATGCCGTTGAAAACAGCATCCCGGCTCTGTCATCCAGCGAAATGACATTACCATCCGTAGCCAGCGCGGCTTCAACCAAGTGGCAGTCTTTAACCTAGAAAGCTCAGTTGACCGCTTTCCAAGATGCGTAACATAGTGGTTCTAATAAACTTTGTCATATATTTTGCGTTCACCCGTATGGTGAGAGCGCTACGGGCTGGATTGCACGGTTTTC
>JBAYVP010000179.1:0-10194 GCA_041674485.1 Sulfuricellaceae bacterium
CATTTTGGGCAATTTTGATAGTTTACTCTTCGTTGTGGAAACAACTCTGAGTTTTTCAATAAAATAAAATATAATACATTATTTTCATAACGTTACATAAAAAATCAAACTGAACCAGTGCCGCCAAGCCGAAGCAAAAAAATATTTACCGCAGAGACGCAGAAGCGCGGAGAAATCACAGAACCTCTTCGTAGGCTGTCGCTATTTCCCTTCCTCCCCAATTATCCTGACTTCACGTTGCGGGTAGGGTATTTCGATTCCTTCGTTGCGGAAAGCGTGCCAGATCGCCAGGTTCAGGTCTGATCTTAGGTTGATCTGGCCTGCCTCCGGGTCGTTGATCCATACTCCCAGTTCGAGGTCTATGCCGCTATCGGCAAAGCCCTTCAAGTACGCCTTGGGCTGCGGTTCGGCCAGTACGCGCGGATGTGCGACGGCGGCCTCCTGCATGAGCGCCATTGCCCGTTCGAGGTCGCTGCGGTAGGAAACCTGCACCGGCAGCGCCAAGCGCATGCGCCGGTCGGAATAGGAGTGGTTGACGACAATGGTGCTGATCAGGGTTTCGTTGGGGATGATCGCTTCGGTGCCATCGGCGCTTTTCAGCACCATGTAGCGCGTGGTCAGCCGCGATACCGTGCCGAAGCGGTTGTCCACGGTGATTACGTCGTCCAGGTGGATGGAGTGGTCGAGCAGGATGATGAAGCCGCTGACGTAGTTGCTGGCGATTTTTTGCAGGCCGAAACCCAGCCCCACGCCGAGCGCGCCGCCGAACACCGACAGCACGGTGAGGTCTATGCCCACGGCGGGCAGCGCGATCAGCACGCCGGCCAGGATCAGCAAAGCGCGGATCAGCTTGGCGAGCACCACGCGCAGATTCATGTCCAGGCGCTCGGCGCGCATCACGCGGCTTTCCAGCGTCCTTCCCAGCCACAGCGCCACCAGCATGGTAGCCGCGACGGAAAGCAGTCCCGCCAGCACCATCAGCAAGGTGATGCGCTGCTTGCCGAGTTGGAAACCGATTTCGTCCAGTGCGGCTGTCAACTCCGGCAGGAAGCCGGTCAGGTGCAGCGCCAAGCCGGCCCACACCGCGCCGGCGATGAAGCGTTCGGAAGTGGAAATCCAGCCGCTGGGCGCAAAGGCGTGGCGCAGAATGTACACCGCAAGGCGGATCAAGGCCAGCGAGCTAAACAGCGGCACGGCGACGTTCAGCAAGTTAACGTGGTCGGCATCCCAGCGCTTGAGCACGGATTTGCCGGCCAGCACCACGAGCAATGCCACCAGCGGAAACACGACGCGCGTCACCCCGCCCATACCCAGCTTCCATGCGCCTTCGGTCTCCGGCATACGCTTCTTGAGCGCGCTGTTCAGCGCCCACGCAGCCAGCAACGCAGCCGCCAGCACGGCAAGCTGCCACAGGATGGCCGGGTGGTCTATATCTGCATACAGGTCGAGCAGCAGATTGTGAATTTGGGTGGATTTATCCATTTCAGAGGACAGAGGACAGAGGACAGAGGACAGAGGACAGACTCTGTGGCTTAACCTCACATTTATATTAAAATTCAATAGGCTGCAGCTTTGTCCATAAGGCGACCAGCCCGCATTCTCGTGATCTGCGTTTGCAGCAATTTGTTGAATTATAAGTTAAATATGGAGGGAAGTCTCAGGGACAGACTATGGTGGGGGTTTTTCTGTCTTCTGTCTTCTGTCTTCTGTCCTCTGTCTTCTTTCTTCTGTCCTCTGTCTTCTGTCTTCTGTCCTCTGACGCGCATGTTCGCGGTGTTTGCGCCAGTTGCGCAGATAGGCCGCCGTTAGTTGCGGGTTGCCGTGAAACAGCAGCAGGTTTTCGGCGTTCTTGAACTGGGCGGCCTGGGTAAAGTTGAACGAGCCGGTGATCACCACCGGATTTGACGTTTCCGCATCGATCACCATCACTTTATTGTGCGCGCTGTCGTGCTCTTCGTCGAAAAAGGTCGGCACGCCGGCTGCTGCGACATATTTCACCATGTTGTTCTTGTTATTCTCCGCCTGCTTCGGGTCGGCCAGCAGTTGCACATCCAATCCGCGCCGCTGGGCGTCGATCAACGCCTGGGCGATGGTGCGGCTGGTAAAGCTGTACGCCTGCACCAGCACTTGCTTGCGCGCGCCCTCTATGGCTTGCACGATCAGCGCGACGCCGTCGTCTCCGGGGGTGAAGGCGACTTGCACGGCGCCGGCGGCCTGGATGTCGGCGGGTTGGCGTATCGGCGAAAAGTCGGATGCCCCAACTGCCTGCGCCCAAATAAGGCCGGCAACCAAGTACAGCGTATGTTTCAGCTTTTGCATCTGTAACTTGCTCATAACTATAGTAAAAAAACAGCAAAAAAGCCGACTTTTCCCGCCTGCGCTATCGTATACGGGTTAATCTACGCACACAAGTCGGTATGGAAAGCTCCTCCCACTTCAAGGGAGAGGCAGGGGGCTTTTGTTCCTTACTTCGATTTTGAGTGTGTTGCCGCATCGCTTTAATCTCGTGCCGTTAATGGTTTGCTCCCATCTTCCGTATACCCGACAGCCTGACGCTTGGGCACAAGGGCGGGGTGGGATGAGTGCGCTGGGAGTTCGCGAGTGCGGTGACAGCAGGCAAAGGCAAGTAGATATGCAGGAAATTTTCGAGTTGAACTGGGGAAGGTTACGCCCTCACCCCAACCCTCTCCCGCCTGCGGGAGAGGGGGCTTTAGTTCCTCACTTCGGTTTTGAGTGTGCAGCATCGCTTCAATCTCGCGCCGTTGATGGTTTGCTCCCTTCTCCCGCAGGCGGGAGAAGGGGCGGGGATGAGGGCGCTAGGGGTTCGAGAGTCAGGTAAATTTTTTCCAGCATACTTTCTGTTTGTTGCAACACTTCGTTATTCCAAAAGCGCAGCACCTTGATACCTCTTCTTTCCAGGTAGTCCGTCCGTTGCTGGTCGTAATGCTGTTGTTCCGCGTGTTGTCCGCCATCCAGTTCAACTGCGAAGTTTACCTCACAGCAGTAGAAATCCAGGATATAAGGGGGGAATGGGTGTTGGCGGCGGAATTTCAGCCCCAATAGACGGCGGTTGCGCAGCAGACCCCATAATAAACTTTCGGCATCGGTTTGGCGGATGCGGAGATTGCGAGCGAAGGTAAGAAGTTCGGTGGGAAGTTTTGGGGTTGATCTGGGGGTATAAGCGCCCTCACCCCAGCCCTCTCCTTTATACCCTTCAGGGTGCGCCTGCGGGAAAAGACGCTTTTGTTCCTCGCTTCGATTTATAGAGCGACATACCATCAATTCAAGCTCACATCCATCGGTTGGCCGGGGCGCAGCTTGGCGGCGGTTTCCGGCGTCGGGCGCGCTTCGACCAGGAATACCAGTTTGTTGCGGTTTTCCTGGCTGTAGATCACCGGCGGGGTGTATTCGGCTTGCGGGGCGATATAGTTTATCGTGGCGGAAAACGGTGCGCCGCAGCCGTCGCAGGTCACTTTCACGGTTTGGCCGGTTTTCAGCGCGGCGATGCGGGTTTCCGGCACGAAGAAGCGCACCTTGAGGTTTTGCGGTGGCAACAGCGTCACCACCGGGCTGCCGGCGGGCACCCATTCTCCCGCGACATAGAGCGTATCCTGCACCAAGCCGGAAAGCGGGGCTTTCACGCTTTTTTGCGCGAGCGACCAGTCGGCCTTTGCCAGTGTCGCGCGGGACATTTCGACTGCGGCTTCGGCGGCGCGGATGTCGTCGCTACGGGCGGATAATTTGGCGGCGGCGATTTGCGCTTCCAGTTCCTTGAATCGCGCCTGGTCGCGTTCCAGCGCAGCGCGCGACGTATCCAGTTTCTGGCTGGAGACAAATCCCGCCGCCACCAGTTTCCGGTCCCGCGCGAAATCGGCTTGCGACAGCGTCAGCGCGGCGCGCACTTGTTCGCGCTGGGCAATGATGGCGTCGATTTCCACCGGGCGTTTGCCTTTTTTCAGGTTTTCCAGTTGTGCTGCGGCCTGCTTCAAGCGCTGCACAGCCTCGTCGTGTCCGGCTTTCTCGTTGTCCTGCTCCAGCATGAACAGCGGCGCGCCGGCTTTGACTTCCGCACCGCGCTGCACCGCCAGCGTGCTCAGGCTGCCGGCATAAGGTGCGGCAATGCGCACGAATTCGCCTTCCGCGTACCCCTGGTAAGACTGCGGCGCTTCGCGTGCGCAACCCGCCAGCAGCGCCAGCGCCATCATTGAACCTGCCAGCTTGTGCATCGTTGGATTCCCGGTTTCCCCACAACATTCGGATAACTGCTAAACCTCCTGCTCCACTAGCGAGTATAGCAACGCCATCCTCGCTTGGGTAAGCACGGAAGAGAAAATCCTGCCGTTCGGAAAACAAAAAAAAGGCGCGATACACCGAAGTGACCGCGCCTGAATATCCGCCATTAAAGGTGGATGGGGAGTCAACATCGCGCCGCCCAAAGGGGAGTTTGGACGCCACTAGTTATTAGCATTATCTAATATAATAATATTCTATGCAAGCATTATTTTAAAAATTTCATTTCTCCCAGGCAGCCCGCCGGTGATTCCAGCAGCAGGTCGTAACGCGGGCGCTTGTGGAGTACGGCGAACGCCCGGAGGCGCGCTCCTGAAAACGCTCTTTTTAAACGAAAAACAATCAATATATCAATTGCTTGCAGTAGTTGCGCGATTCACCTTCCAGGTAAGCATCACCAGACTTTAGCGCCATTGCTTGTTTATCCTCGATATGGCGCGCATATTTACTCAATCAATTGAGCAAAAATACTCAATATCAATTGTTTGAAGCAGTTGCGCGATTCACCCGCCAGGTAAGCATCACCAGACTTTAGCGCCATTGCTTGTTTATCCTCGACATAGCGCGTATATTTACTCAATCAATTGAGTAAATATACGCGCTATGTTCCATAGACCCCAACTCGCCACACTCGCCGCCCGCCTGCAACAGCCGCGCCGTTTCCTGCAAATCCTTGCCGGGCCGCGCCAGATTGGCAAAACCACGCTGGCGCGGCAGGCGATGGAGCGCTTTGACGGGCAGGCGTATTACGCCAGCGCCGATCTGCCGGCTGCGCCCGATGCCGGCTGGATCGAACAGCAATGGCGCTTGGCGCGGCTGGCGGCGCGTCAGGGCGCTGCGCTGCTGGTGCTGGACGAAGTGCAAAAAGTGCCGCGCTGGTCGGAAGCGGTGAAAATGCTTTGGGAGGAAGACACTTTTGCCGGTTGCCCCCTGCATGTGGTGCTGCTGGGTTCTTCGCAATTCCTCATGCAAAAAGGGCTGAGCGAAAGCCTGGCCGGGCGCTTTGAACTGATCCGCGCCCCTCACTGGTCCTACGCCGAAATGCGCGATGCCTTTGGCTGGGAGGTGGATAGGTACGTTTATTTTGGCGGCTACCCCGGTGCGGCGGCGTTGGTGGACGATGAATTCCGCTGGAAAAGTTATGTGCTGGATTCCATCATCGAACCGACATTGTCGCGCGATGTGCTGCAACTGGCGCGCATCGACAAGCCCGCGCTGCTGCGCCGCCTGTTCGTGCTCGGCTGCGCCTATTCGGGGCAGATACTTTCCTACCAGAAAATGATCGGGCAACTTCAGGATGTCGGCAACACCACCACCCTGGCGCATTATCTGGCGCTGCTGGGCGGCGCGTGGATGTTGACCGGCCTGGACAAATTTGCCGGCGACCGGGCGCGTAGCCGCGCCGCCAGCCCCAAGCTGCAAGCGCTCAACACCGCGCTGATCAGCGCCCAACTGCCGCAGAGCTTCGCCATCGCGCGGCAAGACGGCGAACTCTGGGGACGTCTGGTCGAATCCGCCGTCGGCGCCCACCTGCTCAACACCGCCC
This sequence comes from Sulfuricellaceae bacterium, assembly GCA_041674485.1. GTDB lineage: Bacteria > Pseudomonadota > Gammaproteobacteria > Burkholderiales > Sulfuricellaceae > JAGXQV01. The sequence continues at coordinate 5,837 of JBAYVP010000179.1, forward strand.
CGCCGGGGATGGAAATCACCTATAGCCGCGAACGCAACCAGGAAGTGGATTTTGTCCTGCACCAGGGCGACAAGCTGCTGCCCATCGAAGTCAAAAGCGGACGCAACAAGGGCGCGCTCAGCGGTTTACGCAGCTTCACCGCAAACTTCAAAACCAGCGGCAGCCTGTTGGTGGGAACCGGGGGTGTTGCGCTGGAGCGTTTTTTGGCAGTGGGTGCGGAAGGGTGGATGGGGTAGATTCGTGGCTGAGGACGCGGAGGAAAAGCGCAAGGTTTCCCTCTACGTCTTCCAGAAAAAAATTATTCACCGCAGAGACGCAGAGACGCCGAGAAACCAATGAAAAGGGCGAAATCATTCAACCTAAGCCGGACAATTGCCGGAACCAAAAAATATTTACCGCAGAGACGCAGAGGCGCAGAGGCGCAGAGTAATAAATAAGTTACAACAAGTTTCCGCTTCACCAAATGGGTGGTGTCGCACAATAGCATAACCCATTGTTTTTCCTCAGCGCCTCAGCGTCTCTGCGGTGAAAGATTTTGTTACTATTGGTTACAGCCCAGCAAGCATCACAAAGCCGTCATTGGTAAATCACCACGACATTTCCCTCCCCCAGGCAATCCGTCAGGGATTCCATCAAATGGTCGTGCAGCCGCACTTTCCAGGCTTCGCCCAGGTTGATGTCGCAACTGGCCACGCGATTGCGGTAGCCGACGCGCACCGGGCAACCGCCGTCCGCGCCTGCTACAGTGTAGGGTGCGATGAGATCGTGCAATTTGCGCACGTTGGATTGCTCGTTGCAGGAAAGCCGCAGGCATTTGGCGAATTGGGTGCGCGCGCCGGACAGATCGAACAAACGTTCCGCGACCACCCTCATGCCGCCGGAATAATCGTCGCGGCTGACTTTGCCTTCGACTACCAGCAACTGGTCTTCCTTGAGAAAATCGCGGTTGGCGTCGAACAGCTCGCTGAACACCGACACCTCAACCCGCCCGGTGCCGTCCTCCAGCGCGATGTAGGCCATTTTGCCGCGCCGCGTCATCTGGGTGCGGGTGGCATATATTACGCCCGCCAGCCACACCGGCTGCTGCTGCGGTGCGACATGGGCGAGTGCTACCTTGATGAAGCCGGATAATTGCGGGCGATAGCCATCATAAGGGTGACCGCTGAAATAAAAGCCCAGCGCCTTTTTTTCGTTGAGCAACTGCTCAATCGGCGACCAGCGCGCGGCGGGCGTCATCTCGGCGCCGTGGCTGTCATTCTGGTCTTCCATCAGATCGAACAGGCTGTTTTGGTGGACCGAGCGCGCCGATTGCTCGGCCAGTTCGAGCGCGGTGCCGACCGAGGCGATGAGGCTTGCGCGATGGTCGCTCTGCGCGTCGAACGCGCCGGCGCGCACCAGCGATTCGACCACGCGCCGGTTCACCGCGCGCTTGTCAACGCGGCAGCAGAAATCGAACAGACTGGTGAACGGCCCGCCCTGCTCGCGCGCCTTGACGATTGCTGCTATCGCCGCCTCGCCGGTGCCCTTGATCGCCCCCAGGCCGTAGCGGATGCGCTTGGCGTCGAGCGGCACGAAACGATAGTCGGAATGGTTGACATCCGGCGGCAACACCTCCAGCCCGTTGGCGATGCAGTCGGCATACATGGTATGCACCTTGTCGGTGTCGAACATATCGGCGGACAAGGTGGCCGCCATGAAGGCCGAAGCGTGGTGCGCCTTGAGCCAGGCGGTCTGGTAGGCGACCAGCGCGTAGGCCGCCGAATGGGATTTGTTAAAGCCGTACTCGGCGAATTTCTCCATCAGGTTGAACAACTCGGTCGCCAGACGCTCGTTCACCCCCTGCTTCACCGCGCCATCGACAAAGAGGCTGCGGTGCTTGGCCATTTCGTCGGCTTTTTTCTTGCCCATCGCGCGGCGCAGCATGTCGGCGCCGCCCAGCGTGTAGCCGCCGAGAATCTGCGCGACCTGCATCACTTGTTCCTGATAGACAATCACGCCGTAAGTGGGTTTCAGCGTAACTTCCAGGCTGGGGTGGAAATACTCCGCCTTGGCCTTGCCGTGCTTGCGGTTGATGAAATCGTCCACCATCCCCGAACCCAGCGGGCCGGGACGAAACAGCGCCACCAGCGCAACAATGTCGTCGAAGCAGTCCGGCAGCAAGCGCTTGATCAGCTCTTTCATGCCGCGCGATTCCAACTGGAACACCGCAGTGGTGTTGCCCAGCTTTAGCAGGCGATAAGTGGCCGGATCGTCCAGCGGGATCAGCTCCAGCGGGCCGACATCGCCGCCCAGAAGCTTAACGAAGCGCACCGCCCAATCAATGATGGTCAGCGTGCGCAAGCCTAAAAAGTCGAACTTGACCAGGCCGGCTTGCTCCACATCGTCCTTGTCGAACTGGCTGACGGTGGCGTCCGAACCCTGCTGGCAATACACCGGGCAGAAGTCGGAAATCTTGCCCGGCGCGATCAACACCCCGCCGGCGTGCATTCCGACGTTGCGCGTCAGATCTTCGAGCTTTTCCGCGAGGTTGAACAGATCGCGCACCTCGTCTTCGCTGTCATAGCGCTCCTTGAGCTGCGGCTCCATTTCCAGCGCTTTTTTCAACGAAACCGGCTTGACCCCCTCGATAGGCACCAACTTGGACAGCAGGTCGCAAAAATTGTAAGGCAGATCAAGCACGCGCCCGACATCGCGGATCACCGATTTGGAACCCAGCGTACCGAACGTGACGATTTGCGACACGCTTTCCTCGCCGTATTTCTTGCGCACATAATCGATCACCCGGTCGCGCCCGTCCTGGCAAAAATCGATATCGAAGTCGGGCATGGACACCCGCTCCGGGTTGAGGAAGCGCTCGAACAGCAACTCGTAGCGTAGCGGATCGAGATCGGTGATGCCCAACGAATACGCGACCAGCGAACCCGCGCCGGAACCGCGCCCCGGCCCGACCGGCACACCGTTGTTCTTGGCCCAGTTGATAAAATCCGCGACGATCAGGAAATAGCCGGGGAAGCCCATCTGCACGATAGTATCGGTCTCGAACTTGAGACGCGCGCGGTAAATCGGCTCCTGCGCGGCGCGCTTGGCCGGGTCGGGATAGAGCAACGCCAGGCGCTTCATCAAGCCGCGCTCCGCCTCGTCGCACATGTGCTGATCCAGCGTGATGCCTTCCGGCGTGGGAAATTGCGGCAGCCAGTTCTTGCCCAGCTCTATGGAAAGATTGCAACGCTTGGCAATTTCCACGCTATTCGCCAGCGCTTCGGGGATGTCGGCGAACAGCTCCTGCATCTGCGCCTGGGTCGTGAAATACTGCTGCTCGGTGAATAAGCGCGGACGGCGCTTGTCACCCAGCACATAACCCTCGGAAATGCACACCCGCGCCTCGTGCGCCTTGAAATCGTCGCTGTCGAGAAACTGCACCGGATGCGTCGCCACCACCGGTATCCCCAGTTCGGAAGCCACATCCAGCGCGCGCTGGATATAGCTTTCAGTCTGCGGCAGGCCGGCGCGCTGCACCTCAATATAAAAAGCATCCGGGAACAAGCGCTGCCAGGATTGCGCGAGCGTGCGCGCCAGCGCCAGGTTATCCTGCAACAAAGCCTGGCCGACATCGCCGCCCTGCGCGCCGGATAACGCAATCAAACCGTCGGCGGCGCCGCCTTCCAGCCACGCCTTGTCGATCTCCGCCCGCCCGCGATACTGGTTGCCGCGATAAGCGCGCGACAGCAGTTCGCACAAACGGCCATAACCCGCGCGGTCGCGGCACAGCAGCAACAAACGGTGCGGCTGGTCGCGGTTGGCGGCGTTGCTGAGCCACACATCGGCGCCGACGATAGGCTTTAGCCCCGCGCCCCGCGCCGCCTTGTAAAACTTCACCATGCCGAACAGATTGGCAAGATCGGTCAACGCCAGCGCCGGCATCCCGTCCCCCCGCGCCCGCTCGACCGGCGGACACTCGTGCGCCTTAAAAGTGTTGCCGTCCTTATCCTGCTTCTTCACCTCCACATCGAGACGCACGATGCCATCCACGATGGAATACTCGCTGTGCATGCGCAGGTGGACAAAGGCGGGAACGGACATGGCAGGGGAAAGAAGACGAGGAAACTGCAATTTTAACCTAGAAAGCTCAGTGGAACGGGTTGTTGGCGTATGCGGTTTTCCGGGCGCAGGTCATACCCGATAGCTTAACGCGGAAACAGCGCCTGCCAGACGTTGGATAAATGCGCCAATTTCAACCTAGAAACCTCCGTTGAACGGGTTGGAGTGTGCGGTTTTCCGGGTGCAGGGCAAGGCGCAACGACGCGGAATGGTCATTCCATTCCAAGGAGTTGCAACGCCGCCATGCGCCCGGAAAACCG
>JBAYVP010000180.1:0-10192 GCA_041674485.1 Sulfuricellaceae bacterium
CTTCGATCGCGTGGCGTGGTCGTGTCGTCGTTCGGAATTGAGCTGTCGCCAAAAATGTGCCGCAGTTCCGGGGCAGCTGCGCGCGTTAAGATGCTTTCCTTACGGGTTTACCGAATGTTTACTCACCATTTTCATTGATTTCTCTGCGCCTCTGCGTCTCTGCGGTGAATGGTTTTTTCCTGAGCGGAGGACAAATTTACCCTGCTTGACCATGTTTCCGCTATTTTCACCCGCCAGAATTTGGCGCATTATTAACGCTGTTTCGTCTAGGCAATGGAGAACAGTAATGAAACACTGGATCGCGATATTTTCAACACTACTGCTCGGCGCCTGCGCAGCCTATAGCGGCCATGGCCTAAAACCGGGAGTAGACCGGCTGGAAGACGTAGTGCATGTGATGGGGCAACCGGCAATGCGCTGGCAGGATGCGGACGGCGCGGCGCAACTCGCCTATCCGCGCGGACCCCAAGGCTTCCATACCTACATGGCGCATATCGCCCCCGACGGAAAACTAAGCCGCATCGAAAACGTAATGGATCAACAATCCTTCGCGCGCATCCAGCCCGGCATGACCAAGACGCAAGTGCTGCGCATCCTCGGCCCCGCCTATCCCCGCTGGACGGAATATTTCGCGGCGCGCGACGAACTGGCATGGGAATGGCGCTACTGCGACACCTGGAACGACGCCGCACGCTTCAACGTGCTGTTCGACAACACCAAGGAAACCGTGCGCACGACCCTGAGCCTGACCGAAGCGCAAAAAGGACTGTGCGGCAAGGGGACGTGTTGGTGTGCGCATTGAGGGTTGGGAGTGAGGGGTGGCGTTAACCATGATGAGAAAAAAGGTTGTGTTTTTGTGTGGATGCTGTAATACTCGATTCTCAGCTTGTCGGAAACAAGGTTAAGCGGTTTTTGAGGGCTTGGGACGAGCAGGCGTGGTGGTGTGTTAAAAACCGGTTATATGACCGATAAAAATATTTCAGCATTGATTTTTAATAACATTATGGCATTCTTCCATTTTTATAAACCAGCCTGATAAAATTTTAGATATTTTATTGGGGTCTAATTTACGTTAAGCTCAGATAGCCGCGCCATCACGACCGGTGGTCGTAGCGGGTTTTAAAGTCTTGTGGTTTTTTTAGTACGGCACGATGGGGAAAATATTGCTCTATTCGCAACGAGTTAAAAAATTTATATTGAACGAAACGTAGCTCGCTGTTGTCGCATAACGGAATGCGTTGATGCGACAACAGCGAGCTACGTTTCGTGCTCTATAAAAGATTTTTCGGTGGTTATTTTTCAGGTATTACGCAAAGGGACGGAAAAATGGAATGGCGTAGAGCGGCTAAAACCAGTGTGTCACATGCGCGGCCATCTGCGCCTAACGTCCCGTTCAACCGACAACGCCCTCGTTGGCTTGATTAAATTTCTTCTTAATGCAAACCGTTTTCGCCCTTTCAAACTCTTGTAATGGGCGTTGACGGTTAACTTGTTCCGTTGGGGGCGCGAGTCTCTTCCGCAGTAATTACAGGAGAACAACATGAGTTACGTTGAACGAAAGTGTCCACTTTGCAATTACCTTGATGTTCCTTGTGAGATTGACCAACATGGGATGTGGCTGTGGTACCAGTGTCCGAACTGCAATTGGTTTGGAATTTCAGCACTCGCTGAGTCAAAGCTGAAAGATTTGCCCAATAACGGCGCGTCACTCTCACAAATTGGGGCGGAGCTGAAAAATACACTTTTTTTACGAATATCTTTAGACGGTGCCACACCAACTCATGAAATCGAAAATCGCACCAACTGGAGGAAAGCTCCACCAAAATAAACGAGTCGCTTCCGTCGGGGAGTCTGGGCAAGTGTTCGAACATGCCGATCATGAGTCCGTCGCGCAGTTTCTCGATATGCGCCCGACGCATGATGTCCAATGACTTTTGAAATAAATCGAGGACATAATCGACGTCTTTTTCTCTCAATACCCCTTCTGGGGCGTCCATGATGATCGCTACCGTCTCCCTTTTCCCCATAAAAGAGGTGTCGCCGCAATTCCAGCATTTATGTTTAGTCGCCATAAAACCCCCAACCCGGCGTTCAACTCGGACAGGCCGCCAGCGGGCGCTGCTACGTTCAGTGGTGTATCCATCTTCATTGCTCCTTTTCAGTGTTGTGGTGCGGCCTGCCGGTTAACTCTACGTTGAGGCTGTCGAATAACCTAAAACAGAGAAAATCTAGCCGTGAACAATCAAGAAGTTAAGGTGCTTAAAATCATTAAAAATAGCGTTATTCGACAGCCTCGTTATGCCGCAGGAGATTTGTTTATGACCCCTTTGAGGTTGTTCCTCGCACTAATACTCAGCCTCTGGCTGCTTCCCGCACTTTGCGCTGGCGATGCGGTTCCCGCGCTAGCAATCGGAACGCCTGTCGTCGTGGTTGTCGGTGAGTTTCCGCCGACGAAAATGCAACCGGACGTCTCTGGTTATTCGAAGCCTCTCGTCATTCACCCAGGCAAGCGAGGAATCGTGGCCGGGCTAGATGCAGCCCGCAAGGATCTCGTGATAGTGCAGTGGAAAGAACAGTATTGGCAGGAGTGGACCGAGCCTCCCACGGAAGGCTACTTAGATAACAACGTGTGGTTCATGAGCCAAACCGGAAAGTGGATCAAGTGGAAAAGCTTTACCTCTACGATCAATATCGGGAACCTTAAACAGCCCATCTCTTCCACTCGTGGTCACGCGCGTTGAGGCAAAGGCGTTCATTCTCTTGGTGATGCTGCGGCCTAACCTAACATTCGAGCGGGACTGCCGCGAAGCAGCCCGCGTCAGCCCCTCAACTTCACGTTAGGCGACTTGGCAACGCCTCCATTTGCCATTAATGAGAAGGGAATTGGTCATGAAAAAATATCTTGCAGCAATCGCAGTCTCTGGTTTTGTGTTGTTGACACCTACGTCTGCATTTGCTCGTAACTGCCAAAAAATCGGCAACACGGTCATGTGCGACGACGGAACGTCTTACAACAAAATTGGCAATACCACGCTTGGTTCAGACGGAAGCAGTTCCACACAAATCGGAAACACCCGATTGAACTCCGATGGTTCATCGTCAAAGGAAAAGGGGACGCTACCCTTTATCCTTATCAATTGCAAGTTGGATTCGTCATCCTGAGTAAATTTCCATGAAACCCAAGGTCTATCTCGAAACCTCGGTCATCAGCTACCTGACGGCATTGCCGTCAAATGATCTGCGTGCCACGGCGAATCAGAGTTCAACGCTTGAATGGTGGCAAACGCAGCGGCAAAAATTTGAATTGCTGATCTCGGCGTTTGTCATTGCAGAAGCCGGCTTGGGCAACCCGGAAGCTGCCCGGCGTCGCTTGGCCGCAATAGCTGATCTAGTGGAACTCGAAGCTAACGAGTCGGTAAGAACCTTGGGTAAAGCCCTGATTCAGCACCACGCCCTGCCCGCGAAAGCGGAAATGGATGCTTACCATGTGGCAGTTGCCACTGTGCATGGAGTGGATTTTCTGCTGACCTGGAACTGCACCCATATTGCCAATGCAGCAACCCGCCCAAAAATTGAAACAACATGCAGAAACCTTGGCTTTGAACCACCAATTATCTGCACCCCGCTCGAATTGATGGAGGAATGAATCATGTGGCAAGACCCGATTGTTCAAGAAACCCGACAACTCCGTGAAGTCTTTGCATCGCAACACGGGCATGATGCCGATGCGATTTTTCAAGCTATTATGGAGAAGCAATCGCTTTCACAAAGACCCCGAGTTTCTTACGCCCGGCGTCTGCCAACCTACACTGCCCAACCCGTCGCTTCAGGGGATGCGCTCCCTGAGCTTGAACATTCGGCGTCTTTTCGAAACAATTTGGACAATAGGGAACAGACCACAGTTTTATAAACAATGGCTGAAATTCAAGAAACGCAAGATTTACGTTGGAGGAAAAGGGGACGCTACCCTTTATCCAATTCGTATCAGCCCGGTAGGGTGGGCACGCTTTTTGCACCCACGCCGTTGATGCATTTCCCGTGAGTACATCTTTAGGTTCGCAGGCGTAAAATTAACCACAATTCCCATTCGCTGGAGACATCATGAATTTCCACCTTGAGTATGAACGCGAAGCCGATGGCCGATGGCTGGCGGAAGTGCCTGAAATCCCTGGTGTACTTACTTACGGTGCCACCGCCGATGAAGCTATGGCTAAAGCAGAAACGTTGGCGCTTCGCGCACTTGCCGAACGTATCGAAATCGGCGAAAACCGCCCTATGCCAATCAGCATTGAACTCGTTGCGGCATGAGCCAATGGCCTTCAGCAAAGGCCAAGCGCGTTCTTGCCGCTCTCTTCGGCATTGGCTGGGAAATCAAGCGGCAATCCGGTTCTCACCGCACATTGTCTCGCGTCGGCTGGCCTGATTTCATATTTGCGTTCCACGACGGTGAAGAAATCGGTCCCCGTATGCTTGCCAGAATTTCAAAACATACCGGACTAACTCCCGGTAATTTCAGACCACCTGATCTCAGGATAGACAAATCAATGGGTTATTGTATTTTGTCAGATTTATTTTGACCCGAAATTTGCAGAAAAAATTTATATGTTGTTGATTATATTGCGTTGTATATTTTTCTGTTCAGCCAACCGTCTCAATTAAAATCCGCGAGATCAGGTGCTCTGAATTTGTAAGCCCGGTGCATGTTTTTTGAGCCGAAAGGGTCAGAGCCGCAAGGGGTCAGTTCTAACATTTCAACATTTTCTGTTAGAAAACAATAAGGGACAGACCACGGTTTATCTGGTTTGTCGGTCATGCCGATCAGAAAGCCGGGTCAAAAAAGCCTTGGGACTGCCCCCCTGTTTTCGCCATTGCCATAAACGAGTTGCCACAAAAAATCAGTTGCACCGCTATCCGCTTCCAGCGGATAATTCACCCATGGTATTTATCGACCTGCCTATCTTCAGCCGTTGCGCAAGCACGTTGTTTTCGGATGAGGACTTGACCGAAATGCAGAACACACTGCTCGAAAATCCTGCTGCCGGTGACTTGATCCCTGGAGGCAAGGGGGCTTACGCAAATTGCGTGTTCCGCTGCCTGGGCGCGGCAAACGAGGCGGTGCTCGGGTGATCTATTATCACTGGATCAGCAAGGAATGGTGTTATCTGGTGTATGCCTATGCCAAGAATGTGGCCGCTGACCTTACTCAGGAGCAGTTGCACCGCTTGGTCGCGGTGATTGATGCGGAGGTGCGAAATGGATGACAAACAGTTTGACGAGTTGCTTGAAAGCGTTCGAGATATGGGGTGCCACATGCGTGGCGAGGCTGTCGCGGGTGTTCGTGTGCAGGAGTTTCCTGATCCGGACGTCAAAGCCATCCGGGAACGCACAGGTTTGTCGCAAAGCCGCTTTGCCTTTCTGATCGGCGTCAAACCCAAGACGTTGCAGAATTGGGAGCAAAGACGCGTGCGGCCTGCCGGTCCCGCACGGGCATTGCTCAAAATCGTCGAGGTCAATCCTGATGCTTTGCTGGCAATCCACGCCTGAAAAATCAGTATAATAGGGGGCAGACCACGGTTTTTGAATCAAGACTGAAATCATGAAACGCAAAATCTACGTTGAAACTTCCGTCATCAGCTACCTGACCGCTCGCCCCAGCAAAACAATTGTTGGCGCTGCCCATCAGCAAATCACCCTGGCTTGGTGGGAACGAAGGTCAGACTATGAACTTCTTGTGTCACAGTCAGTCCGGCAAGAATGTGCCGCCGGTGATCCGGGGGCGGCGCAAAAAAGACTGGCAGCACTTGAGAGCATGGCCGTACTTGCTATAACGGAGGACATGATTCGCCTTGCCGAATCGTTGATAGCGCTGTCGATCATTCCCGCCAGGGCAATCGAAGATGCGCTTCATATTGCCGTATCGACGCTGCACCATGTCGATTTTTTGCTGACATGGAACTGTCGTCACATTGCCAATCCGGTTATTCAGGAAAAAATTGCCGCGTATCTTGAGCAACAAGGATTGTTTCTGCCGATTATCTGCACGCCCGAGGAACTACTTGGAGAAAACAACGATGACTGACGAAATCATGATGGAGGTTCATGCCATCAAGGACGCAATTGGCGTGAAGTATGGCAATGATCTACGCGCACTATTCGAGGAGATCAAGCGTGGCGAAGCCGCCCTCAAGGCGGCTGGCGTCGAGGTTCTATCTCCTCCCCCCAATCTGAAAGCTCTGAGTAACTCGGCATTGCAGCGGACTCGCTTTGCTCACCGCTGAATTTGCACGTCACCGGGGTCCGTCACCGGGGTCACGTCTAGATTCGTAGCGTAATGCATCATAGCTAGACCTGACCCCGTGCGCACGCAGGCTGCCGTTTAATCTTCGCTCCGATACGCCTCGTAATGCCGGGCGAACAGGATTTCCAGTTCGTCTATCACCGTTGCAGCCGGCTTGCCCTGCAACAAATGTTGCTGCATGTGGCTGGAGGCTTCGTGCAAAAGCTTGTCGGGGTCCAGCATCGGATAGGTTGCGCGCAGCCGCTTGAGCGCTTTCACCACGGATTCCGTAGCGGGGCGGGGTATCGGCAGCGGCGTTTCGCTGACGGTTTTTTCTTCCACGGCGGGCTGGCGGCTGGCCAGGAATTCCATGAACGCCCGCGCCGTTTCCTGCTGCTCCGCCGACAAGGAGGCATATAGCTGAAGCAAGCGTTTTTCTTCGCGTATTTTTCTGGGAATCAGCATGGCGTAATTTACTTGGTTGCGTTTTCCGGCATGATGATTTCGATATGCTCGCGGTTAATGTCTATGAAGCGGCAGGCGGAAATTTTGCGTCCGTTCAAATCCCATACCTCCGCGTTCGTGACGGCGAAAAATTCCTTCGATTCGGCGAGAAAATCAGTTATCCGTGCGCCCGGAAGCAAGCTGATATCCCCAACGATGCGGTAATGCCCGGTCAGAATGATTACCCTGGTCGTGTTTTCAGTATTCATGCCTACTCCTCGTTCGTGTCTTTTATTGGTGAGCATGTTTAGTATAATATGCTGGCGGGCAAGATATGCCTTGCGCGGGAGAAATTGTCCGGATTGGATTGTTCCTTCGCGGGATGCAATGCAAGGCGCAAATTGCGCCGTGTGGAAATGAGCACACAAGCAATTTGTAACGCGAAAGTCGCGCCCGCTGGGGGCAATCCAACCGGACAATTTCTCCCGCGCAAGGCATATATACTTTGCTTCACCATAATTCGGCTTTTTTGCCGCCGGAATTCCACCCCATCGCGCCTGCCTCGGCCAACTGTAAAGGAACACCATGCAAACCACGACCATGACGGAACAGGAGCTCGATCAGTTGGAAAACCTGCTGGCCGCCGATATTTACAAAGGCGAAGCCATGATGCTGGACGCCTTGCAAGGTTTTTTATGCGCTGTGATCAGCAGCCCGGAAACGATCCCAGCAAATGTGTGGATAGCGGAAGTTCTGGGTGAATTGGATTACGAATCGTCGGCGCAGACGCAGGAGATCGAGGCGCTGCTGATGAAGTTCCACGACAGCATCGCCACGGCGCTGGCCAACAACGAAGGCTTCGACCTGATCCTGTACGGCGCCGAAAACCCGGATGAACTGGATTTCGCCTCATGGAGCGATGGTTACGTCTACGGCTCCCAAATCGGAGATGCCGATTGGTTCGACGAGGCCGGAGAATACAACAAAGACCTGAGCGAAAAAATGGAGATTTTCTTTCTGCTGAACGGCATGATCAAGGAAGATGCGCTCAGGAACAACGAGCCGTGGATGTCCGCAAAAGAGGAAAAGAAACTGCTGGCGCAAGCGCAGGAAAACATGCCGGGAGCCATAAATGCAATTTATCGCTTCTGGCGCGATCAAAGCGCTGCTCAAACCCCGATGCGCCGTGCATCCCCCAAGGTTGGACGCAACGACCTATGCCCCTGCGGCAGCGGGAAAAAATTCAAGCAATGCTGCGGCAATGAACCCACGCTACATTAGCCTGTCGGTTTGAGCAAGGGGCGCGGAGTTTAATCCAGGGTAAATTTGTTCTCGGCACGGAAAAAACCGATTCACCGCAGAGGACGCGGAGGATGCAGAGGAAAAGCATGAGGGGGGTTACTCCGCGTCCTCTGCGGTGAAAAAGGTTTTGTCTTTATGGGTTGCCGCCATGAGTTGTAGGGTGGATAAGCGTAGCGCATCCACCTGAACATTCCGGGACACCGTTCGGTGGATGCGCTACGCTTATCCACCCTACCTCCTGTTGGCTTCCGGCTTGTCCAGATTAGGTTAAACGACTTACCAATGAACTTTCCAGGTTAAAATATTTCCCGCGTTTCAAGAAAGCGTATTTCCGGAAATTTCTCCTGTGCCAGGTTGAGGTTGACCCGGTTCGGCGCGAGGTAGACATATTCGTCGGCGCCGTCGAGCGCGATGTTGAAGGCGCTCTTGTCGGCCAGTTTCTTCAATTCGGCCTCCGTCCCACGCAGCCAGCGCGCGGTGGCGACGTTGTATGGCTCGAACTGCACATCCACGCCGTATTCGTATTGCAAGCGGTGCGCCACCACGTCGAATTGCAACATGCCGACCGCGCCCAGGATCAAGTCGTTGCTGCTGATCGGGCGGAACAATTGGGTCGCGCCTTCCTCCGCCAGTTGTTGCAAGCCTTTTTGCAACTGTTTCATTTTCAGCGGATTGCGTAGCTGCGCGCGGCGGAACAATTCCGGCGCGAACGAGGGGATGCCGGTGAATTTCAGTTCTTCGCCCTCGGTGAAGGCGTCTCCCAAGCGGATGGTGCCGTGGTTGGGGATGCCGATGATGTCTCCCGCGTAAGCTTCATCGGCGGTGTTGCGGTCCTGCGCCATGAAGGTGATGGCGTTGCCCACGGTGAACAGTTTGCCGCTGGATACTTGCTTGATTTTCATGCCACGGTCGAAGCGCCCCGAGCAAATGCGGATGAAGGCGATGCGGTCGCGGTGCTTGGGGTCCATGTTGGCCTGTATCTTGAATACAAAACCGGCGAATTTCGGCTCGGCAGGCAGAACCTCGCGGGTGGTGGTGGGACGTGCCAGCGGCGCGGGAGAGAGATCGACGATGGCGTCGAGCAGGCTTTGCACACCGAAGTTGTTCATCGCCGAGCCGAAAAACACCGGCGTCTGGCGGCCTTCGAGATAGGCCGTGCGGTCGAAGGTATGCGATGCGCCGCGCACCAGCTCGATATCGATGCGCAATTCGTCGGCCTGGTCGCCGATCAATTCGTCCAGGCGTGGATTGTCCAAGCCCTGGACGATTTCCGCGGTGCTCTTGTCGGCATGGGGGTCGAACACCGCCACAGTGTCGTCATACAGATGATAAGTGCCGCGAAAGCGCTTGCCCATGCCTATCGGCCAAGTCATGGGCGCGCACTGTATGCCCAGCACCGATTCGATTTCGTCGAGCAGGTCGATAGGCTCGCGCCCCTCGCGGTCGAGTTTGTTAATGAAGGTGAGTATCGGCGTATCGCGCAAGCGGCATACGTTAAGCAGCTTAATGGTCTGCGCCTCTACGCCGTTGACCGAATCGATCACCATCACCGCCGAATCCACCGCCGTCAGGGTGCGATAAGTGTCCTCCGAAAAATCCTCATGGCCGGGGGTGTCGAGCAGGTTAATCATGCATTCGCGGTACGGGAACTGCATGACCGAGGAAGTCACCGAAATGCCGCGCTGTTTCTCCAACTCCATCCAGTCCGACACGGCGTGGCGGTCGGCCTTGCGCGCCCGCACCGCGCCCGCCATCTGGATCGCCTTGCCGAACCACAGCAGCTTTTCGGTGATGGTGGTCTTGCCTGCGTCCGGGTGGGAAATGATGGCAAAGGTGCGGCGGCGCTTGATTTCGTCGTGCAGGCTGGTCATGGAGGCGATCTATCTTTAAGTAGGCAACAGGGAGCGGCATTATAACGGTTTGGAAAACCCGGCAACAGTCAAGAAGATGTTCCACCTGCCGCTATAATCCTAGAAACCTCCGTTGACCGCTTGCTAAGATGCGTAATAGGGTAGTTCTAAACAACTTTGTCATATATTTCGCGTTCACCCGTTTGGTGAGAACGCTACGGGCTGGATTGCACGGTTTTCCGGGCGCATGGCGGCGTTGCAACTCCTTGCAATGGAACGACCATTGCGCGTCGTTGCGCCTTGCCCTGCACCCGGAAAA
>JBAYVP010000181.1:0-10101 GCA_041674485.1 Sulfuricellaceae bacterium
ACACTTGTAAGCTCCCGGTTGCCCCCTCGCTATGCTCTCCCCCTTAGAAGGGGGAGGAGCTGCGAGTAGGTACGCCATGTGGGCTAAGCAGATCGGGAGGTAATTAATGGACAGTTTCTAAGTGTGGCACAGGTCAAACTGTTACGGAGCGCCGACGCGGGCTGATCCGATAAAGGTTATAGTTGCTCCAAAGATTTCGAACGAAAGCTTGAGTATTCTCTAAAATTGAATGACGAGGTGTGCGATGAAAAAAACAATGTTTGCCATTTGTGGTTTTTTGCTGGGCGCTTATTCTACGCTAATCTGTGCCGCAGACCCGGTCTTTGATGCAAAGACAAACGTATTGAACTTGCCATCGGTCACCGTGAGCACCTCGGTTGGCAATACAGTGTATTATAATGTCAACATTCTTCTCAACCCCAGCGGATTCGGCAACGGATGGCTGCCGCTGCCTAATGTTCCCACCTGCATGACGGATTCGCCGCCGACTTGTCCCGGCACCCAACCGCAGTTGATTTCATTTACCATTTCCGGGCCTGACACGATTCCTGAAGGGACTTCGGCGACTTACTACGCGCAAAGCGAGTGGATGTGGTATTTCTTCGATGCGCAAGGACAAATACACTGGGAAATTAAAAAAGGCGAAAGCGGCTTGCCGATTTATCTGGCAGGCACGGCGTATGCAGTGATCGACAAAGCCACCGTGACGGCGAAACAGGTCACCAAAGATACGCCCATCACGCTGACCGTGTACGACTCATTCCAGGGCGTTCCCGCCACCGCCACCAAGACGGTCACCATTATCAACGTGCCGACGGCGGCGCCGGTTTCCGGCATCATCCAGAATTTCACCGATTTGTATCCCGGATCGATTTTCAAAGTGTTACAGGCGGATGGGGCAACAACCAGTTGGATACTCAGCGCGACATCCACTTGTATTCTTCCGCAAACGACCGCCACCGGAACCACGGCGAACGTAACGATCTATACCACAACCGCAGGCACCATCATGAAGGTCGATGGCGATCCGATTTCCTGCCCGATTGAGCCTTTATAGAAAATATGTGCCAACCTAACGGTCAATGCTCAGGAGAACCATCATGAAGCGATTAGCGACTATGCTCTATGGCGTATTGGCGCTGCTGCTGTCGGCACATTCCGTCGGCGCCACAACACCCGCAGTGGGAGCGGGAAGCGGCATCAGCGCAGCGCTCAAAGTCGACGGCACCGTCTGGACCTGGGGCAAGAACGATTCCGGTCAACTCGGCAACGATTCACGCGACTTGCAAAGCGTTTACCCAGTGCCGGCCAAGATTACCGATGTAGTCGCCATCGCCGTCGGCGATGCGCACATGCTGGCGGTCAAATCCGATAAAACTGCCTGGGCATGGGGAAAAAACGACAACGGTCAATTAGGCAACGGACTGACCGCCAAATCGCTGGTTCCGCTGAAAATCCCCGGCCTGCCCAGTATCAACGCCGTCGCGGCGGGCGTTTACACCAGCGCGGCGCTCGATGTCGATGGCAAGGTCTGGACCTGGGGAAAGAACAACTACGGGCAGCTTGGCAACGGTGCTTTCGTCAATTCGAGAGTCCCTGTGCAGGTGACGGGTCTCACGAATGTCACCGCAATTGCCGTGGGCGCCGATCATATGTTGGCGCTAAAAGACGACGGCACCGTCTGGGCATGGGGGTTAAACAATTTCGGGCAACTGGGCAACGGCACTTATTCTCTTTCCAATGTTCCGGTGCAGGTGAAATCGCTCGTGGTTCAGGACCCCGTCGGCAACCCGGTGCTCGATGTAGATGGCAAACCAGTCTATCCCGGCGTGAAAGCAATATCCAGCGGCAGCAATTACAGCCTGGCTGTCATGAAGGAAGCCAAAGGACAAGATGGGACAGTGCTTCAGGCGGACGGCTCGGTGCGGGCTTGGGGGGACGCGGCGAAGGGGCAGCTCGGCAACGGGAACGGCGCGCTGGACAGCCTTTGCATAGAAGTGGTCAACAAGCGCGAATACGGCTATTTTTATCCCGTGACGACGGTTGAGTCGGTGGTTATCAATACGTTGCCGCCAGTGATCACCCCAGCGCCGACGCCGGCGCCGACGACGACATCAACTGCATCGGTCACTACGGTAAGCTGCTCACCACCGGACGCACCGACGGAAATCACTAGAACGGTCACAACAACGACGACATCGCCTACGGGCGCCTCCACTCAAGTAGTGACGACTACCACGTCAACTTTGCCGCTGACCGGCGCCGTTGCGGTATCCGGGGGAAAGGATCACGCGGTTGCGCGTTTGTCGGACGGCGTCGTCATGGCGTGGGGGGTTAATGGCGGCTTGCTGGGCAACGGCACGCCGGAGAAGGGTAAAGCCGATCTGGCCGACACCAACGCCCCCATGAAAGTGTCGGATTTCCCTGTCGATTCCGTCAGCCTCTCAATCGCTGCGGGTAGCGACCATACGCTGGCGCTAGGCAAGGACAATACGATTTGGGCATGGGGAACCAACACAAGCGGCCAGCTTGGCAACGGTTCTAGTCTCGATTATCCGTTCCCGATACAAATCACCGCGTTCGACGGCAGCGCGTTCCTGGTTTCAACGCCCCCCACAACCGCACCGACATCCACTGCTGCGACCCAGGCGAAATGCGAATCCTCCAGCGATAGCGATGCGGATAACATTTTTAACTGGGCGGAAGCCACTTACGGAGAGAGCGCCAAGGAAGCGTCCAACCGGCTGTTTTACCCACCGACTGCATCGCAGAGCAGCAATAACTATATCTACCGATATTACAGCGGCACCGATTCCTATCTTGCCTACAAGGCGGAAAGCGTCAAACAATACGACAAGCCCACCAATTCCTACTATGATTTCCAAGTAGGCAATATTTATTACTATGCCCCACAGCACTTGGACCAGATTATTTCGCTCGGCAGATCCTGCATATATCTGAATTTGGCGAATGCCAAAAAATAGAGAACGCTCATGGGCTTATCGTTTCGGCTAGGGTGAATTTATTCTCGGAAATTCATGATGAAAATCAATGATGGCAAATGTTCATGAATCCCGAATGGCCTTACAGCGTTTTCAATATTCGATAGTTACAGCCTTTGATCTATCCAGCAGGTTTGCTCCCTTCTCCCGCAGGCGGGAGAAGGGCCGGGGATGAGGGTGTTTGCGCTCAAGCCAAACGTTATCGATGTGCAACATCCCTCACCCCACCCCCCAGGGTAAATTTGTTCTCGGCACGGAAAAAACCGATTCACCGCAGAGGACGCGGAGGAAGAACATGAGGGGTTTCCTCTGCGCCCTCCGCGTCCTCTGCGGTGAAAAAGGTTTTGTCTTTATGGGTTGCCGCCATGAGTCAAGCAGCGTCGAGTAGAGTCGCGCCAAGTTTGCCTGAGATTCATGAACATTTTCCATCATTGATTTTCATCATGAATTTCTGAGAACAAATTTACCCTGGGCATAAATCCCCGGCGGCTATCGATAACGCACCGTTTTCCGCTAAAATACCCGTTATGGAACACATGACAGCCAATATTTTTTTGGTCGGATTGATGGGGGCGGGTAAAACCACCGTAGGCAAGTTGTTGGCAAAACACTTGCGCAAAACCTTCATCGACTCCGACCATGAAATCGAGAAGCGCACCGGCGCCAACATCCCGCTGATTTTCGAACTGGAGGGGGAGGCCGGTTTCCGCGCGCGTGAAGCAGCCGTCATTCAGGAGTTCTCCAGCATGAAAAACATCGTGCTGGCTACCGGCGGAGGCGCCGTGCTTGATCCTCAAAACCGGGAACGCCTGGCCGCCAACGGCATCGTGATTTACCTACGGGCGAAAGTGCGCGACCTGTGGCAGCGCACCCGTCATGACAAAAGCCGTCCGCTGCTGCAAACGGGCGATCCGCAAGCCAAGCTGCACGAACTGTTTCTCCAACGCGACCCCCTGTACCGCGAAATTGCCGACATCGTGATCGACACCGGCGAGCAAAGCGCACACGCGTTGGCACATCAATTGGAAAACAAAGTCAAAAAAAACCCATGCAAACGTTGAATGTCGAACTCGGGGAGCGCTCCTACCCCATACTTATCGGGGAAGGCTTGCTGTCCCAGCCTAGCCTGATTTTGCCGCATTTGGCGCAAAAGCAAGTTGCCATCGTCACCAACACCACGGTCGCCCCTCTCTACCTGCAAAGATTGGTTCAGGGCTTGGAGCGCGACGGCGTCAAGGTGGCATCCATCGTTCTGCCGGATGGCGAGGCCTATAAAAACACCGAAACACTCAATCGAATTTACGATGGGTTGCTCACCCATCGTTGCGAGCGCAAAACCACGCTGATCGCCTTGGGCGGCGGCGTAATCGGCGACCTCACCGGATTTGCCGCCGCCACTTATTTGCGCGGCGTGCCCTTCATCCAGATTCCGACCACCCTGCTGGCGCAAGTAGATTCCTCCGTGGGCGGCAAAACCGGCATCAACCACCCGCTCGGCAAAAACATGATCGGCGCATTCTACCAGCCGAAACTGGTGCTGGCCGATACCACTACGCTGAACACCCTGCCTGACCGGGAATTGAGTTCGGGACTGGCGGAAGTCATCAAATACGGACTGATCCGCGATTTAGCCTTCTTCGAATGGCTGGAACAAAACATGCCCAAACTGCTCGCGCGCGAACCGGCGGCGCTTGCCTACGCCATTCGCCGCTCGTGCGAGAACAAGGCAATGGTTGTCGCCGCCGACGAAAGGGAAGGCGGCATCCGCGCCTGGCTCAACCTCGGTCACACGTTCGGCCACGCCATTGAGGCCGGCATGGGGTATGGCGTTTGGCTGCACGGCGAGGCGGTGGCCGCCGGCTCCCTGCTGGCGGCTGATTTGTCGCGCCGCCTGGGCTGGATTAGCGAGGCGGATGTGGCGCGTATACGCAAGCTGTTCGAACTGGCGAAGTTACCGACCCTGGCGCCCGTCTTGGGGGTGGAGAAATACCTGGAAGCGATGGGGCTGGACAAAAAAGTGGAAGGCGGCAAGATACGTTTTGTCTTGTTGCGCGCCATCGGCTCAGCCGTCGTCAGCGGCGAAGCGCCGGACGAAATGCTGCGGGATACGCTGTGCGGCGCCTATGTCGGCTGAGCTTGCGCGCTATGCCGCCAGCCCGGAGAATTCGCGCGGACGCAGTTTCCCCGAGCCGACGCCGGCGGGGCGCAGCGAATTTAGCCGCGACCGCGACCGCATCATACATTCCACCGCGTTCCGCCGCCTGGAATACAAAACCCAGGTATTCGTCAATCATGAAGGCGACCTGTTCCGCACGCGCCTGACCCACAGCATCGAAGTCGCCCAGATCGGGCGCACCATCGCCCGCAATCTATGCCTCAACGAAGAACTGGTCGAGGCCATCGCGCTGGCGCACGATCTCGGCCATACGCCTTTCGGCCACGCCGGCCAGGAGGAACTCGACGCCTGCATGAAAGATCACGGCGGTTTCGAGCATAACCTGCAATCGTTGCGCGTGGTGGACAAACTGGAAGAACGCTATGCCGCGTTCGACGGGTTGAATCTGACGTTTGAAAGCCGCGAAGGCATACTCAAGCATTGTTCGCCGCAAAATGCCGAGCACATCGGCGAGATCGGCGAGCGCTTCCTGCATGGCGGACAGCCCACGCTGGAAGCGCAAGTGGCCAATCTGGCCGACGAAATCGCCTACAACAATCACGATGTGGACGATGGGCTGCGCTCCGGGCTGGTCTCCATCGAGCAATTCGCCGAGGTGCGCATTTTTGCCCGCCATCTCGACGAAGTGCGAACGCTATATCCGGCGCTCGTAGAGCGCCGCGTTATCCACGAAACTGTGCGCCGCATGATCAACACCCTGGCGCTCGACCTGATCCGCCAAAGCGCGGAAAACATCCGCGCCGCAGCGCCGACCAGCCTCAATGAAGTGCGCGCCGCTGCCCCGCTGATCGCCTTCAGCCCCGCCATCCAGGCCGAACACCGCGAACTCAAGCAGTTCCTGCACCGGCATCTCTACCGCCATTACCAGGTAATGCGCACCAGCAACAAGGCGCGGCGCATAATTCGTGAGCTTTTCAACGCGTTCGCGGAAGATGTCCGCCTGTTGCCGCCGCAGCACCAGGAAAAGGCGCAAGAAGACAAGCAGCGCGCCATCGCCGATTATATCGCCGGCATGACCGACCGCTACGCCAACCGCGAACACCGCCGCCTGTTCGCGGTGGAGGATGTTTAGCGCGGCTTCCCGCGTTATCCAGTACAATTACCCGTTTTCCGATGCAAACACAGGGATGAACCTAGAAAGCTCAGATGAAAAGTTGATGTTGGAAGGGAAAGACCTCTGCTGTGTGCGGGGCGCACGGACATTGTTCAACCATTTGAATTTTACCTTGCGCGCCGGCGAGTTGCTGCAAGTGCAGGGCGCCAACGGCAGCGGCAAGACCAGTTTGCTGCGTATGTTGTGCGGCCTGACGTCGGCGGCGGAGGGCGAGATATGCTGGGACGGCGCGGAAATCGGCGGGCTGGGCGAGGCGTACCGCGAGAATTTGCTCTACCTCGGCCATCACAACGCCATCCAGGAATCCCTGAGCGCGCGCGAGAATCTCCAGGCAACGGCAGCTTTGGCGGGGGTCGCCCTCAATGAGAGCGAGGCAGGCGCCACACTGCGCCGCATGGGCTTGCTCGGGCGCGAGGATTTGCCGGTGCGCTTCCTCTCCCAGGGCCAAAAACGGCGGGTGGCGCTGGCGCGCTTGATGTGGAGCCAGGCGCCGCTGTGGGTGCTTGACGAGCCCTTCGTCGCGCTCGACACAACGGCGCTCGCGTTGCTTGCCGGCGCCATCGCCGGCCATCTGGATGGTGGCGGATCGGTCGTGCTCACCAGCCACCAGATCGTTGAAATCGCCGGCAGGACGGCGCAAATTCTGAATCTTTCGGCATGAAACCGACTGTAACCGTTTAGACACCCTTCCAGCCATAACCTCATTTTCCCTTAAAAGTCCATAAAATGAAGCATATTAAGGGGTTTTTTTAGTTGATTTTTTTGCATGGACTTGAGTAACTGCTTCCCTTTTGATTATGATCGCTCCCGCTCCCCAAACCCTGCCTCTGGACGTCGCCTTACAACAGGCGGTCGCCCATCATCAAGCAGGGCGGTTGCGCGAAGCGGAGCAGCTTTACCGCGCCATCCTGCAAGCCTCGCCTTATCAGCCGGACGCCAACCACAACCTGGGAGTGCTGGCGATGCAAGTGGGGCAACCCGCAGCCGGCTTGCCCTTTTTGAAAACTGCGTTGGAAACCCATCCTGCCCAGGAGCAATACTCGCTGTCGTATGCCGAGGCGCTGCTGGCAACCGGCCAGGCAGAAACCGCGCTGGACGCTCTCCAGGCAGCCGGCTTTAACACCCCGGCGGTTCAAGCCCTGCGGCAGAAAGCCGAGACGGCCATACTGAATGCCGCTCCCGCAGAAATAAGCCGGCTGGCCGCCCTGTTCAATGCCGGGCGCTATGCGGAAATAGACGAGCGGGCGCGCTTGTTGATTGGTCGTTATCCCGATTACGGGTTGGCCTGGAAGGCGCTGGGTGCGTCTCTCCAGATGCAAGGGAAAAATGCCCTGACCGTTTTGCAAAGGGCTGCGGAACTTTTGCCCGACGATGCCGAGGCGCATTACAACCTGGGCAATACGCTGAGTGATCTGGGGCAAAACGAAGCGGCTGCGGCAAGTTATCGAAGGGCGCTGGCGCTTAGACCCGATTTTGCGGAAGCGCTTTTCAACTTGGGCAACGCGCTACGGGACCTTCGGCAATTCGACGACGCGCTGGCAATCTATCGGAGGGCGCTGGAGATCAGACCCGACGATGCCGCAGCGTACAACAATCTGGGCAATACGCTGAACGATCTCGTGCAATTCGACCAAGCCATGGCAAGTTTTCGCCGGGCGCTGGAAATCAAACCCGACTACCTTGAGGCGCACAGCAACCTGCTATTCTCCTGCAACCTTCTGGCCAATCGCCCCCCGGCGGAAATATTGGCCGAAGCGCGGCGCTATGGCGAATCAGTGGCGCGCAAAGCCCGCCCGTACAAAATTTGGCACAACCCACCGGAACCTGACCGATGTTTGCGTATAGGGCTGGTTTCCGGCGATTTGCGCAATCATCCGGTAGGTTATTTTATGGAAAGCATACTGGCGGCGTTGGCGTCCCATGCTTCCGGTCGGTTGGAGTTTATCGCCTACCCCAATCATTTTCGCGCCGACGAGCTGACCGAACGGATCAAGCCCCTCTGCCACGGCTGGCATTCGGCGGTGGCGCTTTCCGACGAAAGCCTGGCGCAGCAGATACGCGACGACGGCATCGACATCCTGATTGATCTTTCGGGGCACACCGCCTACAACCGCCTGCCCTTGTTCGCCTGGAAACCCGCGCCGATACAAGCCAGTTGGCTGGGCTACTTCGCTACCACAGGCGTAACCGCCATCGATTATCTCATCGCCGACCCCTGGACGCTGCCGAAAACCGAGGAAGCCTATTTCACCGAATCAATCCGACGCCTGCCGGAAACCCGGCTGTGCTTTACCCCGCCGGATATAGACGTGGCCGTTTCAGCGCTGCCCGCCTTGGCGAACGGCCATATCACCTTCGGCTGTTTCAACAACCTGGCGAAGATGAATGATGACGTAGTGGCGCTGTGGGCGCGGGTGCTTGCGACTGTGCCGGACAGCCGCTTGTTCCTCAAGGCCAAGCAACTCCAGGGGGCTACGGTGCGGCAAAGCGTCAACGAGCGCTTCGCCGTCCACGGCATCGATGCGGCTCGGCTGACGCTGGAGGGTTACTCTCCCCGAGCGGAATATTTGGCCGCCTACCGGCGGGTGGACATCGTCCTTGATCCATTTCCTTACCCCGGCGGTACGACCAGCGCCGAAAGCCTGTGGATGGGCGCACCGGTGCTGACATTGGCAGGGGAGCGCTTCCTGTCGCGCCAGGGCGTCGGTTTGTTGATGAACGCCGGGCTGCCTGAATGGATTGCCGCCGACGCCGATGAGTATGTCGCTCGCGCGGCATCGCATGCCGCCGACTTGCAACGCCTGGCGGCGCTACGCGACGGACTGCGGCAACAGGTGTTGGCCTCGCCCCTCTTCGACGCCCCATGTTTTGCCCGCCATTTCGAAGTCGCCCTGCGTGACATGTGGCGGAAATGGTGCGCTTCGCGGATAGCGTGAGCCAAATCGCAATCCGTCGCATGTGATGAGCTGGAGTTCCGTAGGATGTATACCTTGCCTCGCCACAATTTACCGATTTAGCCGCGCCTCGCGGGATGCGATGCAACGCGGAAGTCGCGCCCGCGAGGCGATGGATAAATGCGCAATTTGTGACCGCGTAACGTGTATGTTCAAAGAGCCGCTCCTTGTGTGTCGGTTTGCGAACATGCCAGCCCCCGGTAGCTACCGTTCGCATTTATCCAAGTGGGCGCCCATGGTTGCCTCGCTATTCTTTATTGCATAATTTTCCCGGAATAACTAAAATGGGGAACCGTTATGGCATTCTTGGGAGATTAAAATGGCCTATGACCTCGTTAATTTAAAAACTATTAAAGAGTTATCTGCCGCTGGTTCTGTACGTACAGCCCAAGTGGTTGGCGCCTGCGGTGGTTTTGCCGTGCAGTTTAACTATGGTCTGGCGATCAAAACCTTGCAAGCGAAGCGCGGGAACCCGCGCATTTTTAGAACGCTCGACGCTGTCGCAAAGACGGTGCGCGGCATAGGGGTCGCACGCCTGGAAGCCGATCTGGCAGGGTGGAACCCAGTTGAGCCGAGCTTACGTGTTCGAGACGAAAAAGCGCTCGCCCATCGCCAGTTGCAAAAGGCCATGACCACGATTCGACGCCGCGCCGAATCGTTAAGCCCAGAAGATGCGCAGCGGCTGGCCGACGAAGCAACCCTCTATGCACGCACCGCGCAAAACAGCTAAGGTACAGCATTTTCAATCAAGAACAATTACAAAAATTATAGTTACAGCCTTTATGCTCTAATGCAATAACAAACGACAACAAATTGTCGCTTGTGAAGTTGCGATTTTCAAGTGAAGGTCGCAAT
>JBAYVP010000182.1:0-9893 GCA_041674485.1 Sulfuricellaceae bacterium
GGTTTTCCGGGTGCAGGGCAAGGCGCAACGACGCGCAATGGTCGTTCCATTGCCTTCTCTTGGAGTTGCAACGCCGCCATGCGCCCGGAAAACCGTGCAATCCAGCCCGTAGCGCTCTCACCAAACGGGTGAACGCAAAATATATGATAAAGTTGTTTAGAACCACCATGTTACACATTTTGGCAAGCGGTCAACGGAGGTTTCTAGGTTCATCTCATCACCAGGAATCAGCAACAGCAACTGTCCCCGCAACTTGTCGTGTACCTTCCCCCCTTGGTTTCCGCCACCGGGCGGCGGGCGCCGGGAGGGGCGCAAAACGGCTTGGGCTCCCCTTTGGCTGCCGGCTCGATGCCGATGAAATCCTCGCCATAAGCCCCGCCGGCCAGCAGCGCGCAGGTTCGTTCGCACACCGCCATGCGCTCGCCGCGGGGGAAGATGTGGCCTTCGTCGTCGCGCACTTGCGAATAAGGCCCGCGATAAATCACCGCGTGGCCGTAATCCAGGCAGGGGCCGCCCGCGCCTTTCACCGCCGTCAACGTTGCCGAACGGAACTCAATGCCCTCCACCACCTGCCAGGGCTGCGCATCCCATTTGTCGTAGGCCACAGCGAGAAATCCGGCGTCGACGAATGCGCGCAGGAAGGCTTCCTCCTGAAAGGCGCCGGAGATGCAGCCGCTCCAGAGTTGCGCATCGCGCTTCAAGTGCTCCGGCGCCGGTTCGTCGCAAACGATGTCCGAAATGGCGATGCGCCCGCCAGGCTTGAGCACCCGGTATATCTCTTGCACCAGTTGTTGCTTGTCCCCGTCATGCACCAGGTTCAGCACGCAGTTGGAGATCACCAGATCCACGGAACCGTCCGCTATCAGCGGGCGGCTGCGACGGCTTCGCGCCTGCCAGTCCTGCAGGCGGCTGTAGTCCGCCACTGTACGCACCGGCTGGTCGGCAAGCCAGCGTTCCATTTCATCAAGGTCCAACGCGAGGTCCTGGATGTAGCCCTTGACGAAGCGCACCTTGTCGCCACCGAGCCGACGCGCCATTTCCGGCTGATATTTGCGCGCCAGCGCGAGCATGTCGTCGTTCATGTCCACGCCGATGACACTGCCTTGGACGCCTACGAGCTGAGCGGCCATATAACAAATCTTGCCGGCGCCGGAACCGAGGTCCAGCACGACATCGCCCTCACGCACATAACGCGACGGATCGCCGCAGCCATAATCTTTGTCGATGATCTCCTGCGGTAGCAACTTCAGCAGCGCCGCGTCGTAATCAATCGGGCAGCACAGCTCGGTCTGCTTTTCCTCTGCGCCTGCGGAGTAGCGCTTTATTACTTCTGCTTGCACGTCCATACTTTCTTCTTTCAATTCAGTGCGCCGCCGCAACTGCTGCCGTGTCCGGCAGTGCAGCCGTAGCAGTGGTCGGCGATGGCGATAGGGTTGTTTGTCATATCCTGTCCGGCGAGATTGCTGATATGCATCCTGTTTCCTCCCCATGCCCCAAGCGGCAGGCCGAGTATCTGGTTGAAATCGCAGTCGTAGACATATCCCTGCCAGTCAACGCTGATCAGGGAGCGGCACATCACCGCCGCGAGATTTTTCGCGCAATGCGCCTGTTTCAACAGGCGCATGTAGTCATGGAACTGTCCCTGCGAGATCAGCATGCTGCCAAAACGTTCGATGGGCATGTTGGCCAAAGTCAGCAGCTTGTTGAACACGATGCCGCAGCGCTCGGATAGCGCGCTCCGATAGTCCCGCTCCAGCGCGTCCTGCTGCGGCGGCAGGAAAGGGCCGCCGGGATTGTAGACCAGGTTTAGCACCAGCCCGGAATCCGGTATGCCGTAGCCGAGCGCATTCAAGCGCTGCAATGCGCGCAGGCTTTTCTCGTATACTCCCGCGCCACGCTGCCGGTCGACGTTCTCTTGCAGATAGCAGGGCAGGGAAGCGGCGATCTCGACGCCACTCGCTGCGAGAAATCCGGCCAGGTCTGCGAAGCCCGGCTCCTCCAGTATCGTCAGGTTGCTCCGGTCAATCACGCGCAAGCCCAGATGGCGCGCTTCATTCACCAGATAGCGGAAATGCGGATTCAGTTCCGGCGCGCCGCCGGTAATATCCAGCGTCTTTACCCCGGAAGTGCGCAAGTACGCGACGACATGCGCGACGACATCAGAGCCTATCGATTCCTTCCGGCGCGGCCCCGCTGTTACGTGGCAGTGCAGGCATGACTGGTTGCAGCGGTAGCCCAAGTTGATTTGCAGCGTCTCCAGGCGCTCTCGCCGGATCGGCGGAAAGTCCGTGACTGTAAGCAGCGGTAATGTTGCGTGCATAGGCACTGTTCCTCGGTTGACATGGTCGTAGGTGCGAATTTATTCGCACACAAGGATTATGGATGTTACCTCGTTCCCACGCGCCGCGTCCCGAATCCGGCGCGGCGTTGACTGCATTCCCACGCGAGCCGCGTTGGAACGAGACAAATGTGTCGTAAATCAAGCACTGGCGCGGCTCTTTGGTAGGGTGGATAAGCGAAGCGCATCCACCTGAACATTCCGGGACACCGTTCGGTGGATGCGCTTCGTTTATCCACCCTTCTATGACGCTTCTCCATAGTTGATCCTATGGCGCCCGCCATAGCGTCTACATCCTGTTTGGTTCCAGCTTGTCCAGCTTAGAATTATGGATGTTTCCGCCGATATTCGTCTATCATGCCACGAATGCGCAACAGGTCGCCATCCAGCGCGGGCTGACCGTGCCACCACTGGTAATCGGGCGACTGGTGCCCTGCGCCCAGGCGGACGTTTTGCAAATGTCGGCGCATCGTTTGCAGTTGTCGCTGGACATCAGCCTGATAGCCACTGTCCAGCCCAGGCGCGGCTTGACGCACCAGCATTTCGGCTTCGCGGACTTTTTTGCGCCCGATTTCAAGCCCGGCATTGCCGTTATCGAGCAGGCGGTCGGTATAGCGCGGCGCGTGACAATCCCGGCATACGGCGCGCATTCCGTCCGGCACGGGTTGTTCCCTGTTCATCGCGTCGGCGCGCACGCCGGCGCCAGCGTCATGATTCCCCTGGTGCAGGTGGCAATAGGCGCAACCGGGAGCGCGATAATTCGCCATGGCGAGCGGCTTGGTCCAGTCATAGGTGTTTTCTTCCAACCGCATCAGCACACCATGCTTGGAGCTGGCGTAACTATGCACGATGGCGCCTTCGGGTCCGCCGTGGCAGGCATTGCATGTCCGATCACGGCGCGAGCGGCTGGCGGCCTCGCTGTGCAGGCCGCCATGACAGGCGAGGCACCCGGCCACAGGCTGCTTTTTAGCATGGGCGCTGGTCTGCCACTGCTGGAACTGCTGCGGATGACATTGAACGCATTCCTGGTCCGTGCCTATTGCCGTCTTGGGGGGCGGGGTTCCAGCGCCATGAACGCCTAAGCTAAGCAGCGCCGGCAGGAGCAGCAGGAGAAAGCTGCGCATCAGTTATGCTCCCGGTTATAGTCGGTGTATTCGCCATTCAGCCAGATGTTGGCCGGCGTGGTTTTGCCCAACTGGTGCAAGGTTGCGGCTTGTTTCTTGATCGATTCCAGGCTTAGATCCATCGCTTGATGTCCCTTGGTGACGTAGGAGTCATCGCCGTGCGCGGCACCCTTATAAGCGCCGAGGTTGGAAAAATACCACATGTCGAAATAATCCCGCTCAATGGGCGAGACGTTGTAAAAGGCGGAAGACTGCCCCTCGAAGAAACCGATGGCTTCGCGCGGCCACAGCTTGTCCGGCGCGTCGCCGGGATAGGGCGGGCGAAGCTTGGCGGAAGGGTATAACAGGTTATCCGAGCGCAGTCCCTTGAGCAACGATTCGGCCTGATATAGCTTGCTCCATGCCCGCTTGCGTTCCTGATCCAGCGCGGTCAAGTGCTTGGCGGCCATTTCCGGTTTATGGCAATCGCTGCACACGGCTATCCATTGCTTGCGTTTGATTTCATTCGCTGAACTTAAGGGGTTGACCTGCTGGATGCCGAATTTCCAGATGGACTTATCGGCGACCTGGTGCTTGCCGTCCTGCATGTGGCAATAGGCGCAGGTCGGGGCAGGGTAATTGCCGCGCCGAAGCGGTTTCGACCAATCCCATTGGGCGCCTTGGGCAAGATAAAGCTGGCCGTGTTTCGAATGGAAATAGGTTTCGTCGTCCGGGTGCGGCGGGCCGCTGTGACAGGTGATGCAGGCTTCCGGGCGGCGCGCTTCGGCGGCGCTGAAGCGATGCCGGGTATGGCAGGAATCGCATTTGCCGGCGACCGAATGGCATTGCAGGCACGCGGTCACTTCCGCCTTGGGTTTATCCACAAAATGCTTGGTATCCAGCGCCCGCTCCATGGCTAAGGCATGGCTGGGGAAGCCGAAACGTTTTTCGTCGCTGAATTGCTTGTGCTGGGTGGCATGGCAGGTGGCGCAGACCTCCGGGGTAGGCATGTGCAAATCCTGGTGATTGTTGCCGTGACAGGCGCTGCAATAAACTTTCTTGTCGGCCTTGGAATGACGCGACGCTTGCCAATCCTTGACGATGCCGGGCGTTATGGCGGTATGGCAGGCCACGCACTGTTCGCCCTCGAAGCTGCCCGTGATGGATTTCACCGGCTGGTAAAAATCCGTCGGGCTCCAGTAAGCGAACATGGCGTCCGGCAGCCATTGCCGGGAATACAGTCCGGCGCCTTCGCCGCTCTTGCTCCACCCCACATACCAGAAACCGGCGGGCGCCAGGATCAACGAGAGGATCAGCGGAATCCAGAAATAGCGCGGCGGCTTGCTCATCCTAGAAACCTCCGTTGACCGCTTGCCAATATGTATAACATGATGGTTCTAAATGATTTTGTCATATATTTTGCGTCCACCCGTTTGGTGAGAACGCTACGGGCTGGATTGCACGGTTTTCCGGGCGCATGGCGGCGTTGCAACTACAAGAGAAGAGAATGGAACAACCATTCTTCGTCGTTGCGCCTCTTGTGCCTAGGCCGTCAGGCCGTCGGGTATGCCCTGCACCCGGAAAACCGCACACTCCAGCCCGTTCAACGGAGGTTTCTAGGATCATTTTTTCAGCCATTTCCACAGCCCCAGCCCGAAAGCTAGCGCGACGACGATCCACAACAGCGCCATCCCGCCGCCGCCTTCGCCCTGGCGGGTGTCGGCAATGACTTGGCTGGGCGGTTGCGTGGCCATGGTGTGTTCCTGGGTATGGTGTGCCAGCGCGGGCGTGCTTATGGCGAGTAGTCCGAGGAATTTTTTCATGACAATCTCCTTAATCCAGCCTGCAAATCCTTGAGCATGCCTTGCGCGGCGCGCCGCCCTGCGGCGACTGCCGTCACCACTAGGCTGGGTCCCAGGGTAGTGTCGCCGCCCGCATAGATTTTGGGATGTCCTGTGCGCCCCAGCTCATCGAC
Source organism: Sulfuricellaceae bacterium (assembly GCA_041674485.1). Lineage (GTDB taxonomy): Bacteria > Pseudomonadota > Gammaproteobacteria > Burkholderiales > Sulfuricellaceae > JAGXQV01. The sequence continues at coordinate 5,417 of JBAYVP010000182.1, forward strand.
GGCTATCGCGCCCTGTGGCGTGGCCGCGATGCCAAGACGTTCCAGCCAGGCCGGCATCCGGTTCACCTGACCAATCGCGAGTATGACCGTAGTGCAATCCAGCAGGACTGCTTTTCCGTTGAATTCGAAACTCATGCCTGTAACCGCTTCTTCGCCCTGCACCGCCACGGGCTTATGCTCGAACAGGAAAGCCACGCCTTCCTGCTGCGCGGCTTGTATTTCCTTGGGCGATGCGCGCATCGCCTTTGAAGTGTCGCGGTAGGCCACGGTGACAGCGCTTGCTCCCTGCCGGATTGCCGTGCGCGCGCAATCCATCGCGCTATCGCCGCCGCCCAGCACTACCACGCGCCGGTTTTTCACCGTCGGTAAGCCGTCGGCCAGCCAGGAAAGCGCATCAGTCACGCCCTGCAAATGCCGCCCAGGCAGGGGCAAATCACGCGGAGTTTGCGCGCCTATGCCCAGAAACAGCGCATCGTGGCTATGCAATAAATGTTGCAGGCTCTCCTCACCCACCGCCACGCCCAGATGAAACACGACTCCCTGCTTTTCCAGCAAGCGCTGTCGGCGCGTCAGCAGGGATTTATCCAGCTTGAAAGAAGGCACGCCATTCGCCAGCAGGCCGCCGATTTGCGGGTTTTTGTCGAATACCTCGACTTCGCATCCGGCCTGATTGAGTTCGTCCGCGCAGGCGATGCCCGCCGGCCCTGCGCCGATAATGGCTATGCGCTTGCCGTTGCGCCGCTTGAGCGGAGCGAATTGCCAACCCTGTTCCAGCGCTTCTTGCGCCAGATAGCGTTCTATCATGCCTATCGTTACAGCACCCTCTGGCTCCTTGGCCAGGGTGCAGGCGCCCTCGCACAGCCGCTGCTGCGGGCAAAGCGTGCCGCACATTTCCGGCAGGTTGCTGGTGCTGTGGGCAATCCGCGCGGCTTCCCTGAGATCGCCTGCGGCAACCTGTTCCAACCATTCCGGGATACGGTTGTGCAGCGGGCAGGCGTTGCTGCATCCGGGCACGCCGCAATCCAGGCAACGTCCCGCCTGCGCCCGGATGGAGGCAAGCGCGGGCTGAATCGCGATTTCGCCCCAGTCCTGCCGGCGTTCTTCGGCGGGACGCCAGTCCCCTTCCTGGCGCGCCAATGGTGCGACCGGTTCCCGTTTCAGTAGGTGGCTGGCGTTTTGCGTCAGCGATTTTTTGAACAGGTTGCGCACGTCGCGGATTTCCAGCGCATCCGTGGGGCAGGAAACCACGCAGCGGGCGCAGCCCATGCAGTCTTCCAGCGCGGTGACGCGGCCCGCCTCCTTGCCCTGTTTCCAGACCGGAATGCCCATATCGCAGACCTGTTCGCAACGCCGACAATCGATGCATTTTTCCTTATCCAGGTTGATGCCGTAGAAACCGGCATGATTGAGCAGCCCGAAAGTCGCGCCATACGGGCACAGGTAGCGGCAATAAAAACGATTGCCGACCAGCGGCGCAAGATAGAAGGAACCGAAATAACTCAACGCGACGACCAGGTAAAATCCGCCGACGAAACTGACCGTCCAGGAATTCGGCGGGAACTGGGTCACCACCGTCACACCCACGTAATAGAGAAAGAACAGCCACTTGGAATGGCGTAGCGCCCAACTCCAGTTGCCGCGCAAGGTGCGGTCGCGAAAGGCGAAACCCACGGTTTCGCGGATGCCCACGCAGGGGCAGTTGAAGCCGCAGATGATCCGCCGACCAAACAGAAATACCAGCCCCAATATCAGAAAAAACGTCACCGCGCCCGGCACATGCACCGAGGGAAACACCGGCTGCGCCCAGAGGAAGCCGACATATGGCTCAGTAAAAGGGTAAAGCCAGGGCAACAGCCACCAGAACAGCGTGACCATGCCGACCAGGATAATCAGGCGCTTGCGGGTATAGGCGTTTTGTTCCGCGATAATCCGCCAGACGCCGAACCCCAGGATGATGGCGTATTCGGTATAGCGGTTGAGCCAGATGGGGTTGTCGAACCACATCAGCCAGGTTTCATTGAGCCAGCCGACGAAGGCGAGCGTGAATCCGGCCATGCTGAGCGCTTGCACCCCCAAGCCGTAACGCCGGGGCATGACATCCTGCTGCGCGCCGGACGAGATGCGCGGGGTATGGCACATCGGCGTTGCCGCGCTGAGCGTGCTCACGGTGGGGTTCCCCGGTGGGGTGGGCATCACGCCGGCAACCGTGGGCATAGTGTCCTCCTCACTCGACAGGATAAGCATGTTTAAGCCAGTCGGTCATGCCCATTTTTGCCACTTGGACATTGCTGTAACCTTTTTTCGCCAGCAATCGCGCCGCCTGGCTGGACAGGCGATCCGTGCGGCAAATGGTGACCACGGGTTTTTCCCGCCAGGCATCCAGCTCCTGTAGCCTTTGCGCCAGCTCGCTCAGCGGAATATGGGTCGCGCCGGGTATGTGTCCCTGTTCGCCGTTATAGGCGTCGTGAGGGCGCACGTCCAACAGCAGCAAATCCTCTCCAACATCCAGGCGCTGTTTCAGTTGCGCCACTGCTATCATGGGGGGACGGCGCAGCATGCCGACCAGCCGCGGCAGAAAGCTGACCACAGCCAACAGCGCGATTGCCAGCATAATTTTCTGCACAGTGCCTTCACCGCCCGCAATCGCCTCCTTGCCCGCGTAGCCCAGCCAGGTATAGGCCACCGCGCCGGGCAACATGCAGATGGCGGTTGCGATGCTGTACTGGGCGAACGGGATGCGGGTCAAACCCAGCGCGTAATTCAGTAAATTAAATGGGAACAGCGGCACTAGGCGGGTAAACGCCACAAAGCGCCAGCCTTCGTTTTCCACGCCGTTCATGATCTGTTTCAGCTTGCCCCCGGCTTTTTCCGCCACCCAGCCCGAGGCCAGATAACGCGCCACCAGAAAAGACAGCATCGCGCCTAGCGTAGCTGCCGTCAGGCTGTAGATACTGCCCAGCCACGGGCCGAACAGCGCGCCGCCCAGCAGCGTCAGCAAAGACCCCGGCAAAAAGAACACCGTGCCTATCGCGTAAATCGCCATGAACAGCAACGGGGCTGCCGCCCCGGCTTCGTTTATTCGCAATTCCAGCGCCTGCGCATTCAATTGACCCCGGAAAATCACGACGGCGCCTATACCCGCCAGCAATAACAGCGCCAACAAGACTTTTTTCATTGCATCCCCCCGGATTTGGACTGGTCTGGAGCTGATTTGTCCGACCAAGCGCGGCGATTGATGGCGTAAGCGCCTGACTTGCCGATGAAAGGCATGATCAACATGCCGTCTATCCAGGAAGCCTGTCTCGGCGCCCGGAATTCGCGTATGCCGATGGTCATGCCCAAGTGGCCAGCGCGCGGCTGCTCTCGCCAAGTGCCGAACAGACGATCCCAGAGGCTCAGGTTGAAGCCGAAATTACTGTTGGTTTCATCGTCTTCCACCGAATGATGCACCCGGTGCATATCCGGCGTCACGACCAGCCAGCGTAGCGCCCGGTCCAGCGCAACCGGCAGGCTCACGTTGGCGTGGTTGAACATCGCCATCGCGTTGAGCAGCACTTCAAAAACGATCACCGCCACGACCGGCGCGCCCAGCACGATGATGGTCGCGAATTTGATCAGCATGGACAGGATGATTTCTATCGGGTGAAAGCGCGCACCCGTCGTCACGTCATAATCCAGATCGGCATGATGCACCCGATGCAGGCGCCACAATAGCGGCACGGCGTGTACCAGCACGTGTTGCAGATAAATGATCAGATCCATGGCCACTACGCTAAGCACTATGGCCAAAAGCGGCGGCAGGGCAAAATAGTTGAACATCCCCCAGCCGTGGGCATAGGCAAAAGAGGCCATGCCAACGGCTGCTGCGGGAAAAATCAGGCGCACGATAAAGCTGTTGAAAAACACCAGCCCAAGATTGTTGCCCCAGCGCACCGCCTTGGAAACCGTCAACACCCGTCTGGGCGCCAACACCTCCCACATGGCCATGACCGCCAGCACCCCCAGAAAGAACCCCAGGCGTATGGCTTGCTCGTGACTGGCAATACTATCGATCAATGACATTCGGCCTCCATCTCAATTATCAAATATTATATTGTTCTTTTGAATATTAGACCGAAAAAACGCCCGTGTCAATGTAGATGCCTCAAGGTAAATTTGTTCTCAGAAAAAATGTGCCCACCCAAACTGATGGTGAGGCGCGAACTAGGCTGTCGAAATTTACCATTTTTTAACAAAAAATCAGCACTGGTTTTTGGATTTCTCTCAATTTACGGACAGGATCAAATTTTCCCATTCATGGTTCGACAGGCTCTCAAGAAACAGCTTTTTATTCATATATATCAATGGCAAAAATAACCACAATGACGGAATGAAAGCCATTAAACGAACGCCAAACAGCAACCATAGCCCCTGTTTCTTGCCAACGCCTTTCGACCTACGGGCGAATATTTTACTCACCACGAACGGGAAAATTTGA
>JBAYVP010000183.1:0-9864 GCA_041674485.1 Sulfuricellaceae bacterium
GGAATCTCGCATCCCATCATTGATCGTGAAAATGTCAAAAAATCATCAAGATGTAATGCTCCCCATCATTTAACTTGACCAAAAATGCCCATTTCTACATCACGATAGATGAACGTACTCAATGGCGCGGCGCATTGAAATATGGCTGGGGCAGGAGCGGGGCGGTCGGGCGGATTTGTGGTTGGGCATGCAGATGGACTACGATCTTTGGCAAGTGGAACAGCAACCTGTGCCAAAAGTGGAACGCGCCCCGGCGGTGGTCTAGCGACCCGCAGCCCGGTAGAGTGGGTACGTTTTTTGTGCCCACGCGGTTCAGGGACGAATGTTTCTCACCGGGTACGGGTTTCAATGACTGGATTTTGCCGCACTGGTGAAACCGCGACCCAACCCCAGCGCCACTTTACCCCGCGAAACGCGAAACCGCCACGGACAAAAAAGCCTGCCGAAGCCGCCCCGCTTGGCTGTCACCGCTGACAACGCCGCAACCGACAAACAGGCCACGAAAAAACAACCTGCCCGAAGAGCCGCGTGGATATTGGCTCTCCGCCGACAATACCCGCCCGGCCAAAACAGCGGTGGTCGAGAAGGGCGCGGTGCTTGCCGTAGCCGCGATGTTTCAGCTTGCCGACACCCCAAACAACGCGCCGAACCGCCCCACCCCTAACGTAGAGTTAACCGGCAGGCCGCACCACAACACTGGAACGGAGAAATGAAGATGGCACAACCACAAAAACATGAAAGCGCCCGCTTGCGGCCTGTCCGAGTTGAACGCCGGGTTGGGGTTGGATCATGATCGCGGAGTCACCGATCAATTTCTACAGTGGAGCCAGACACATCGACCGTACCTGTAACGGTAGCGTCGATGTCTCCGCCGCGCACCCAGACAACAGGCATCCGCTTCACAAAACGATCAATAGCAACTTTCCTTTTGTCGGCATCTTGGATGTCCTTGATAGCGGCCATATCTCCTCTTGTCGAAGGTCCAAAGAAGATCAGATTTATTGCAATGGCGCAGAGCGCAATAGCAATGATCGAAAGCAGCACCTCTTGTCTTGTCGGCTTCATGATTTAGGCTTAACTCTTGGGTGGCGGAAATGAGAACGAAAGAATATCCGGCTTCTGCAGAAAGAAAATAGAGTGATATGGAAGCTTTGCCGTATGGGCGAGCTTTACTAAGTTCGCAAGAACTATTAGGTCGGTATCGAGGCGCACTAACCATGCACTTTCGGCAATTTGTTGCACTCCTTCGTCCTTGGGTAATTTATGAACATAAAAATCTAATCCATCAGGCCATGCGCGTTGTTCTATATTTTAGATTGTTACAAATGCATAAGGCATGTAAACCTCCTGTGAGTTATGAAACGGTAAACCCCAACGTTCAAATTGAGGGGCTGGCCGTCACGAAACGTGAACGGAGCCCCGAAAGTTCAAAAACCTACAGGCCGTAAAGAGAACGCATACGGCCAGTCCCTCTCCAATGCAGGGTTAGGCTGGATGTGTGATTGCAAGACCTACCTCCCGTGCATTTTTTAATAAGTTTAGCCACGGCGCATTATCCCGTCGATGGTGTTACGGAGATTTGTTTCCAGAATCTGCACGCCCCGTGGCGTGTAATCATAAACAATGCAACGCAAGTGCCGAAGGTCAAATGGAACATCATCCATGGATTGGGTAATTAAGATCACTTCCTTTCCTACAGTGTGTGCAATGCCAACCTCATAGAAAACATTTGGGTTTCTGCCGGTCAACTCGGCAACTACGATTCGCGCTTCGTTGATGCTTTTCCAGATGTCTTCAATGATAGGTCTGTTGTCGTATATGTCATCCGCCCGAATACAAGTGAATGCATCGCCTTGTTCTATGGTGGGTTTTATGTGATCTTTGAAAATCGTTGTGTACGGTTCTAAAAAGGGCGCGAGAACGAAAGCGAGCCGTTCATTGATAAGGAAATCTCTTCCATGATAGATAGGATTAATTCTCACGATTCGTTGCAGCCTCTCAAGGTTTAATATCTCATCGTGGACATATTGTTCAGCCAACACCTTTGCTTCTTTGTCCTGTTCAGTGTCCGGTAGATCAAGGACTGCTCGCCCAAACGATAGACCAAAAGGCTGCTCGAAGGACAAGTCCCGTTGAGCCAGAAATGAGGCGACCTGCAAATTCATTTCTTTACCTGCCCAGTCTATGTACTGCTGACGAGGCATGCCGCCAGTGTTCTGATTTGACGCCACAATGAAAACCTCAAGATCAGATACGATCACGCAAAAGTTGACTGGTTGAAGCAACTTTACCTGGGAAGGATAGAGATTTTTTTCTTTGGCGAGCTGCGCAACGTAGGTGTCCACGCGGCCAAGAAACAGAGAAACATGGGTTTTAACCTGTTTGTCAAGGTTGCCTCCAACCATAGCGGCACCAGAATGAAACGGCATACTGCCTCCTTTGTGTTGGCCATCAAGGTAGGACAGCCAGTTACCCGACTGCCCCCTCACGGATCCCTGCGTGCGGAATTACCGCACAAGACTCTTCAATGTTGTTCGCTTCGCATAACTATTTGCTATTCCCCACAGTGAGGTTTGCATCGTATTCTCCAGCTCTATATGTCCGGTACGTGTTTCCTTTGTGGGCTACACAACATTGTCCACCCCTTCCCCATGTGAACGGCTTTCCCGTCTCGGAGTACTATGAGTGAATCTGACTCCCCCCCGCTCTTCAGCCATCCTTCTTTTAGTTGGGTAGGCTTACCTGCATCCGGCGGCTTTTAGGTTTCGGCTTGCCTCAGTGTCGGGGTTTCCCCTTACGTGGCTAAATATCCGCATACCGTGTTCCATCCGTCAGGAAGCTGATGGGGTTTCGCAAGTTCTTGTCCGCTTCTCTCCACACATGCCACGCTCTAGGACAGCGACAGTCCCTCGGGAATCTCACCAATTGCGATTCCTCTGTATAGGCTTCCGTTACGTTAACAACGTCGCCGACTGCATTCCTATTTATAACGCTGCTTACCGCTTCAGGGGTATGCGTATCCCCTGTGGCCTATATGGTTCTCTGTGTACGCTTCGTCTCCATTGTTCACGTTTGCAGCAGTCGAGACCACTTGCAACGCTCCGCAGGACACGCAACACTCGATACGGTCGGCTGGTTAGACCTTGTGGAGACGATCCTCTGTCTCCCCGTCAGGGACTTTCACCCTGAAAGAAGCGTCAAGCTTCGCTTGCCGCACTAACGTTCAAATTGAGGGGCTGGCCGGCACTGAACGTGACCGGAGCCCCGGAAGTTCAAAAAACCGAAGGCCGTGAAAGAACGCTTATCGGCCAGTCCCTCTCGAATGCAGCGGTTAGAACTCAAGTTCATGTGCAACGATCTTATAGTTGGCTCTTAAGTGCTTTTGCATTGTTGCGGCGAACGCCAGAAAGACACTCCAATAAATTTCTTTATTGACGACATCAAACCAAAAATTCTCGCTTTCGTAGCACTTGATAGCGTAATAGCCAAACATGTAAAAGGCAACATCTTCATTTATTAGCCGTGAGTTTTTAAGCAGTGCTATTTCCTCGAAAAACGTGAGGTAAGCTCGCTTCTCTTCAAAGCTAATAAAAGCCAATTCAGGATTGTCATTTTCCAGAAGGCTGCGAATTTCACCGAATGATTTATTGGCGAAGAACTCACTCTGTTTTTTGAAAAAGAAGTCGGCGCGTTTTTGAACACCTTGCAAGCGATACTCTGAAAATCCCTTGTAGATACCCCAAAGTGCGGCAATTAATCCCACGATTACAGCAATATCCTTGAGGGCATCCATGGTGGTGAGTCGCTCTAACGTAAATTAGACCCCAATAAAATACCTAAAACTTTATCGGGTTGGTTTATAAACATGGCGGCGGCTCTAAATTCAATTAAAAATCAAGGCAATCAAATTTTTATCAGGCTATTAACCGGTTTTTAACACACCATCATGCCAACTCGATCAAATGCAGGCAATGAACCCACACAGCACTATATCACACTTGCAGAATGGATTATCTACATCAGATAAAAAAACCATGTTCCGCCACAAGCCCCGCTACAGATGGGCACGGTGGAGACGAAGCAGGCGTAGCCCGGCTGTGGCCGACAGGCGGAACGGGCAGCGGCTGGCATAGCGCCTTGACACTTATTTTTTAGTAGCTACAATAAGACAATGATAACTTGGGATGAAGTCAAGCGCCAAGCGAATCTCGATAAGCATGGGCTTGATTTCGCGGATGCGTGGATGGTGTATTCCTCGCCGGACAAGATTACGCTGGAGTCGCCCCGCAATAGTGAAGACCGGAAGCTGGATTTGGCACTGGTCGAGGTCAGGGGCATTGTTCTGGCGCTGGTTTATGTGGAGCGCGGCGTCGAGGTGCGCGCTATTTCCCTGCGCCGAGCTTCAAGAATAGAACGGAGAATCTATGAAAACGCACAGCAAGACTGATTGGCAACGCGTTCAGCGCGAAGCGCGGGAAAACGTGCCAATTTTATTCGACCCTGAAACCGACCCTTACGACCCGAACGATCCGGTTGCGGTGGCGGCGTTTTTCGCTCAGGCCACGGTGCGCCGCCCCGGTCAGCGGGGTTCCGGCAAGAAACTCAGGAAAGTGCTCCTGTCGGTTCGCTATAGCGCCGAGGTGGTGGACTATTTCAAGGCGACCGGCGAGGGCTGGCAGGTGCGTATGGACGAAGTCCTGCGTGACTACGTGACGCAGCATCGGTTGGCGTAAAATCCGGGCGACAGCCCCACGCTGCATGGATAATAAAACTCTGCGGGGAGATATTCAAATATATCTTTTCCGCTTGCGAAAACATTACTTCGCCTCCATCACCCAAACCCCATCCCAATTCTGTGGCGGAGGACTTTCGATGAAATGTCGGCAGCGGTCGATGTAGAGCTTGGAAGGCTTGTCGCCCGGATGGCAGGCCAGCACTTCGCCGAATTCTCGAATTGCGTCGTTCCAGCGTTGTTGGCGGTAGAGGGTCAGGCCGTTGCGGAAGCGCGGTAGCGCGTCGATGATGCGGGGGAAGGTTTCTTCAGTGTGGTAGTCGAGGATTTCGTGGATTGCGACCGGCTGGGTTTTGCCTTTGACCACTACTAGGTCGATTTCGCGGCTGCGGTAGGTGCCTTTCAGTTTCCGCTGGGTGAATTCGCTGATCAGGATGCGCGCGCCGTATTGTTTGCAGGCCGATTCCAGGCGCGAGGCGAGGTTGACGCCGTCGCCGATGATGGTGAAGTCCATGCGCTTTTTCGAGCCAATGTTGCCGGACACCACCGTGTCGGTGTTGAGGCCGACGCCGATGTCCACCGGCAGTTTGCCTTCCGCCAGGCGCTGTTTGTTCCAGGCGAACAGGGTGCGTATCATGCCGATTGCGGCGCGCACCGCGCGGTCTTCGTCGTCGTCGTGGGCGACCGGGATGCCGAAGGCGGCCATGATCGCGTCGCCGATGAATTTGTCGAGCATTCCTTCTTCGTGCTGGATGCAGTCCACCATCAGGGTGAAATATTCGTTGAGCAGCGACACCGTGGCCTGCGCACCGAGTTGTTCGGTCAGCGTAGTGAAGCCGCGCACGTCGGAAAACATTACGGTGCATTCGATGCTCTGGCCGCCGAGGATTTCCGCGCCGCTCGCGACCAGGCGGTCGGCGATGCTTGGGTCCATGTAGCGCGACATGGTGGATTTCAGGCGCTTTTCGCTGCTGATGTCTTCGATCACCACCATGGAACCCATGCGTTTTTTGTCGGCATTGAGCAATGGCAGCACGGTGAGGTTGACCGAGCGTTTTTCCCCGGCCACTTCCAGCGCTGCGTCCATGGTTACGTCGATTTGCGGGTTTTCCGCCACTCTTTTGAGTTTTTCCAGCAGCCAGGCGTTGGCGCCGCCGAAAAATTCGGCGGCGGATTGGTTCAGGATGTCCTGGGACGTGGCGCTGAGGATGCGCAAGCCGGCTGCGTTGCAGGTGGCGATTTTTTCGCTTTCGTCCAGCGTGATTAGACCGTTGGACATGGATTCCAGCATCGCCTCGTTGTAGTTTTTCATGTTCTGCACGTCGGCGAACAGTTTGGCGTTTTCGAGTGCGATGGAAACCTGGGCGGTGAAGGCGCGCAGGCGCGCTTCGTCCTCATTGGTGAAGGGGCCGCCGCGCTTGTTGAGCACTTGGGTCACGCCGATTACTTTGCCCGCCTTGTTGATTACCGGCACGCACAGGATGGAGCGGGTGAAGAAGCCGGTTTTTTTGTCGAACGCCGGGTTGAAGCGCAGGTCGGCATAGGCATAGGGGATGTTGATGGTCTTGCCGGAGGTGAACACCGCCCCGGCGATGCCCAGATGGTTGGGCAGGCGGATTTGCATCGCATCCAGCCCTTGCCCCACTTCCGACCACAGTTGCTTGCTCTTTTCATCGTTGAGGAACAGGGTGGAGCGTTCGGCGTTGAGCAGGCGCGTGGCTTCGCCCATCACTTTTTGCAGCAGCGAGCCGAGCTTGATGTCGGCGGTGGCTTCCGACACGACGTTGATGAATTCCATTTCCTGCCGGCGAATGCGGGTCATGCGCTCGATAAATTGCGCGCTTTGCAACGCCAGTGTGCCCTGGCTGGTCATCGCTTCGAACAACTCCAGATCGACTTTGGTGAAATGGCCTTTTTTGCGGTTCAGCGTCTGGGCAACGCCGATGACTTCCCCCTTGGCGGTACGGATGGGCACGCACAGGATGTTGCGCGTGACGAACCCGGTTTGCTCGTCCACGCTACGGTTGAAGCGCGGGTCGGCATAGGCGTCGGGGATAATTAGCCCTTCCCCGGTGGTGAACACGTAGCCCGCGATGCCGCTGGTGTTGAGGATGCGGATTTCGCGCTGGATGGCGCCTTGCGCCACGCGCGAGTAGAGTTCGCAGGTGTCCGGGTCGTTGAGGAATAGTGAGCTGCGTTCGGCGTCGAGTTCGGCGGTGGTAATTTCCACCAGGGTTTGGAGTATGCCGTCCAGCGTATCCTGCGCCGCGATGCGGTGGGATATTTCGAGCAGCAACACCGCCTCGCGGTAGCGGCGCTTCAATGCCGTCAGGCTGCCCGCCGGCTCGGCGGCAGGTTTTTGTGCAACGGATTTCCTGGCGGCTGGAGATTGGGCGGCCATTTTACTGACGCTCCTTGCTTGCCGCAGCTTCCATGCGTTCGCGCATTTCCTGTATGGTCGCCCGCAATTGCGCGATTTCGTCGCTCGCAGCCTGGCGTTCGGCCTGCACGGCATTGCCTATTTCGATCCGGCACAATTCCAGTTGCTCGCGCAAAGCGCCGGCGGCGGCCTTTACTTGCTGCATTTCATCCTGCGCATAAGCGGTCGCCTTCTGGACGGCGGTGTCGCGTTCGATGTGGGACAATTCCAGCGTGTCGCGCAATGCGGCGACGGTCGCTTTGAGTTGGGCGATCTCCTGGCTGCTTGCGGCGATGGCCGACTGCACGGCGTTATCCTTGTCCATCTCTTTCAGTTCCAGCTCGGTGCGTAGCGCTTGCACAGTGCGCTGAAGGTCGCGGATTTCCGCTTGGGCGAGAGCTGGCTCGCCGGTTTGGGCATTCGGTGGAATATCTGCCATGAGGGCTATAAAGTGTTTGGAGAATAAGCGGGTTATGCGGCAAAATCGGGCAATTGCAACCTGTCGTCGGCAAGCCTGATTTTACCGCTATCCGCCATGCCCTGCAGCGCTTTGTCGGGCAGTACCAAAGAGGTGCGCCACATGGGGGAATTGGCGCAATTGCGCGATTCGGCACAGTTGCGCACAGCGCCCGCCGTTGATTCCACTGGATTAAATCCTGGCATTCCAATTGCTCTAAGCGTATGTGCCCATGCTAAACATCCCGAACAAGACCTTGCTGGCAACAGCCATCCTGCTGGCGCTACTGTTGGCCGGCGCGGTTGTGCAAAAACTGCTGCCCGCGCCCGATCAGACGGTAGCGGCTACCCTGCCGCTGGATAAAAGCTGCGATTTGCAGCGCGCCGTCTGCTCATCCATCCTGCCGGGCGGAGGGCGCGTGAGCTTTTCCATCGAACCGCGCCCCATCCCGGTGCTGCGCCCGGTCAAGTTGAGCGTGACGGTGCAGGGCGCCAATGTCAAAAAAGTGGAAGTGGATTTCACCGGCGTGGACATGAAAATGGGCTACAACCATCCGCAATTGCAGGCAATGGGCGGCGGACGCTTCGATGGGGAAGCCACGCTGCCGATCTGCTCGACCGGCAGCATGGCATGGCGCGCCACGGTGCTGGTCGAAACAGACGGCAGATGGGTCGCGGCGCCGTTCGAATTTGTGACATCAAGGAATTAACCAAAAAACATTTACCGCAGAGACGCTGAGATGCGATGATTTCTTCGCGCCTCTGCGGTGCAAGCGTTTTAGCCGGAGAACCGCACCAGTAGCTTGATATGCGACCATTCTTCGCAAACAATGTTAAAAACTTGGCCGATAAATTACTAAAGTGTTAAAAAAATGGATACTGGTCGGCGCGATAGCGCTCTTCGCTACGCTGCTGGTGTGGGTGGTGTTTTTCTGGCAGCCCGACAGCGCGAAGCCGGCAGCAGCGCCCAGGAGCGGCGATTTCACGCTACGCTCGGCGGCTGGACAGCTTTCTCTGCACGACTTGCGCGGCAAAGTGGTATTGCTGTATTTCGGCTATACGCTGTGCCCCGACATCTGTCCGACTTCGCTGGCGTTCACCGCGCAGGGGTTGGCGCAACTGGACGCAAAGGAACTGGAAAAAGTAAAAATGCTGTTCGTCACCGTAGACCCGGAACGTGACACGCTGGAACGCCTGAAGGACTACACGGCATACTTTCACCCCAGCATTGTCGGGCTGACCGGCGCACCGGAAGAAATCGCCCGCGCCGCCAAATTATACGGTGCAAGCTATGCCAGGCAGCAGGTGGCATCGGCGGCGGGCTATGTCATCGATCATTCCGCCGACACTTATCTGATCGCTCCCGATGGCAGCCTCTATGCCACCTTGCCCCACGCGACGCCGCCCGGCAGCGTCGCGGAAAAAATCCGCGCCGCGTTGAAATTGCACTGATTTTTTACTTGTTATTGAGGAAACACCGATGAAATTCATCCCCGTTTTGCTTGCCGTCGCACTATCCGCCGCCTTCGCTCCCTCCGCTTGCGCAGGTAGCGCCGCCGACGGCATTAGCGCAATGGGTCCCCATGTCCGCATGGTTCCACCGGGACAACCTACCACCGCCGCCTTTTTCGTGCTGAAAAACGCCGACGATAAAGATCACAAAATGGTGAAAGCGGAAAGCACCGCCGCCAACGTTACCGAATTGCACACCCACATCCACGAAGGTGGCATGATGAAAATGCGCCCGGTCAAGGACATCGAAATCAAAGCCGGAAGCGAAACGGCGCTTAAGCCCGGCGGCCTGCACGTCATGCTGATCGACCTCAAGAAACCTTTGAAGGAAGGCGACAACGTGACGCTCAAGCTGACCTTCGAGGACAACAGCAGCAAGGAAATCGCCGCCCCGGTGCGCAGGATACAGCCCCCCATGCAAATGCACTAAGGCTGCACTCAGGCTGTCGAAACGCAGCGTTCTTACCAAGCGGGTGAACGCAAAATAGATGACAAAGTTGCTTAGAACCACCCTATTACACATCCCGGCAAGCGGTCAACTGAGCTTTCTAGTACAGCAGCGCGCAAATACTGATAACACTGCATAATTCTGGAAACCTCCGTTAACCGCTTACCAGGATGTGTAATAGGGTGGTTCCAAACATCTTTGTTATCAATGTGCAACGCCCTCACCCCAATCGGCAGGGTAAATTTGTTCCCGGCACGGAAAAAACCGATTCACCGCAGAGGACGCAGAGGAAAAGCA
>JBAYVP010000184.1:0-9858 GCA_041674485.1 Sulfuricellaceae bacterium
CTGCTTAGCGGCGCAGTTCCTCTTTGCCGTTCCGGCAAGTCCATCTCCAGCCGATTTTTCAACATTTCTCCTTTATATTCATCATGCTGCGCGATATTTTGCGGCGTGATCCGCAACCCGATGTTTATCATCGGATTTGCCGGCTATCCCAAGTAATAGGCAATGTCCTGAGGGACCCCGCCGCTGCCGTCCACCGCAATGTCCAGTTCGTCCTTGCGGCAGAGCGTATAGTAACGGATTTTATCGGTTTCCCGGTTGATTTCATTTGCCGGTTCATCCCGCATCCGATTCAGTCGGGCAGCGTCGAGATGACATTCAGCCTAGGAGGCTGTCGAAAAGGTAGATCACGCTCAGCCTGAAATCTCGCCGTCCATTTCCGCAACCATATCGAACGAAAGCACCTCGTGCTCCGCCCCGGTTTGCACATATTGAAATTCCAAATCCTTGCGTTCGAGGGTGGCCATCGCAGCGGCGATGCTCGCGGTTTTTTGCCCTCCGGTGACATCCATGATGATGTCGCTTTCCCGGTATCCGTCCCGCTTGGCGTGCAGAATGAGTTGATCGAAGAGAGCGGTCATTTTTTCTATATTCTCGAAGTCAATGCCTTCCGGCTCGTCATGATGGGAAATTTTTAGATTTTTGTCGTAGAGGCGGATTACCGCCTCGGCTTGGGGCAGGATTCGGTATGAACCTCCCGCGCCTTTCGAGCCAACCAGGAAGACTCTTTCCAGCGCACCCAGATGAGGCGCCATGGCTCTGAGCATTTGCTGAATGTTGGGCGGTTTTTTCCATGAATCGAAAGCGTGGATATCCGATGCGATATGTCCCGATAGCGCTACTTTTATATTTTTATCTTCCTTATCGACAACCGAAATTCCGCTTCCATCCGGCTCAGGCGCGGGATTCAACGCGGTTACGGCCATGATGAGCACTTTATGTGCTCTAACTTTTTCGCTTTTTTTCAGATGCCTCACCCCGAGGATTTTTCGTCCCGCCCAAGAGACATACCAAACGGAAAAAGCAAATATAAGGGCGGACAGCGCAATCGTAAACAACCTGACGGTGACGTCACAGGCATCGCACTTCAGCATTTTAAGCCATTCACTGAAAAGGCTGTCTCCCTTGAGGCCGTCGCCCACCCAACCGCTGGATATAATCAGCAACAGCGCAGCCAGCCCGATATGGGAATACTGCTTTTTTGTGTTGCGAATATTCATATTACCCTAAGCCGGACGAGCCGGAACCCAACAGGGGGTAGGGTGGATAAGCGAAGCGCATCCACCGAACGGTGTCTCGGAATGTTCAGGTGGATGCGCTTCGCTTATCCACCCTACCTAAGAGCCGCACCAGTGCTTGATCTACAACGCATTCTTCGCAAAAAATGCAACGACTTGACTGGTAAGTGACTAGAAACCTCCGTTCAACGGAGGTTTCTAGGATTAAACACATCGTCCAGCGATTTCGCATCCAGCACCCGATCCCCCCAGATTTCAAGTTGATCGATGGCGGCTTCAGCCAGTCTGGTTTCAATGGCATTGGGCAAGGCGCCGAAACGACGGGTCAGTTGGCGGCGGAGAAGAATACCTTCGCCCTGCTGCATCCCCTGCAACATTCCCTGTTGCATCCCTTCAGCTTTGTAGCCATGCGCCCATTCTTCGAGTCGTTCCGCCAGCATCACCCTTAACTCCTGCAAGTCGTCCAATTGAGGCAGCACGATACGGTATTCCGCCTTGCGCATCAAGGTCGCCCGTATCCACAACGCGAACATACGACGTAAATCCGGGCGGTCGATCAGCCATTCGTCCAACAGCGCCATCAAATTGTTGACAGCCTCCGGTGAAGCGGGATGCTCTATCCGAAAAACGGCGGCGACCAGATTTTTGAGCGACGCCAGTTCGGCTTCGCTGTAGACGTTTTCGTCGATCAGCAGGTATTTGAATTTCGGCTTGAACTGCTCGACCAGCCCCGGCACCGGCGGGATCAATTCGAAAACGGCCGTGGCCGCCGTCCAGCGTTGGCTGCCGTTGTAGAGCACGATGGGCAATATCGGCGGCAAGCGACCATCGGCCAATATCTCGTTGCGCTTGATTAAATCCTGATAGAGCAAGCCCAGATAAACCATCATGCGTAGCGCCATGTACTTATCGACGCTGCTCTGAAACTCAATCAACAAATAGAGATAAATCCATTCCCCGCCAACTTTCACCCGCCAAACGATGTCGTCTTCCCGGTTGCGAAAATCCTCGGTGATGTAGCTGCCGGGGATTTTTTCCAGGGTGGCGTAATCGAGGCTATGCAGCCATTCATCGGGCACGAACCCCATGATCAGGTCGCGCACCAACTCCTTGGTGGAGAAGAGAAATTTGTATCCGCTGTCGTGTTCGTTCGCCATCGGCGGATTCCACCAGGATTGTCCAAGATTGTTACCTAAATAGAGGCAAAAAAACCATGGGCGCTTCGGAGTTTGTGGAGGTCTTAATCCCGTTCAAATAGTCCGGTCAGTTCAAGCAATGCCGATTTATCTGCTCGAAGTTGACGACCTGGTCTTAATCCCGTTCAAATAGTCCGGTCAGTTCAAGCGTCTTTCGCGTTCCCTGGGCATGATGCCGTCCTGAGTCTTAATCCCGTTCAAATAGTCCGGTCAGTTCAAGCTTTGATCTCGGAATCTTGGCTGATTTAGCACTATGTCTTAATCCCGTTCAAATAGTCCGGTCAGTTCAAGCCAACTGCTCTTCGAGAATCCGAAAACAAAATTTGAGTCTTAATCCCGTTCAAATAGTCCGGTCAGTTCAAGCAACGGCGACACTACACCCAGGAAATGCACACACTGTCTTAATCCCGTTCAAATAGTCCGGTCAGTTCAAGCCCTATATCATTTCCACCGCGCCCTGCCTTGCTCTGCGCCCTGTTTAGCGGCGCAGTTCCATTTTGCCATTCCGGCAAATCCCCCACAAGCTGATTTTTCAATATTTCTCCTTTATATTCATCATGCTGCGCGATATTTTGCGGCGTGATCCGCAACCCGATGTTTATTATCGGATTTGCCGACTATCCCAAGTAATCAGCAATGTTCTGGAGGATGCCGCCGCTGCCGCCCACCGCAATGTCCAGTTCGTCCTTGCGTCAGTGCGTATAGTAACAAATTTTACCGGCTTTCCGGTCGATTTCGTTCGCCGGTTCTTCCCGCGTTCGTCCCAGCCGGGCAGCGTCGGGATGAATGCGTCACTGCCATTAAGTTAAGCCGTTCGTGGTAAGAAGCTCTCTGTCGAACCATGAATGGTTTAACAGTCAACCGGTTAGGAAAAATCCATTCACCCTTCGACCCTTCGGCGAAGCTCAGGGCAGGCTAAGCTTCAGGGCGAACGGATTTTTCCTAACTTAAATGGCAGTAACGCGGAGCGTGGGAACGATCAAAAAATCTCCCTTGGGCTACGCTTGCTTCTCGCGCAGTGCGATAATTTGCAGTAGGTTGCGTTGCTCCGCGACCCTTATTTCCACGCGCAGTTTCCCTTCCTTGATTTTTTTGCCGGCGCGCGCTTCGGCGGGGAGGTTTTCCAGCAGGGATTGCGCCGCGTCGCCCGCCAGCGGCGCGGTTTTCCGCCCGTCGTCCAGAATCGCTTTCAGCGCCCGCGAGCCGGGGTTCCAGCTTAATCTGGCCGCGATGAAATCGGACTGTTTCGCTTGTAGGGCGCTAGGCTTGATACGCGCCATGTAGCCGTAGCCGGCGGCGGTTTTGGCGCCTATGCCGCGCTCCGCGAGTGCGGCTTCCAGGATGTTTTTCGCCAATCGGGTCCATTCCGGCGCACCTTCCAGGGTGAAGCGGAAGCTTCCCTGCACGCCAATGATGGCGTTGGGCACGGGGCTGTCGAGGTCGGTTGCCGCCGTTTCGCCTTCGCTGCCGTAGTAGTTGGGGTGGTGGGAGGTCACCACGTCCATGACGAAGGGCTTTTTATCGCAGCGGCTTTCCGGCACCCACCAGGCATCGTGAAAGCCGACGATGCCGGATAACCCGGACAAGTCGCGCTCGTCGGCCTCGCAGCCGAATATTTCCCGGACGAGGTCGGCGTCGGCGTGTGGCAAGGCTTGCAGCCAGGCGCGCGCCGCGCCTTTCACCGATGACCCCGGCAAATAGGGCATGCCGTAGGTGTGGCTGATGGCGCACCCGGTTTCCAGCGCGCCGCCTCCGCTGAGTCCGATCAATAAGCGGTTTTCGATTTTCATCTCGAAACAGCAGAAACGTTTGTCATCCTTTGTCGCCACTTCCCAACGCTGATAAGCCCGCAGGTAAATATCCGGGGCGGGAATGTTGCAGATGCGCTCGATATGCGCGGTTTTGCCCCCCGCGCCGGCATTGTCCGCATCGGTTTTGACGAAATCGCTCCAGCCGCGCTGGATGAGCAAGCCGGGGTGCGCGCCATTCGCCGCGCTGATCAGGGGACGCAAATCGTCGCGAACGAGGGGAATCATGTCGTTTCCTTTTCTTCCCGGCCGGCGCCCGTGGCGTCGATTTCCAGTACGCCTTGCACGTAGCGCTTGATCCAGCTTGAGGCTTCCAGCGCCCGGCGGGTGAGGTGCATGGTTGTCGCCATGTCGGCCTCAATCACGGCGCGGTGCAGGGCTGTGGCGTCACGGCAGGCGTCTTCGCCGGTCTCGCGCAGCACTTGGGCAATATCTTCGAGCAGCGCGAGGTGCTCCTTCTTCTCCTTGGGATGCGCCTCTTTTTCTTTGGGATGTTCCTCTTTTCCCTTGGCCAGCAGGAAGCCGGTGGCCTGGGCGAGGCCGTTTTGCAGAATCAGGATCGGAAACTTATGGGCGAGCGCGCCGTAGGCTTTTTTTGTTTTTTGGCTGAGCGCTTGGCGTGCTTCCACCCGGTTGTAGGCTGCTTGGGCGACCAAATGGCTACGCGATTTCATTTCACACCGCCATTGAGAAAGCGCACCAGCCCGCGCCCCACGCCGGCCTTGCCGCCCAGTTGCAGCAAGGCGTCCGCAGGCAGTTTGGCGGCGAGATCGGCGGCCTTGTGGTTTTCGCCTTTCACGCGCGAATCCGAAAGGGCGTAAACACCCCATAACACGGTCTCGGCGGGGAGATTTTCTTCGTTCCACAGCGCGCCATCCTTGACCGTGCCCGTGCCTTGGTCGATGGCGATGCGGGTGCGTATTTCGGTCGCGGTTTCGGCGAGGAAGGAAAATACCGCATCCGGCAGGATGAGAAAACGTTTTTCGAGGTCGGTTTGAGCTTCGCTGTCGCGAGGAAAAACAGCTTGGGCGATGTGCGCGCCCCATTGTTCCGCTTCGGCCATTGGGAGCGGGTCAAGGTCGAGGTCTTCCAGCACCACTTTATCGTTGAGCCGGTTGACGCAACCCTCGCCGTGACCGGCTTGGGTCTCGGATATGGGCGGCGGGATGGATGGCGCGGCCAATCCGCTGCGTTCCCTATCCTGCTTGTAACGCTTGAGTATGAACGGGCAGGTCGCGTAGGCTACGATGCCCGCCAGCGCGCGTATCGGCAGCAACAGTAAATGGGCGTCGCCCAGCGCCAGCGCGCCGGCATGGGCATCGTCGCCGCCGCTGACGGTGCGCGGGCCGAACAGGGTTTTTTCCATGCCGCCGTTTTTGTCGGCGAATTCCTCGCGCAACACGCCGCGTAAAGACGAGCCGGGAACGATGGGCAGGTTGGTGGCGCGGGCGCGGGCGATGGGCAAATCCACCGCGCCGGTCGATTGGCCGATGCCGCAGTGCAACGCGGAGAGCGCGTGCAGGTGATAGAGCTTGGGGTCCATCGGTGTTTCCTTTAGTCAATGTGTCAATTCGCGGGGCGGTGTCCAGGCGAGGCCGAAACCGTCGCGCCGGTCCTGTTCGTGGTCGCTGACCGGCGCCAGCCAGAGCGCGCGTAGCGCTTTGTCGCTTGCTTCCAGCACTTCGAACCAGTACACCGCGCCGGCGGGAACCATCTTGCGCCCGGCACGGGGCTGCCATTGCGCCAAGTCCCAGCCGGAATGCGGCAGCCAGCGCTCCAACGCGGCTGCGCGCAGGCGCAGTTTCAACCCCGCGCCACCGAACGGCTTGCCCGTTAAACTCGGATGCCAGCCGCCGGCAAACAACGCCGGGGTGAGCAGGGTGAGGCACAGCCCTCCGGCACGATGAATGTCCTCAGCCAGATTGGCCGGCATGGTTGGCCAGAGATCACCCGGCGCGGGTGCAATCGCCGAAAGCCGGCGCTCGCCACCCAGCGTAATGACGCCGTTGCCGATTTCGCCGGAAATGCTTCCGATGAGGCTGATGCGTCCTTCGGGAAACGGCGCCCCCGCTTGCGGGCAGGGCAAAAAGGTTAATCCGGCGGTCTGAAACAGTTTCCCCTTTTCCGCAGACTGGCTGATTCGTTCGATAACCACATGAGTGCGCAAGTCGTCTTCCGGCGGCGCCCAGCCGTTCGATTTGAGGTTTTCGATGCTTGGCGTTTCACCGCCGCGAAACGCCATGAGGTCGTTCCATGCCCACCAGCGCGGGCCGCCGGACGGTTTGCCGACAGTGGCGGCGGCGAGTTGCACCGGCAAGAGTCCGTCGGGTTCGTCGGGTAAATCCATGCCCTCGTTTTCCGACATGGGTTTGGGCGCGGCTCGAACCAGTTGCGCGGCGGTTTTGCCCTCGTTCCAGAAATAGTGGGCATCTGCGGGCTTGGGCACAAGCAATGAAATGACTTTGCCGCTTTCATCCAGCTTGACGGGTAACGGCCCCGCTACCGGAATTTTAGCCAGGTCCGGCCCGAACGGTTTTCCGGTCGTCCCGGCATGAGCGGTGCGTAATGCTCCGGCCAGCGTGGAGGGCGGCGGAAAACGCGCCGCATCGGCGCCTGCCTGGTTATCAAAAGGGCGGCCTGAACGAATGATGAGCGGCGCGAGGGGATCCATCAGATAAGTGTTCATTCCAGCACTCCCAAATCCGATTTGGTGCGCGCCGACAGCCAGCGGGCAATGATGAGTTCGTCGGCCAGACGCGCCAGACCGATTTCGCCGGCGCGTTTTTTCAACAGGCGCTTCAGATCACTCGGCAATTCGCCCTCGCCGCAGCACTCACGGGCGCGCGCCAGTGTGCGGGCAAGCTCGGCGGCGTGTATGCCGGGCAACGGTTTATCATCGGTATTTACCCGCGATAGGCGTTGCGCGATGCTGCGCAGTTCGAACCCCAGCCTGGACGGGCAGTGGTTTTCCCGGTATGCCTTGACGAAAGCCTGCATGGCTTGGATGCCGACGCACGCCTGCGGGTCGCCCTCGCCCCAGCGGCAGCGCCAGTCGGTTTGTACGCCGGAACGAATGCCGAGATGTATGGCCAGCGCATTGCGCGGCTCTTTTTCGCCATTCCCCTTGGCGCGCTTTTCAGCCGCATCGGCGCGGGCGCGCAGGCCGCCCAGCGGTTCGACCAGATGGCCGATCCCCAACCCAACCGACAGGGTGGGACGCTCGCCTGCGGGGATCCCCAACGATCCCGCAACGTCGTTCAGCGCCGCCTTGAAGGTCTTGGCCAGCGCTGCCGCGCAGTCTATGGCATGTTCCAGCGGCAACATTGCCAGCACGTCGTCGCCGCCGGCATAGATGGCATGGCCGCGATGGTCGCGCACGATGCCGCGCACCGCGCGGGCGAAGCCATGCAACGCTGTGGAGATGGCGCGGGATTGCGCCGGGTTCGCGGCCTTGCTTAGCAATTCGCCCATGCGGTCGCCGTCGGCCTTGAGGATGACGGCATAGGGTGTCGGCTCATCCACCCCTTCGCGGGCATCGCGCAGTGCTTTCAGCAACTTCTGAGATTCGTCGTCCCGGTTGTCGGCCAAGGCGTTATCCAGCCGGAAGCCGAACACGAGCTGCGCGTCGTAGGGCAAGTCGCTGTATATGCCGCCGTTGCCGCTGACTTTGGTTGCCAGATCGGCTTCGACCAAGGGCTTATAGGCTTGGATAATCGCTTCCCGACGCGCGGCTTCCAAATCCTGAATCCAGGCATCGGCGGCGATGCGTGAGTAGGCGGTGAACTGCTCCACTTCTACAGCGCGACGCTTGGCGATTGCCAGCGCATCCAGTTCTTCGCCGCCGGTCACGCCGAGCCTGCGCAGGTCGGTCTGGTAACGCGCGGCGGTTCGCTCTTTGCGCGGGATATTGATTACCGATTCGCGCGCGCCGTCCAGCGATGATTTGGGAATGCCGAAACCCGGTCCGTCCGCGCTTGCCGCGCCGGGCTTGAAATCCCGCGTCGTTTTGCGCGCCGCGAGCAGGCTGCCCAGCCGTTTGGCGGCCTGGGGATAGTTGCCGTCCTTGATTTCCACCCAGGCGGCGAAGGATTCCAGGATGTCCTGTTTTTGCGCTTCCCACAAACCTTCGTGAAACGGCAGCGCCTTCAAGTCGGTGCGCGCCTGGTCGCACAGGTCCGCCAGGCGTTGCTCGGCGGCCTGTTTGGCGCATTCCAGCAACTTGCGCACTGCGGCTTCGTCCGGCAGTTCGATTTGTGCGCGCAGGATGTTGGCGATATTGGCGTCGGTGTCCTTGGGCTTTTTCGACGGGGCCAATTCCTCCTCCGGGTTGTCCGGGCAGGGGAATATCAGGCAGCCCGGCTGATTTTCGTGCAACGCCAGCGCCGCCGCCTTGGCCGCTTCCGCCAGCAGCCAGGAGCCGCACCACAGATCGCGGGTGCGCCGCGCGGCTTCGATCAGGCTCTGCACCGGACCCAGGGATAGGGCGACCAGATAGGTTTTCATCCCGTCACCCTTTCTCGAAGTAATGCATGAAGGCGGAGAGCGGATCATCGGCGCGCAATGCGCCGCCCTTCATCATGGGCTGGATGTGCCGCGCTTTTTCCTGCCGGCTCTTGGAATCGGCGGGCCAATGGGCGGGCGCGTAATTTTGCCCCTTGAATTTCAAGGGTTGGTCGAGCGCCTTTTCCCATCCCGGCAGCAGCAAGGCCGCCGCTTGCCACTGCGTACCGTTCCAGTAGGGACGCAGGATCAGCGGGCTGGCCATGCGGTCGCGCTTGTTCGTCGGGGAGATGTCTTCAGGTTCGAGAATATGATCCTCCGGGTCGAAATTGTTGCGCGAATATCCTGGAGATTTCTGGTCTTTTTCGCTCGGCGTATCCTTGAAATGGAATACGATAGGCAACCCGAAAGCGGCTCGGGGAAATCCGTCACTAAGAACAAGCCTACCAGCATGTTTGGGGCATGTCTGTCCACTCAATGAGCGCAATGTTTCCGCCTCGGGCCATAGGCTGCGCCCAGCCGGGCTTGCCGATTCCGGTGCAGGTGGATTACGCCCGGCTCCAAACCCCTGCCGGAACCCCTTGAGCTTGGCGATAGCGGTTTGCCATGCATGGGTTGGGTTGTTTACGGAAGACAACAGAGCAAGCCTCCCGCCTTTCTCCAGCACCTCTTTTTCATTAATCGGTTCCAATCCGATAACCAGCAAAGCCCCGAGGCCACGCCTATTACGGGCACCCACTCCCCCGAAACTGGACCACCAGCGTAGCGCGGCTTCTATTTCGTTCTGCTGCTGAGCAGTCAAGTCCGACGCAAGCTGAAGCTTTAACAGAAATCCCATCCCCTCCCGTGCGATCACTCTTGGCATTTCACTAACGCTTCGTTTGTCTTTATTCAGCTTCCCTTGGGCTGAAAAAAGCGAATACCCCGCTGCCCATGTCGCTACATTAGGTGAAGTTTTGAATTCTCCAGATTTTTTTGGGTTTGGAACGTAAATATCTGAAGTTTCACGCTTTTGGCGCGGCCGGTATATAAGCATATAAGAGTTCACTAATATTGCGCCATGCAATATTAGCACATTCTTATATACTGATTTACCCGCGACGCCAAACACTCCTTAAA
>JBAYVP010000185.1:0-9854 GCA_041674485.1 Sulfuricellaceae bacterium
AGCGGTCAACTGAGCTTTCTAGGTTAAAATGCCCCCGTACCCCTTGAGAATCAGGCTGAGTGGCTGTGGCTGCGGTCATATTTTGGTGAGATCGGCACTGGAAATATCAATACCCAATCAAGTAACTCTGGATAGTGGTTATTTGGCTTGCCATTTTTTTGCTACAGCGCAAGTGGCTCTGCGCGTGCAATGCTTTCATCCGGACGGCCTACCGGCTACAATTCGCGGTTGGCAACTTAATCCCCCTATTCCCCATGACCGCTACCGCTCCCCAAGCCGTGTCCCTGGACGTTGCACTACAACAAGCCGTCGCCCATCATCAAGCCGGACGACTGCAAGAGGCGGAGCAAATTTACCGCGCCATTCTGGATGTTCAGCCGAATCAAGCGAGCGCCAATCACAATCTGGGGGTGTTGGCCGGGCAGGTCGGGCAACACGCCGCCGGCTTGCCCTATCTGCAAGCCGCGCTGGCAGCCGACCCTTTGCGCGGAGAATATTCGCTGTCGTATGCCGGGGCGCTGCTCATGACCGGTCAGGCCGGAGAAGCGCTGGCGATACTCCAGGCCGTTAGACAGCGCGGATTCGACTCCCCGGTGCTTCAAGCGCTATGGCAACAAGCCGTGGCGGCCATGCAGGGCGTACCGGCGCCCGCCGAAATCGATGAGCTTATCGCCCTGTTCGCAGCCCGGCGTTTTGCGGAACTGGAAAGCCGGGCGCGTTTGCTACTGGAGCAATATCCTGATTTTGGGTTCGCCTGGAAGGCATTGGGATTAGCTCTTCAGATGCAGGGCAAAGACGCCCTGGCCGCTTTGCAAAAAGCAACGGCGCTTTTACCCGACGACGCCGATGCGCACATCTACCTGGGGGTTGCCCTGCAAGCGCTGGGGCAATATGATGACGCGGCGCAGAGCTACCTTCGGGCGCTGGAAATCAAGCCCGATTTCGCCGAAGCACATTGCAACCTGGGGTCTACCCTGAAAGACCTCGGGCAATTCGACTATGCAGTAGAGAGTTATCGCCGCGCGCTGGAGATTAAGCCGGATTTCGCCGATGCATATAAAAACCTGGGTAATGCCCTGCAAATCCTCGGGAAATTCGACGATGCGGTTGAGAGTTATCGCCGCGCGCTGGAGATCAAGCCCGATTGGGTCGAGGCACACAATGACCTGCTTTTTACCCTGAACTACCACCCGAATAAGAGCAGTGAAGCCATCTTTGCAGTATACCGGGAGTACGACGAACGTTTCGGTTTGCCTCAGCGGGAGAAATGGCGCACCCACGGCAATAGCCGCGAAATTCACCGTCGCCTGAAGGTGGGTTATGTCTCGCCGGACTTTCGCCGCCACGCGTGCCGGCATTTTCTGGAACCCCTGCTGGCGCACCACGACAAGAACGCAGTCGAAGTCTATGCCTATGCCGAACTGGCGCGGGAGGACGAGGTGACTGCCCGCTATAAGGGATATGTGGATCACTGGGCGCCAACGCTGGGTATGACTGACGATGCCTTGTCTGATCGTATCCGCGCCGACGGCATCGACATCCTGGTGGACCTGGCCGGCCATACCGCCAAAAACCGGCTGGCGGTATTCGCCCGTAAACCCGCGCCGGTGTCCCTGTCCTGGCTGGGATTTGGTTACACCACCGGGCTTACGGCGATGGATTACCTGCTTTCTGACGCGGCTTGCGCCCCGGAAGGCAGCGAAGGGCTGTTCTCGGAAACGCCTTGGCGGCTGGAGACGCCCGGCTATGTCTACCGCCCGGCAGCAGGCATGGGGGCAGTGAATCCTTTGCCGGCCTTGACACGCGGCTACGTCACCTTCGGCGCCCTGACGCGGGCGGTGCGCATCAACCCCCGAACCATACGGGTGTGGTCGGAGGTATTGAAACGGGTGGCAGGCGCGCGGTTGGTGATTAATAGCCGCGACTACCGGGACGCAACGATGCGAGACGCCCTGACTTCGATGTTCGCCGCCCACGGGATAAGCCGGGAGCGCTTGGAAATCGGTTTCCACACCCCGCCGTGGGATGTGCTGCGCGGCCTGGACATCGGCCTGGACTGCTTTCCCCACAACTCCGGCACCACGCTGTTCGAAACCCTGTACATGGGTATCCCCTTCGTTACGCTGGCGGAGCGTCCCAGCGTCGGGCGACTAGGCAGTTCGATTCTGGAAGGGGTAGGCTATTCCGAGTGGATTGCCCATACCGAAGAGGAATATGTAGACTTGGCCGTAGCCTTGGCTTCAAATTTTCCAAAGCTCGCAAATTTGCGCGCTGGACTGCGGCAGAAAATGGAAATTGGTCCGCTGATGAACGAAGTGGAATTCGCCCGCAAAGTAGAAACAGCATATCGGGAGATGTTCGGGAAATGGGCACGAGAGGATGAAAGTAATCAAGAAGCGGGCGCTGAATCAGTGACGATAGATCAGGCTCTTCGCCAAGCCGTCGCTCATCATCAAGTGGGACGACTGTAAGAGGCAGAGCAGCTTTACCGCGCCATCCTGCATGCTCAGGACGTCAATCACAATCTGGGGGTGCTGGCGGGGCAGTCGACGCAATAAATGTGGATGCGCTATGCTTATCCACCCTACATTATTTCCGAGAACAAATTTACCCCGCGCAGCATCCGGGCTGCATTGAGTTTTCCCCGACAATCCCGTCTACCCGTTGCAATTCGCGGCTGACCAACCTTTCCCCCTCATTTCCCATGACCGCCACCGCCCCCCAACCCGTATCTCTGGACGTTGCACTGCGCCAAGCCGTCGCCCATCATCAAGCGGGACGGCTGCAGGAGGCGGAACAGATTTACCGCGCCATCCTGCACGCCCAGCCTTATCAAGCGGACGCCAACCACAACCTGGGGGTGCTGGCGGGGCAGGTCGGGCAACATGCCGCCGGGCTGCCTTACCTGAAAACCGCGCTGACAATGAATCCCGCCCAGGGACAATATGCGCTGTCGTATGCACAAGCGCTGCTAACGACCGGCCAAGCCGGGGAAGCGCTGGCGATACTCCAGGCCGCCAAACAGCGCGGCTGCAACACGCAGGCAGCGCAAGCCCTGCGGCGGAAAGCCGAGGCCGCAATGCGAAACGTCCCCGCCACAGGGGATGCACCGACGCTCGCGGAAATCGACCGGCTGGTTGCGCTATTCAGCGCCGGGAGCCATATCGAGATGGAAGGGCAAGCGCGCCTGCTGCTCGAACGCCACCCGGATTCCGGGATCGTCTGGAAAGCATTGGGCGTAGCTCTGCGGATGCAAGGCAAAGAAGCTTTACCCGTACTGCAAAAAGCCGTGGAACTGTCACCCGACGATGCCGAAGCGCACAGCAACCTCGCCAACGAACTGCAAGACCTCCGACAGCTCGACGACGCCGTGGCAAGCTACCAAAGGGCGCTGGAAATCAACCCCGATTTCGCCGGAGTGCATGGCAACCTGGGCAAAGCCCTGCGCGACCTCGGGCGACTCGATAGCGCGGCGGCGAGCCACGCCCAAGCGCTGAAACTCCAACCCGGCAACCTTAAACACGCGATCCACGCCCATCTGCTGCTGCCCAGCATTCCCGATACGCCCGATGCCCTGCTTGCCTGGCGGGAAAATTATCGAACCGGAATTGCCGCCCTGATGGACATGCCGGGCGCACTGGAAGAACCGGGTGATGATGTCGTCACCTCATCGTTCTACCTGTCCTACCACAACTTCAATAACTGCACTCTCATGGCAGCCTTGTGCCGCTTTTTTCGGAGCCGGCTGCCCGGCTTGACAACCCCATCCCCTCACATAGCAAACTGGCGCCCGCCCATAACACGGGGACAGCGCATCCGGGTGGGGTTTTTGTCCGAATATCTGGTGCATCACACCATAGGAAAACTCTACCAGGGCTTTATCCAACATCTGGACCGCAACCGGTTCGAAGTGGTGGTAATCCGCACCGCCAAGGCCAAACAGGATAGCATCAGCCAACACATCGACGCGCTGGCCGACCGGGCGCTCACACTGCCCACCCGGCTGGAAGACCAGCAACAAGCCGTGATGGCGGAAAAGCTGGACGTGCTGTTCTACCCCGACATCGGCATGACGCCGTCCACCTACTTCCTGGCCTATGCCCGCCTTGCGCCGGTGCAGGCGGTGGCTTGGGGGCACCCCGACACCACCGGGCTGGACACCCTGGATTATTTCATATCGGCGCAATCCATCGAGCCGGAAGACGCCGAAGCGCATTACACCGAAAGACTGATCCGGCTGAACCGGCTGCCGTGCTTCTATCAGCCCTTGATAGCGCCGACCGAAATTCCGGGCCGCGTCGCGCTGGGCTTGCCGGAAACGGGCATGCTATACGGTTGCCCCCAGAGCCTGTTCAAATTCCACCCGGATTTTGACGCAGTGCTGGCAGCCATTGCCGAGGGCGACCCGGCGGGGCGCATCGTACTGCTGGACGGCCTGCATTATACGGCGCAATTGAGAGCACGCTGGGCGAAAACCGCCCCGCTCCTGCTGGAGCGGGTGCTGTTCCTGCCGCCCATGCCGTTGGATCGTTTCATGGCGCTGCTTGCCCACCTGGATGTGCTGCTGGACCCGATACACTTCGGCAGCGGCAACACCCTGTACGAAGCCATGGTGTATGGCGCCCCGGTCGTGACGTGGGCGGGGCAATTCATGCGCGGTCGCATCGTAGCGGCGGCGTACCGCCAGATGGGCGTCAATGACGCCCCCATCGCCCCCCGCCTGGAAGACTACGCCCCCCTGGCGCTGGCGCTGGGGCGCGACCCGGAACGCCGACGGAGCCTGCGCCAGTCGCTGCGGGAAGCGGCTGATCGGGAACTGTTTGCAGACATGCAGTCGGTGCGTGAGCTGGAAATCTTCCTGGAAGCCGCCGTGGCCGCCGCCGGACGCGGAGAAAAATTGCCGACGGGCTGGAAGCCGGATATTCCGGTCAGCCTGTAGCAACCGTGATCGTTCCCACGCTTAAGCGTGGAACGCCGCCGGGGACGCGGAGCCGTCACCTATCGCGTAACCAAGGTGCTGCACGCGTTAGCTGCGGTAGAAATAGAAAACGCCCCGCTGGGAACACTCCCGGCCTCCACCGACGAATCGATGCTACAGCCAGATCAACCAACCACGGGGCGCACGCTCAGTATAGCCCATTTGCTTGCCGGCGCACCCCTGTTTTAACGACGTTTAACGATATACCATTCATGAAGATAATCCGTGGAGTCTAACCAAATAAGGGCAGACTCCAGGGATTGTTGCAATACTGCACAATGCGGGCGACAGGGTAAATTTGTTCTCGGCACGGAAAAAACCGATTCACCGCAGAGGACGCGGAGGACGCAGAGGAAGAGCATGAGGGTTTTCCTCTGCGTCCTCCGCGTCCTCTGCGGTGAAAAAGGTTTTGTCTTTATAGGTTGCCGTCATGAGGCAAGCAGAGTCGCGCTAAGTTTGCCTGGGATTCATGAATGTTTTACATCATTGATTTTCATCATTAATTTCTGACAACAAATTTACCCTGATGCGGGCGGCTTTATCGCACCCCAAGAAAAAAACCGGCGCCCGGCATATTCAATCTTCATTCAATCAATTCAATCATTGCTTTCCCGTGGGGTTGCTCCTACAATGGCTTCATCCAATCCGCCAGGGAATTCGTCATGTCCGCGCTTGCCCCGTATTTCGTCAGAAAAATCCTGGAACGCCTGCCCCTGACGGAGAGTTACCGTGAACATGCCGACAAATTGTTGGCGCTGTGCGATGCCGACTCGCGCATCAATGTGCAGAAAATCCACCAGCACCTATTCCCGCTCAGCACCCCCGCGAGCGCCAACAGCGCGTTGAACCGGCTGCTTACCCTCATCAACGACAGCGCCGAAAAACAGGGTGTGCCATTGCAGGCAAAAGTCACGCAGAACAAAAAAGCCGGCGCGGCGCAGCGCTGGGTATGGTTCGAAGGGTTGATCGAAGCGCCGTCCCCGGCTTACACCGGCGAATTGAACGCGATCCCGGCGGATAGACTGATTACCGATCAGCGCGGGTTGCCGGCGGATGATGCGCCGGTTGTCGTGCTACTCACCTTTAACGAGCATGAAACCGCTGCGGTGATACAGCGCTTTTGCGGCGAAAAACCGCCGAAAACGGAAACGCGCGACGGCATCACCTATAACCTGCTGGGCGAACATGGCGACATGTCCATCGTCCACCGGGTCAGCAAGCAAGGGGAGGGCGAAGCCCAAAACGCGGCGCACGACGCCATCCGGGCATGGCAGCCGCGCGCGATTATTGGCATCGGCATCGCCTTCGGGGTTAACCCGAAAAAGCAACACATCGGCGACGTGCTGGTTTCGGAAAACGTGCGCGGCTACGAATTGGGACGGATGAATAGCGACGGCAGCCTCACCTTGCGCTCGGACAAGTCGCCGGCCTCGCCCACGCTGTATCAGCGCTTCAACCACCTCGACCAGACCTGCCGCGCCGACCCAGCTTCCTGCCTGGATTGGCCGACGCTACGTTTCGGCGCCTTATTGTCCGGCAACAAACTGGTGGATAACCTGGATTACCGCGATAGCCTGCTCAAGCTGGAAACGGAAGCCATAGGCGGCGAAATGGAAGCCGTCGGCATCCAGTCGGCTTCCGACCGTCACAAAGTGGACTGGATCATCGTCAAAGCCATTTGCGATTGGGGCGACGGCAACAAAAACGCCAATAGCAAGGCACGCGACCAGAAAATGGCCGCCGACCACGCCGCGCTGGTGGTGCAGCGCACGCTGGCGCTCGGCAGGCTCTACCCGGACGCCTCTGCCGATGCGCGAGCGCCCCAACCCGCGCCGCGCCCCGCGCAGGGTCTACCGCCCCCACCGGTGCGACGCATGAACCTGCGCGACCGCGACACCATCGCCGCCGAACGTCTGATAAGTGACTCGCTGGGCTACCCGGCCACGCTCAGGAAAGCGGGAGAACCCGGCGTCGGCGACGAACAACAGGGCGTGGACGTGATGCAATACCTGCTGCACTGGATCACCGACCACAACGCCCCGCCGCTGTTCGCGCTGCTGGGCGAATACGGCATGGGGAAAACCGTCACCTGCCAGCGCTTGGCAGAGCATCTCGAAACGCAACGGCGCACCGACCCCACCCTGCCGTTGCCGCTGTATTTCGACCTGCGCCACGTCACCGGGCTGGACAAGCGCGTCCCCACATTGCGCGAAACCCTGGAAGAGTGCATGGCGCGCGGCTGGATGGACGATGGCGGCGCAAACTTCCAGCTTGAAAATATCCAGCGCTGGATGGCGCAAGGCGCTGCGGTCATCATCGACGGCCTGGATGAAGTGCTGGTCAAGCTCAAGGAGCAAGACGGGCAAACCTTCACCAACGGCCTGCTCAGCCTGCACGCCGCAGCCCAGGCGCGTTGCCGCGCCGAGGGATGCAACACCCGGTTAAGGCTGCTGATTTCCTGCCGCACCCAGTATTTCCGCACCCTGCGCGACCAGCAAACCCACTTCACCGGCCAGGAGCGCGGCGCGCACCAGAGTGATGCCTACCGCGCGCTGGTCTTGCTGCCACTTAACGACGCCCAGATCATGCGCTACCTCGCCGGCGTGCTGCCGGACAGCAACCCGGAGCATGTCCTCGACCTGCTGCGCTCGGTGCATAACCTGGAAGAACTGGCGCATCGCCCTTACACCTTGAAGCTCGTCTCCGAATTCATCCCCGCTATAGAGCGCGAGCGCATGGCGGGCAAAACCGTCTACGGCGTCACGCTCTACCGCCACATGGCGCAAAGCTGGCTGGAGCGCGACCAGGGCAAGCACCACATCCGCCCGGAACATAAGCTCCACCTCGCCGCCCACCTCGCGGCCTACCTGTGGCAAACCGGCAACGGCCTGCTGCCCGCCGGGAAAATCGAAAACTGGTTCCACGCCTGGCTGGAAACCCAACCCGACCTCAAGCGCCGTTACGCCAACCTCCATTTCGACCAACTCGACGAAGACCTGCGCACCGCCACCTTCCTCGCGCGGCAAGACGGGGAAGACGGCAGCAGTTTTCGTTTCGCCCACACCTCGTTGCTCGAATTTTTCCTCGCGGATTACCTGCTCCAGGCCGTGCGCGACAATGAACCAACACGCTGGGCGCTGAAACGCCCCAGCATCGAAACGCTGGATTTCCTCGGCCAGATGCTCGCCGAATCCGCCGCCCCCAAGCTGGTGCAGACACTGCAAGGCTGGCGCACCTGTTACCGCCCGCTGTGCAGCGAACTCCTGCTCGCCTACGCGCAACATGCCGGACAAGAAGGCTGGCCGACGCCGCTGCTGCGCGGCATCGACCTGGCGGGCGCGGACTTGCAGGAATGGGTGTTCGAGGGCGCCCCCGGCGGCGCGCTGCTGGATTTGAGCACCGCCGATTTCAGCGGCGCGAACCTGCGCGCGGCAAGGTTCGACCATGTGCGGCTGGAGCAGGCAAATTTCAGCGAAGCGCGGCTGGCTCAGGCGAATTTCCTGAATTGCGAAGCCGGGGAGAGCGATTGGCGCGGCAGCGATTGCACCGCAACCATCTGGCGCGAAACCCGGTTGACGCAGGCGCAGTGGCACGGGGCAGCCGGTTATAGGCCGCAGTTTCTGCTTTGTGGGGATGCGCCGGATTCTGCGCTTCAGGCGGGGCTGGATTTCCAGTCGCCACTATGGGCGCCGCTTGCCGTGCCGGAATCAAATTCTGTATTGCGCTGGTTAGGCTTAGCGAACAGTCCGGTTTTCTCCTGCGCATTTTCCCCCGACGGGGCACATGTGCTTTCCGGCGGCGCTGACGGCGCGCTGCACCTGTGGGATGCGCGCTGCGGCGCGGCGCTGTTGAGCTTGAGCGGTCATCAGGGGGGGGTACATTGCTGCGCATTTTCCCCCGACGGCGCGCGCCTGCTTTCCGGCGGCGATGACGGCCTGCTGCGCCTGTGGGATGCGCGCTCCGGCGCGGCTCTGTTGAGCTTGAGCGGTCATCAGGGGGGGATACGAAGCTGCGCATTTTCTCCCGACGGCGCGCGCCTGCTTTCCGGCGGCGATGACGGCGTTCTGTGCCTGTGGGATGCGCACTCCGGTGAAGTGCTGCTAAGCTTGAATGGACATCAGGGTGAGATAGGAAGTTGCGCTTTTTCTCCCGACTGCGCACGCCTGCTTTCTGGCGGCGATGACGGTCTACTGCGCCTGTGGGATGCGCGCTCCGGCGCGGCGCTATTGAACTTGAGCGGTCATCCGGGTTGGATAGGAAGCTGCGCATTTTCACCCGACGGCGCACGTGTGCTTTCCGGCGGTACTGACGGCCTATTGCGCCTTTGGGATGCGCGCTCCGGCGCGACGCTGTTGAGCTTGAGCGGTCATCCGGGTTGGATAGGAAGCTGCGCATTTTCACCCGACGGCGCACGTGTGCTTTCCGGCGGCGATGATGGCCTGCTGCGCCTGTGGGATACGCGCTCTGGCGCGGCTTTGTTGAGTTTGAGCGTTCATCGGGGGCGGATACACTGCTGCACATTTTCACCCAATCGCACACGTCTGCTTTCTGGCGGTTCTGATGGTCTTTTGCGCCTGTGGGATGCGCGCTCCGGCACGGCGCTGTTGAACTTGAGCGGTCATCAGGGGGGGATACAAAACTGCGTATTTTCCCCCGACGGCGCGTGCCTGCTTTCCGGCGGCGATGACGGCCTGCTGCGCCTGTGGGATGCGTGCTCCGGCGCGGCGCTGTTGAGCTTGAGCGGTCATCAGGGGCGGATAAGCTGTGCATTTTCACCCGACGGCGCGCGCCTGCTTTCCGGCGGCCATGACGGCCTGCTGCGCCTGTGGGATGCGCGCTCCGGCGCGGCGCTGTTGAGCTTGAGCGGTCATCAGGG
>JBAYVP010000186.1:0-9809 GCA_041674485.1 Sulfuricellaceae bacterium
CGGAAAATCGTGCAATCCAGCCCGTAGCGCTCTCACCAAACGGGTGAACGCAAAATATATGATAAAGTTGTTTAGAACCACCATGTTGCACTTCTTGGCAAGCGGTCAACGGAGGTTTCTAGGATTAAGTTAGGAAAAATCCGTTCGCCCTGAGCCTGTCGAAGAACGAGGCGTATAAGGCAAGGGGAATGAGCGATACCGGAAAAATTTCCACCCTATTCTTCCTTCAGTTTTTCCATATGCTTCAAATCCAGGCTGTCGAAGGTCTCGCGGATATGGAAGAAGAATATCCCCAGGATCACCATACCGACCAATACGTCCAGCGCAATGCCCAGTTCGACCACCAGCGGCATCCCGTATGTCGCGCTGGTGGCGGCGAAGAACAAGCCATTTTCCATCGCCAGGAAGCCGATCACCTGCGGCACCGCCTTGCTGCGCGTAATCATCATCAGGAACGACAGCAACACGCACGCCATCGCGATGCCCAGCGTGCTTTTGGCGATGGTGCTCGCCATTTGCGAAATCGGCGCGGCCAGGTTGAAAGCGAAAATCACCAGCACGATGCCGAACAGCATGGTGGTGGGAATATTAATCAAGGTCTCCACATCCCATTTCACATCCAGCTTGCGGATCAGGCGATGCAATATCCACGGCAGGATGCCGACCTTGAGCACCAGAGTCAGCCCCGCCGAAATGTACAGATGATGCTGGTTCGATGACCAGGCCACGATAAAGGTGGCGACGGAAAGCACCAACCCCTGCCAAGCGAACAGGTTGATCAGCGACAGCACGCGGCGCTGCGACAACATGCCGAACGCAATCAGCAACAGCAAGGACGCGCACAGATTGATTAACTGGCCGGACATTATCAGAGGACAGAGGACAGAGGACAGAAGACAGAGAAAACCTTCTCGGAATCGATCTTCGTCTCCTTGCGCGACTTCGCCTGGTTTTTAAAATTCATAAAAAACTCCTCATAATCTGTTTTCTGTCTTCTGTCTTCTGATGTGAGTACAGAGAAAACCTTCTCGGAATCAGCCTTCTCCCCCTTGCGCGACTTCGCCGGGTTTTTAAAATTCAAAATAAACTCCTCATAATCTGTCCTCTGTCCTCTGTCCTCTGATTCCTGTCCTCTGTCCTCTGAATATCAGCTTTCCAGCAGGGAATGGAGCAACATGCCGAGCACCGCCAGCAGGAAGGCGGTGCCGAGAAATTCCGGGGCGCGGAAGATGCGCAGTTTGGCCGAGAGCGTCTCCAGCAATGCCAGGCCGAAGCCGCATGCCAGCAATTTGAGCAGCAACACCGCAACAGCCCACGGCAGCGCCGCCCAGTTGCCGGCCTCGGTGATGCCCCACGGCACGAACAGCGCGATGCCTATAGTAACGTAAGCAAACAGCTTCATGCCGGCGGCCCATTCGATCAATGCCAGATGGCGCGCAGAATATTCGAGGATCATCGCCTCGTGGATCATCGTCAATTCGAGGTGGGTGGAGGGATTATCCACCGGGATGCGCGCGTTCTCGGCCAGCAGCACCATCACAAAAGCCACGGCGGCGAACGCCATGCTGGGGTAGAGCACCAGCTCCTTGTGGCCGAACCAGTCGATGATGGTGGTCAGCGAAGTCGAATGGCTGATCAGCGAAGCGGTGAAGAACACCATCAACAGCGCCGGCTCGGCCAGGAACGACACCAACATTTCGCGCCGCGCGCCCAGCGTCCCGAAGGAGGTGCCGATGTCCATCGCCGCCAGCGCAATGAACACCCGCGCCAATGCGAATATCCCGACCAGCGCGATCACGTCCACCGCCGCCGACAGCGGCAGATCGACCGACACCACCGGCACCAGCGCCGCTGCCAGCCACATGCACACGAACAGCATGTAAGGCGTGAAGCGGAACAAGGGCGAGGCATTATGCGCCAGCACTGCATCCTTTTTGAGCAGCTTGATGAGGGTGCGGTATGGCTGCAACAGGCCGGCGCCGCTACGGCTCTGCATCCACGCGCGGCACTGGTTGACCCAGCCGGTCAACAGCGGCGCCAACAGCAACACGAGCGTGTCCTGGAAAAGCTGGAATAACAGGGTGGAGAAGCTCATCCTAGAAACCTTAGTTGACCGCTAGGCTGGATATTTAACAGCATGATTCCAATAAACTTCTTCATTATTTTTCGTTCCGCCCGGTTGGTGAGTCCGCTACGGCGTGGATTGCACGATTTTTGGGACGCATGGCGGCGTTGCAACTCCTTGGAATGGAATGACCATTCCGCGTCGTTGCGCCTTGCCCTGCGTCCCAAAAACCGCACACTCCACGCCGTCCAACTAAGGTTTCTAGGATCATCGGATGAACGCCAACAACGCCAGTAAAGTCACGAAACTATACATCAAGTAAACGTGAATGCGCCCATGCTGCAATTTACCGAACAGCCCGGAAACGAATTCCACCAGACGCGCCAGCGGTAGATACAGCCATTCCCACAGCAGATCGTGGGTTTCGCCATGGTAGCGCGGCTGTTTGTCGAACGGGCTGGGGACTTCGCGCACCACGCCGAAAAAGAACTCGAAAATCTGGCGTATCGGTTGGCCGAAACCCTCGGCGCTGTCCTGCATGCGCGCGGTTTGCTCGGGAAAACCGCAGTCCCATGCGGCGCTGCGCCGCACCCGGCCATGATACAGCTTGCGCACCGCGATAAAAGTAAACGCGAGACCAACGAGAATGATGCCGAACAGTAGACCGGGGCTATAGCTGGCGCGCTCTTCCGCCACCGGCGTGAGCCACAGCATGCCGGATTTGGCGGCTGTGGCGCTAAGCTCGGCATGAACCAGCATCTGCGTGACGTTGTCGATCTGCAGGATCACTATCACCGGCGCCAACCCCAGCACCAGGCAGCCCAACGCCAGCCATTTCATGCCGAGACGCTCCCAGATGCCCGCTTCATGCGCATTCTGAACGCTGTCGCCGCGCGGCTGGCCGAGGAAAATCACGCCGTAGAATTTGACCATCGCATAAGCCGCCAACGCAGCCGCCAACGCCAGCGCCGCAGCCGCCACGGGAATCAGCATATTGAGATAGGAATGCGGCAAACCGGGCGATAGCAGAAAAGCTTGCAGCATCAGCCATTCCGACACGAAACCGTTCAACGGCGGCAAGCCGGAAATCGCCAACACCCCCACCAGCGTGAGCAGCGCCGTAGTGGGCATGCGATGGATCAATCCGCCCAACTTGCCGAGATTGCGCTCGCCGGTGGCATGCAGCACCGAACCCGCACCAAGGAACAGCAAAGCCTTGAAAAAGGCGTGATTGAGCGAGTGATACAGGGTGGCGGTGAGCGCCACCGCTGCCACTGTATCCTTATGATAACTATGGAATACGATGGTAAGCCCGATGCCGGTGACAATGATGCCGATATTCTCAATCGAGGAATAAGCCAGCAGGCGCTTCATATCCGACTGGACGGTGGCGAACAGCACCCCAAACAGTGCGGTGACGAGGCCGATGGTCAGCGCCATCGCACCCCACCACCATAATTGGGTGTCGAGCAGATCGAAGGTGACGCGCAAAATACCGTAAATCGCGGTTTTCAGCATGATCCCGCTCATCATCGCCGACACCGGTGACGGCGCCGCCGGGTGGGCTTCCGGCAGCCAAGCGTGGAGCGGCAGGATGCCGGCCTTGGCGCCGAAGCCGAACAGCGCCAGCAGGAACACGACGCTCGCCCAGTAGCTGTCCAGATGCGCATCGCGCATCGCGGCAAAGGTGTAACCGTCGGTGTGGCCGCCCTGCATCACGCCGAAGCACATCAATATCGAAATTGCTCCGACATGGGCGATCAGCAGGTACAGGAAACCGGCGCGGCGTATCTCCGGCGACTCATGATCGGTAGTGACCAGCAAATACGAGGATAGCGCCATGGTTTCCCACGCCACCATGAATAGGTACGCGTCGTCCGCCAAAAACACCAGCGCCATGCCGGCGAGGAAAACGTGGTACTCGAAACACAGCAGCCCGAGCTTTCCCCCCTCCATCGACTGGAAATAACCCGCCGAATACAGGGAAATACCGATTGCAGCGGCACCGAGCACGAACAGGAAAAACGCCGACAATGCATCAAGCCGCAAATGAAACGGCAGATCGGGCAAACCGAGAGGAAGAACGGCCACCTCGGGCGCACCGCCCAGGCTCGACAACGCGACAGCCGCCAACGCCAGCGCACCCAGCGCGCCGGCTGGGAAAACCAGGCGGGTAATGAGGCGGGGGCGGCTCTGCAACAGCAGTCCGGCAAATGCCAGAAAAAACCAGAACCCCACGATGCCGATGATCCAGGCTATCGGTAAGACGTTCGATAGATACATTAATTTATGTCAAGAGTGCTTCTTGTCTTTAGTAAGGGCAGTGGCGTGGAATAGACTTGGCGACTTTATGTCCTTATTTTCTAGGGAAGCGCGCGCACGCATGTATTGTGCCGAATTTCGTGCGCGATGGGAAGGATTGTATGTTTCCCGGTCAGGGTAAATTTGTTCTCAGCACGGAAAAAACCGATTCACCGCAGAGGACGCGGAGGAAGAGCATGAGGGTTTTCCTCCGCGTCCTCTGCGTCCTCCGCGGTGAAAAAGGTTTTGTCTTTAATCCTAGAAACCTCCGTTGAACGGGCTGGAGTGTGCGGTTTTCCGGGTGCAGGGCAAGGCGCAACGACGCGCAATGGTCATTCCATTGCCTTCTCTTGGAGTTGCAACGCCGCCATGCGCCCGGAAAACCGTGCAATCCAGCCCGTAGCGCTCTCACCAAACGGGCGAACCCAAAATATATTACAAAGTTATTTAGAACCATCATGTTATACATATTGGCAAGCGGTCAACGGAGGTTTCTAGGTTAATGGTTGCTGCCATGAGCTGAGCAGCGTCGCGCTAAGATTGCCTGGGATTCATGAACATTTTCCATCATTGATTTTCATCATGAATTTCTGAGAACAAATTTACCCTGCCCGGTATGGAAAAAAATTTGCTTACGACCAGAAGCCATGCTAAGGGGAAGAGCGGCGGATGAAGGCCAGACAACGGGATTCCTGGGATTGCATCGCCAGCGGCAAGATGAACGCCAGCACCGCGCCGACGATCAGCAGCGTCAGCGGCAACAGGAAAAGCAGCACGATGCGGTTATCGCGTTGGTTGCGCAGCTCGTCGGCGTGTCCAGGTTCCAGCGCCGACACCCAGGGACGTTGCGGATGATGGAACACCGTGACGGATGTCCCTGCCCGGTAGCGCCGGGTGATGTCATCGGCCAGTTCGCGGCGGGTGTCCGGCTCGTAGGCGAAATGGAGATTTTCACCTTCGAAGGTTTTACCGTCCACGGCATAGGAATACCGGACAAAAGCGCGATAAGCGTCCACCTGCCGCTTACCCCGCCTGATTTGCGCGTCCCGGATTTCCGCTGCCAGCACCGCCCCCGGTGCAGTCGGCCAGCTCGCGCTGGACGCGGCGTATTGCAGCTTGTCCTGGATTTCCAGCGCTTCCAGCCCGGTGTAGCCGGTCATCAACCCGACGATCATCATGCCGCCCAGCATGGAACCCAGCGAAACGATCTTCATCTGTCGCGCCAGATGTTGCCGAAAGGTGTGCTCCGTGACGGGGCAGCCGGTCAGCAAGCGCTGGCCGAAAGCGATGGCCCGAATCGCCTTGCCATCCATTTCGCCTTGCCAGAGTAGGCATTCCCCGCCTTCGCGCGGCGGAAGGTTCAGC
The DNA here is from genome assembly GCA_041674485.1 of Sulfuricellaceae bacterium. Classification (GTDB taxonomy): domain Bacteria; phylum Pseudomonadota; class Gammaproteobacteria; order Burkholderiales; family Sulfuricellaceae; genus JAGXQV01. The sequence continues at coordinate 5,732 of JBAYVP010000186.1, forward strand.
GCACCGAGCGCTAAAGTTTCCTCGCGGGCGGCGGAAAATTCGTCGGCGGGCAATTGCAGACCGAACAGCGGAACCGGATTTTTTGCGGCGCGCTTCTGGTATTCGGGGATTTCCAGACGGCAGGGCAACGGCGGGCGGCTCGCGCTCAGCGTCTCGACATACGCGATCAATGCGGCTTCCGCGCCACGCCACGTCAACAGCCGACGCAGCAAAAACGCCGGCACAGCCAGTGTCGCAACGCTTCCCAGACCGCTCAACATGAGCCAGGAAAACGCGTCGAATTGCGCCAATTGCCATAATTGAAAAGCAGCCAAACCGCCCGTCATCACGAGCGCCGGCAACGCCGACCAGAACAGCGCCGCCAGCAACAACCTGCGGCGACGCAGGCTTTTAGCGGCAATAATGTGCGGGGTGGGGGTCATGGTAGAGGCTTAATGAACGGAATCTCCGGGTTATCAGGCGGCAATCTGTTCGAAGGAAAAATGAGGAATCTCGACGCGATCCGCCGCGTGCTCCATGGTCATGCCGCAAATATTGCCATGGCTGTCTACATCGAGCAGCGTATTTTCATCGAGATCGCGGGTTTCGGCAATTTCGGCTGGCCGGAATTCGATATGCAAGGTGTCGCTATCCTGAAAATATTTGATTTTCATGGGGTAAATCTCCGACCATCCGCTTCGGGAATGGTCGTCCAGCGGCGGATTCTGCCATCCTGCTGGATAATTTCTTGGACGGGGTGATCGACAACCCGCTGTATCCATTCCGCAGCTATCCCGACCCGGTCGGGACGGAGCCGCATAGCTTGGAAATATTGGGTGGTTTTCATGCGCAGGCATCATCCTTGATTTTGAAGCTCACTCAACATGTACAGACGGTGCGGTTCGTTCCTCACCGCACCCTACGCGGACTACGCTCTCCAACACGCCTTACGCTGGTTGGTTCACTTGAGCTTGGTAGCCTCAATGGCGGCCTTGGCGCCGAAACCGACTTCCACCGGGAACGACACATGATGGCCGCGGGTCGTGATGTTGTCGTCGTGGACGGCGAAGCCGAAATGATAGACCTTACCTTCCCTCAACGCCTTGTCGTCATTGTTGGCAAGATTCAGCGGGCGCACCCAAGTCACCGTCCACATGCCGTCCTTCCAGTCGCCCTTGACCTGATTGTTGTCGGCGGCCGATCCCTTGGCGTCGTCCCTGCTGACAATGTACTCGGGGATGAGGTCTCCCGCTTTCCATCCGGCATTGGGATCGAACGGCACGGCGTTCTGTTCGCGGATCAGCGCTGTCGGTATCCGGCGAATGTCCTCAAACGTGACCGACTTCTTGCCGAACTTCTTCTCGTCGTACATGAATTTCGGCTGGTGAGAATTCTTATCCACATTGGAAGCGAACGGATTTTTACCGGCATCGCTGTTGCGATATTCGAGCACGTAGCCGTCGTCCGCCATGCCGACTGGGTTCGAGCGGTGGGCGCGCCACTGCATCAAGTCGAGGAAGCCCCCGTCCGCCTTGATCCTGGCGATTTCATCCAGTCCCTTCCCTTTGTCCCAGGATGCCATCTCGTCCGTGCGCGTCGAAGGCAGGTACTTGCGCACATCTTTCTGGTTGATGGCCTTGAACAGGGGAGTTGCCTTGACCTCGACCGCGCTCGGCTGCGTCCGGCTGTCGCGCATGCCATCGTGGCACGTAAGCCAGCACCCCTGTTGTTTGAAGCCCGGCACCGACCCATCGTCGATCATGATCGACAGACGATCTTCATAAATGCCTGGTTGCTCGCCTTTTTGGACGACCGCATCCAGCTTCGGATGGCCGAACACCTTCCATTCCTTGCCATCGAAACGCAAGTAGGGATGGGCTTCGCCTGGATAGGCGTTCCTGGTCTTCCACTGTAGGCGGAAATAGGCGTTTTCCTTGTCGTAGGCGACCTGGAAACCCAACTGGATCACACCATTTTTACCTTCGACCGGCATGGGTTCCAATATGCCCCTCTTGACCAATCCATTGCCCAATTCCGCCTCTTCGCCCTTATGGCAAGAGAGGCATGCTTCCCCAGCCGCAAGCTTTTTGTTTCCGTGCTTGTGGGCGGGACTGCGCAACCACTGATAAGTCGACTGGCCTGGATAGAAAAGAGCTAATGTGTTGCCGGGAATTTTTTCCCAGTCAAGGTCGGCAGAACTGGCTGCCAAAGCGCTTCCCATGAATGTGACGCTCAATGCAATCGGGGCAAACTTGAAAATGTTCATGTCATCTCCTCAAATAGTATTTCACTTAAATTCAATTTGCCCATATTTTTCAGGGCATCTAGAATCACACCCGACAAGCCGCCTCACCCGCCCTATACGCCTACAGGATTGAGACATGCCAACTTGCTCGCTTACGACCACCCTACCCCGTATAATTCCCTTCGTCAATTCATCTCTTACACGGCATTCCACCTTGGCGCCACACAAATTTTTCCTCAACGGCCCAGCCGGCAGGCTGGAAGCCGTGGCTTCCGATCCCGGCGTGCAGCGGCGCGGCATTGCGTTGGTCGCGCATCCCCATCCGCTGCATGGCGGGACGATGGACAATAAGGTGGTGCAGACGCTGGCGAAGGCTTATGCCGCGCTGGGCTATCTGGCGGTGCGCATGAATTTTCGCGGGGTGGGGCAAAGCGCAGGCGTGTACGGCGAGGGCTTGGGCGAGACTGAGGATATGCTGGCGCTGGCGGCGCATCTTAAGCGCGAGGCGGGGGAATTGCCTATTCTGCTGGCCGGTTTTTCTTTCGGCGCTTCTGTGCAGGCGCGCGTCGCCGAGCGGCTGGCGGTGGAAAAACTGGTGTTGGTCGCGCCGGCGATCTCGCATTTCGACGTGGGAAGCGTGCCGGCGGATACGCTGGTGATCCATGGCGAGGCCGACGAGGTGGCGCCACTGGCTGCGGTGTTCGACTGGGCGCGCCCGCTGAACCTCCCCGTGACGGTGTTGCCCGGCGTCGGGCATTTTTTCCATGGACAGTTGCCGCTACTGAAAAAGATTGTGATGAACTCATGCCACTGCTGACCGCTCAGGGCTTGCGCAAACGTTACGACGGCACGGAAGTGGTGGCCGGAATCGACCTCGCCATCGAGGCGGGCGAGTGCTTCGGGCTGCTCGGGCCGAACGGCGCGGGCAAGACTACCACGCTGCGCCTGTTGCTCGGGCTGACCGAGCCGGACGGCGGCGGCATGACGATGTTCGGCTTGACCCTGCCGGCGCAGGCGCGCGAGGCGCGCATGAAGGTTGGCATTGTGCCGCAAATGGACAATCTCGACCCGGATTTTTCGGTGTATGAGAATTTGCTGGTTTACGGGCGTTATTTCGGCCATTCCGACGCCGAAATCAAGGCGCGCATTCCCGCGCTGCTGGAATTCGCCAATCTCGCCCACCGCGCCGATGCCAAGATACAGGCGCTGTCCGGCGGGATGCAGCGACGCCTGACCTTGGCGCGCGCGCTGGTCAACGATCCCGATCTCTTGTTTCTCGACGAGCCGACCACCGGCCTGGACCCGCAGGCGCGCCACATGATGTGGCAGGGCTTGCGCCGCCTGCTCGGGCAGGGCAAGACCATCATCCTCACCACCCATTTCATGGAAGAAGCCGAGCGCCTGTGCGACCGGGTGGCGATCATGGACCAGGGGCGCATCATCGTCGAAGGCGCGCCGCGCGCATTAATCGCGCAGCATATCGAGCCGCATGTGGTGGAAGTATTCGGCGACGGCGTGGAAGACTGGGTGGCGACGCATGGGCGCGCACTGTGCGAACGCTTCGAGCACGCCGGCGAGACGCTGTTTTGCTACACCCGCGAACACGATGCGCTGTTGCGTCAACTAAGCGGGCAATGCGAACTGCGCTATCTGAGCCGCCCGGCGAACCTGGAAGATGTGTTCCTGAAGCTGACCGGCAGGGATTTACGCGATTGAATTAAACCTAGAAAACTCAGTTGAACGGGCTGGAGTGTGCGGTTTTCCGGGTGCAGGGCATACCCGACGGCCTTACGGCCTGGGCACAAGAGGCGCAACGACGCGCAATGGTCATTCCATTGCCTTCTCCTTCTTGAG
>JBAYVP010000187.1:0-9752 GCA_041674485.1 Sulfuricellaceae bacterium
AAACAAGAGACTCCCCCAAAAGGTTCGTTTGTTCAAGTTCCTTGAGGGGGAACTTCCCCTTCCCATCACGCTATTTGACCAATTGAGCGGCAAACGCCATCGAGATGTTTGACCGTACTGACGTCCACGAAAGTTCGGTTCCGGCACCCCACCACCGGAATGCCTGATACAATTAACAGTGCGTCGCGGGGCTGCACCCAGCGGTTCCGGCACCCCACCACCGGAATGCCTGATACAATTCCAAAAAGTTACAGGATGATGATTTTCGCGTTCCGGCACCCCACCACCGGAATGCCTGATACAATCGAATGCCAGCAACACATTGTTTTTATTGAGTAGTTTTTCAGAAAAGCTCAACCTGCTCCGGCTGGTTGGGCTTTTTTCTTGTGGGTTGCTGACCAAAAAACTCTCGGGTCATGGCGTACTGTTTGTCCGTTACCAGAAAAAACGCCACTTGCGCACCGGACGGAATGTTTGAACGAATACGTTGGATGGTCGCCTCCGCCACGGCCATCGTTGGGAAATGTCGTACATACAGAGAGTATTGCAAGCGAAAAAAGTTTTCCTGCAACAGCATTTTGCGGAAAATAGTGTATTCGCGCCGTTCCTCGCGCTCCGTCATCGGACAATCGTAGACTGCGATCACGCGCCATCCGTTGATAGCCATGTTTTATCCTCCGCGATAGCCAGCCCCTCGGGCAATATGAGTTTGTTTCCTTTTCCTTCAAGTACGCGCACATAGCTTGCCATGGTGACGTCGATTGCCGCGTGCAGGCGCATGTCTTGCCCCGCCATGCGCACCGACTGCTGCACGAAACCCAACAGCGTCCGCTTGGCACGACTGTCAAAGTCCGGCGCTTCGCTCCAGGTATCCATATCCCGCGCCAGATGAACATCCACCAGAAAACGGTAAGGCTCGATAAAATCGTCCGCCAGGTTAAACGCATTGCCCGCGTTGCAATGCCCCAGCCCCAAAGCGCCGTTCAGCCCGGCTGCGGTCAGCGCGCGGGCGATCATGGCGCGCAACACGGCGTAGCCGTAATTGAGCCGGGTATTCACGGGGTCTTCGGCGCCCTCTTTCCCACGCCGGAAAGGCACGGAGAATACGTATCCCCAATAATGCCGCGCGCCTTGTCCTTCCATATTACCTTTATCACCGGGCTGCACCTGCGCGGACAAACGCTCCAGCCGCAAGGCGCCCTTGCGCCCCAAAGTACGCAGGGATGCTGCTTGCACGGCAAGCTTGGCTGCAACGAGCTGTTGCCACAATTCCGCGCGTTTATCGCTCGCGTCCAGCGCGATTTGCTGGCGCAGCCTGCCTGCGTCCAACCCGGTCGCCGCGAACGGCAACTGCATGGCGCAAGGAAGGTGCCGCGCATCCGTCACCAATACAGCCGCCCCTGCTTCGGCGAGCGCACGCAATACGGCCACCGATAACGTTATGGTATGGTGTTCGAGGCAGAGCACTGCGACATCGTGAGGGGCGACGAAAACAGGCGCTAAGTCATTCCGCTCGATTTTCAAACGCCCCGTGTCGATGCGCAGGTGGGCAGGGTTTTCGATGATGAGAACGCGTTGTTCGGACATTTTAAATAAGCTTGAAACGTGCTAAAGACTTGCCGGAGGGGAAATGCAAACCAAAATCCGAGGAAAGTTTATCAACACCCAATGTTTCGGTAATTGGCGACATTACCAACATGCCACCGCCCTGCTTCTTGATTCCTCGCACCAAATATTTTTTTCCATTGACGCTATCAAGCAATGTATCCCCTTTGAAATAGCGAACCACGCCACCTGCCGGAGTCGCAAAAGCTGAACTTTGCGCTTCCTGCTGCCTAATAGGTTTTGCAGACTCAAATTTCCCATCAACAAATCTTACCTCAATGCAAGCATAGTCATCATGTAACAATCGTTTCTCATGGTCACGATCTCTGCTTTTATAGTGAAGTCTGAATGTATCATCCGTGCTGATGTAGCCCCGCCCTTTTTTTTGCAGGCAAAACACTTTGCGAATTTCCGTTCGGTACAATGGATGTGGGAATGGCTTAGAAAATATTTGCTTGAGTGTCTTATCGCCCGGTAAGAGACGGTGTTCAAATTCCTCCAACACAAGCCGACGCACACTTGGGCTGACAATATCGTTTATATTCTTTCGGGTTTGCTCGACTGAATCGCCGGCCATATCCACCAAATTCTTTCTACGCGCTAAACGCGCCGGCTCGCCACCATCAGGATAAATAACTTTGTAGGCGAAATCTTGAAATAGACGACCTGCCGGATAACGGTCGTGCTTGATGGAAATGCGGCATTCGCGCACGGCGGCCAGCGCCTGCCTGCGTACATCGTGCAACGGCGGCTCCGGTGCTTCGAGGCGCAGCCGTGTTTCGTGTTTCATGCGGCGTTCGCGCTCCTGCTGGGTTTCTTTGTCACGCGGGCGCATTTTTTCGGCGGCGGCTTTGTAGTTTCCCGCCATTTGCTGGAATAGTCCGCGCGAAGTCAGCGCCAGCGTAATGGCGTCGATCAGGTGGTGGCGATGATCGAGCCGTTTGTCCGGGCGACGGTTGAAATCAAAATCTGGATTGGCTTCGCGGTCTTCCCGCAATACCGGGTGGCCTTCGAGATGTTTTTTGAGTCTGGCGAAATCTTCCGCTAAAATCGGCTTGCCTTCGTCGTCCAGCACGGGCAGGTTGTCTTCGATGCGCGCTTCGGGAATGACGGTTTCCAGCCCCCATTTGCGGCGCAGCATGGCGGTCAGTTCGCCGCGCGAAACCGATACTTTGTTGGGGCACAGGCATTGCAGCCATTGCAACGCTTCCTTGGCAATCCACGAGGTTTGATGAAACTGGCGGTCGGCAAATTCATTCACCGATTCGTCGGTCAGCACTTCGCGTTCGAAATCCCGCAAGCACAGCAGCTTGGCCTTGCGGTATGATTTTCTCTTTTCAAAACGCGCGGCTGCGGCCTCGACGGATTGCCAGCGATCCGTGCCGCCCCAGATATCCCACGGTGTACGGTCGCCTTTTTCCTGATTGCAAACGTAATGGGCAAGCACGATTTCAGTGCGTTTCATCCCTACCTGCGTGAGCGATTTCGGAATGATGTGCTCGAATTCCGTTGCGCCGGACAGGGCATCGGCAATGCCGATGGTTTTGTTGCAATAGGGGCAAAAACTTTTGTCCTGTTCCGCCCACAGCAGGTAGCGGCGAATTTTGGAGGGGGTAGGCGTTTGCCCGTGCGCGCGGATTTCTTTCTCGGCATCGCGGCGCGCTCTTTGCTGCGCGTTGTTGTCGCTTTCCCGCTCATTGCGCCGCGTGATGCCGAGGCTCATTTCACGCGCCAGTTCCACCACGATTTCGGAAGGCGGCGCACCAAGCTCGGCGATCATCCGGTTCACTGTCCAGCGAATTTGCCGTAGCGCGCCGTCTACCACGGCATTGCCGGTGGGGTTCGGCGTGGGCAGTTTATCCATGCGCTTGGTTTCACGGTCAAGCACTTGCGGGTAGCACACGCGAATGGCGGCCTCTTCATCTAGAGGTTTCACACTCTCTTGCCGGGTTTCTTCCAGCCAATCGGCCAGCTTGTTCAGCGCCTTGATGGAATAGGAGGCGCGCCCGCCGTCAAAGCCCATTTTATTCAGGCGATCAAATTTTTCATGTTCCTTTAATAGGTTGACAAAATCAACCAACGCAGGAGAAAAAATGCGTGGCATGTTTTTGTATACCCACTTTTCATTACCCGCGCCGTCCTTAATCTTGAAGTCTCTAACGGATTTTACGAAGCAGGTATGCCATTCGGGATCATCAAGCTGCTCCGGCGAACCCAGTTCCGCCAGAAAATTGATGACGGCAATCTGCGTTTTTTCATCCAACGCCCGAAATGCCGCTTCCAGATTGGCCGCCTGTTCCGGGTGATGTTTCCGGCTATGCTTATCCAACTGGCGTAGCGCCGCTAACGTACTGTTGCCAAGCAATTCTTCGCGGCTGACGCGCTCCAGGTTCAGCCCTTTACCCTGCCTTGGGCATTGGGCTTTTTCCAGTGCTTCGTATATTTCACCGAATTTCACTTTGTCGTGCCGGTTGAGGAGTTCCCTGATTACGGCCTTTTGTTGCGGTTCCAGAGGTTTGGCGCTTTTTCCCATACCCCAGCGCAAATCCGCCAGCGTCTTTTCGATGCGGAATCGCTGAAAAGCTATTTGCGCTCGCGGTGCGCGCGGCAGGGTAGGCTCAAGCCCGCATTGCGCCACCAGATCGGCAGCCGATTTGAGCGGACGCTGAAAGAATAAGGCTGCGCGGAAATGCTCGCGAATGGGTTTGCCGTCGTGCAAACCGTTGAGTACGTCGTGAAAGGCGGATTGCGTTTGCCAGAGGATGTCAAATTCCCGTTCGACCATCCTGCGTAGCGCATAGAGGTTCTTGGGCGCATTGGCGCCATCCGCATCGGGCTTGCCCTTTTTGCCTTTCGGTTCCTCGCTTTGCTCCTTGACTTTGAGCTTGGCGGGCAGACCGCTTTCCAGCCGATGCAGCAGATATTGGCCGAGCGTGATTTCAGCGACGCCGCGTTCTTCCGCAAGCGTTTTCATAGCGTTTTCGAGTTCCCCGGAGCCTTCCGCAACCTCGCCCTTTTGTTTGGCCTTGAATTCGCCCTTATAGCCGCGTCGCTTGGATAACCGCAGGAATATCCGCAGCAAGTCCGCCAACGCTACGCGCTTAACGGCTGCATCGGCTCGCAAGTGAGGCAAATGGTTGCCGTCGTCCGGTGGAATTTCTTCGTGCTTCAAGCCGAGCAAGGCGCTCAGATGGGCAATGCGGCGCAACCGGGAGGCGCTCCGGTCAATCTGGCGACGCTGCATCCGCGCCTGACGGCGTCCCGCTTTTTTCGACGCCAACCCGCCTTGGCCTTTTTCCAGCGGCTCATCGAAGATACGCACCAGATGCCAAGCCAGATTTACCGGTTCGTTCCGGTCATTCAGTTCTACCGCCGCAGCACCTACCGATGCCGTCCCGACATCCAACCCCAAACGATATTTTTTTGCCATGTCGCGCTTGCCTCCTTGCAAGTTGTCTTGTACGATGCACATCGTATCAGGTATTCCGATGGTGGGGACTGTCGGCAACAAGGACTTAAATGTCCACCGATATAAACGGCGCACTTCGGTGCGCCGTTTTCATTTTGGCTGCGGACAAATCAAGCGCAATCCCATGCTCACACCGGGTTGGCGATTTCGATGAAGCGGTGCGTTATCCCGAACTGTTCCGCCAGGTGTTCGCCCAGCGCCTGCACACCGTAGCGTTCGGTGGCATGGTGGCCGGCGGCGATGAACGCCACGCCGGTTTCGCGCGCGAGATGGACGTTTTGCTCGGAAATCTCTCCGGTCAGGAAGGCGTCCACCCCGAGCCGCACCGCTTCCTCGAAATAGCCTTGTCCGCCGCCGCTGCACCAGGCGACGCGGCGGATAGGCCGGGCCGCATCGCCTATCGCCAAGGGTTGCCGCTCTAAGCTGACGCCGATTTTTTCAACCCACGCGGCCAGGCTGGCCGGTTCATGCAGGCGGCCATGCGCCGCCAGGTTTTGCTCGCCGAACCAGCCGTCTATTTCCGCCCCCAGCTTCCCCGCCAATTGTGCGTTGTTGCCGTAGCGCGGGTGGGCGTCGAGCGGCAGGTGGTAGGCCAATAGGCTGATGTTGTGCCGCAGCAGCCATGCCAGCCGGGCGCGTTTGACGCCGACGATGCGCGCATCCTCGTGCTTCCAGAAATATCCGTGATGCACCAGCAGCGCATCCGCACCGGCATTCACTGCGGCTTTGAGGAAGTCCAGGCTGGCGGTTACGCCGCTCGCCAGCATATTTACTTCGCCACGCCCTTCCACCTGCAAGCCATTTGGGCAATAATCACGGTAGCGTTCGGTTTCCAACGTCAGGCCGATATATTTTTCGAGTTCGCTTAACAACATTTGTAGTCTCCTATCACTATGCGCCGTCTCTGGTTGTTATTCTCGCAAACCGCGACGATTTGTCTCGCGGCGTTATTTGTCGTCGCCACGCTCAAGCCGGAACTGCTGCCGTGGCGCGGCAATTCGGTGGTTACCCTGCACGAAGCCGGCGGCGGCGACGGCGGTGCGGTCAAGGCCAGCTCATACAGCGGCGCGGTCAAGAAGGCTATGCCTTCGGTGGTTAATATTTTTACCAGCAAGGAAGCGCCGGTGCAACGCCATCCCTTGCTGGACGATCCGCTGTTTCGCCGCTTTTTCGGCGAAGGCCTGGAAGCGCAGCCGCAACGCGCTTCCAGCCTGGGTTCCGGCGTCATCGTCAGCGCGCAGGGGTATATCCTGACCAACCAGCATGTGGTGGATGCCGCCGATGAAATCGAGGTGGCGCTCGCCGATGGGCGCAAGACTGCGGCCAAAGTCGTGGGCGCCGACCCCGACACCGATCTGGCGGTTTTGAAAGTCGAGTTGAAGAACCTGCCTACCATCACCTTCGCCCGCCCCGATCAGGCGCAAGTGGGCGATGTCGCGCTGGCCATCGGCAATCCTTTCGGCGTCGGCCAGACCGTCACCTCGGGCATCGTCAGCGCGCTGGGGCGCAGCCATCTGGGCATCAACACCTTCGAAAACTTCATCCAGACCGATGCCGCGATCAACCCCGGCAATTCCGGCGGCGCGCTGGTGGACGCCGACGGCAACCTGATCGGCGTCAACAGTGCGATTTATTCGCGTAGCGGCGGCTCGCAAGGCATCGGTTTCGCAATACCGGTGAGCATCGCGAAACAGGTGATGGAACAGATCATCCAGCACGGCTCGGTGGTGCGCGGCTGGATAGGCGTGGAGGTGCAGGACATCACGCCGGAATTGGCGGAATCCTTCCATCTGCCGAAAAGCGGCGGCGTGGTAATCGCCGGCGTACTGCGCAACGGCCCGGCAGACCGGGCCGGCATCAAGCCGGGCGATGTGCTGGTGGAGGTCAACGGCAACCCGGTAATCGATTCTTCCACCATGCTGACCCAGATCGCCGCATTGCCGCCCGACAAAACCGCCACCCTGAAGATCATCCGCAACCAGACCGATACGCAAGTGCATGTGGTCATAGGCAAGCGGCCAAAGATGCGACAAAAAGACTGAAGTGTAAGCGCGGCACGGTAGCCCGGATGCGCCTTGCAAAATCCGAAGCCGCCATCCGGGCTTAAGGCTTGACTGACTTGGGTAGAATGGGCGCTTGTTGCGACGGAGACTGAATAGCTATTTGAGGCGGCTGAGGGGGATATAGACGAGCCACGCCAAAAACGATTGCGGCAGCAAGACTTGCCGCACCAGGAATAGCGCCGACCATCCACTTAACGAGAGTTGTCTCGACCTTGTGCAGGTCGGCTTTTGTGGCAAGATTTGGCAGACCTGCGTCCAGCTTCGCTGCGATCACGGCGATTTCGGATTTAACTGCATTCACGCTATCGCGTAACGAATGCGTATCCATCTTTGATGGCCCCTATGCCATCTTCCAAATGTTTAACTCTATACAGAAGTACGTCCATGCCATCGCCCCCACCGGCGCAAGATAAGGTGGATGCGCTACGCTTATCCACCCTACATTTTTTTGAGAACAAATTTATGCCTTCTCGCGGGAGGAAATTGTCCGGATTGAATTGTTCCCAGTGGGATGCAACGCAACGCGAAAGTCGCGCCCGCCGGGGACAATCAAACCGGACAATTTCCTCCCGCGAGAAGGCATACCGGTGTACCCTATTGGGCACTCCCGGATTGCGCTGAGCGGTGATAGGCGTGAAGGGCGCACTTTCGCCTCACGCCTCACTCCACATGATAATTCGGCGCTTCCTTGGTAATCTGCACATCGTGGACATGCGATTCGCGGATGCCGGCGCTGCTGATTTCCATGAATTCCGCCTTGGCGTGGACTTCGGCTATCGTCTTGCAACCCAGGTAGCCCATGCTGGAACGTAGCCCCCCCATCAACTGGTGGATCACGGTCAGTACGCTGCCCTTGTAGGGGACGCGGCCTTCTATGCCTTCCGGCACCAGTTTATCGGCGTTCGCCTCGTTGTCCTGGAAATAGCGGTCTTTCGAGCCTTGCTGCATGGCGCCCAGGCTGCCCATGCCGCGATAGGATTTATAGGAACGTCCCTGGAACAGTTCGATTTCGCCCGGCGCTTCTTCGGTGCCGCCGAACAGTCCGCCTATCATCACCGAATCGGCGCCCGCCGCGATAGCCTTGGAAATGTCGCCGGAATAGCGGATGCCGCCGTCGCCGATCACCGGCACGCCGCTGCCTTCCAGCGCTTTCGCCACATTTTCGATGGCGGTGATCTGCGGCACGCCGACGCCCGCCACGATGCGTGTGGTGCAGATCGAGCCGGGACCGATGCCGACCTTCACCGCGTCCGCGCCGTGATCCATCAGCGCGCGCCCCGCATCGCCGGTGGCGATGTTGCCGCCTATCACCTGCACCTGCGGGAAATGCTTTTTCACCCATTGCACGCGGTTCAGCACCCCTTGGGAATGGCCATGCGCGGTATCCACCACGATTACGTCCACGCCGGCTTCCGCCAGCTTTTCGACGCGCTCCTCGGTGCCTTCGCCGACGCCGACCGCAGCACCAGCGCGCAACCGCCCGAACTGGTCCTTGCTCGCCAGGGGATGCTCGGAGGATTTCTGGATGTCCTTAACAGTCACCAAACCTTTCAACTCGAAGTTGTCGTTGACCACCAGCACACGCTCTAGGCGGAATTTGTGCAGTAGCGCCATCGCCTCCTCGCGGCTGGCGCCTTCCTTGACGGTGACCAGCTTATCGCGCGGGGTCATGATGTCCCCTATCGGCTGGTCGAGATTGGTTTCGAAGCGCAAATCGCGGTTGGTGACGATGCCCACCACCCGCCCGCCATCCACCACCGGCAAGCCGGAAATCCGGTGCTGGCGCGTCAACGCCAACACGCCGCGCACCGTCATCTGCGGAGAAATGGTGATCGGGTCTTTCACCACGCCGCTCTCGAAACGCTTGACTTGCGCCACTTGCGCGGCCTGGGCTGCGGCAGTCATGTTCTTGTGGATAATGCCAATACCGCCCTCCTGCGCCAGCGCAATCGCCAAGCGCGCCTCGGTCACGGTATCCATCGCGGCGGAAACCAGCGGAATATTCAGGGTGATCTCGCGTGTCAGGCGGGTCGCCAGGCTGACTTCACGGGGGAGTATGTTGGAGTGCGCGGGAACCAGGAGAACATCGTCGAAGGTCAGTGCTTTTTGAAGGACACGCATGCGGTTACATCCTTAATGCAAAGCAGCATTATATCGGGTTGGGAAGGGAGGGTAAATCAGGACGACTAAATCAGGGTAAATTTGTTCTCAGCACGGAAAAAACCGATTCACCGCAGAGGACGCGGAGGACGCAGAGGAAAACCCTCATGCTCTTCCTCTGCGTCCTCTGCGGTAAAAAAGGTTGGCTCATATTGGGTTTTGAGGACACGGCTGAGGCGGAGGTTTGTTTAGTTGGTTGGACAATATCTGCATCACTTACGGACAGGGTCAAACTTCCCCGTTCATGGTTCGACAGGCTCACCACGAACGGGGAAGTTTGACCCTGTGCCTCGCACGTATGCTGATGTTATGCCTACATTATTTTAATCCGTTCGCCCTGAGCCTGGCCTGCCCTGAGCTTCGCCGAATGGGCGAAGGGTGAACGGATTAAAAATAATGTAGGTTGTGATGTTTCTTGGCATAGACAAAATGCAAGGTGTCGGGAATGTGCTTTA
>JBAYVP010000188.1:0-9737 GCA_041674485.1 Sulfuricellaceae bacterium
CAGGATGATGCCGGTGGCGGATATTCCCGGATCGACTGTCGCGACCAACGGCAGCTGCAACGTCGCAGCCAATCCCTACAAAGGCCTATGGTGGAACCCGGCTGAAAACGGCTGGGGCATGAGTGTCACCCAGCACGACAGCATCAACTTTGTGGCGCTGTACACCTACGACCAGAACACGCAACCGGTCTGGTATGTGATGTCCAATTGCCCCATCGTGGCGGCTGGCAGTTGCAGCGGCGATATTTATAAGGTGGTCGGCGGCAAGCCACCCACTGCTGCGTGGGTCGCGTTGAACTTTGCCCAGGCACTCAGCACGGCGGGCAGCGGAACGCTGACTTTCAGCGATGCCAACAACGGCAAGTTCGACTTTACGCTGAACGGTGTTGCCGGCTCCAAGACCATTGAGCGGCAGATGTTCTCCAGCGGCACGGCGGCGCAGGCGGTGGATTACTCCGACTTGTGGTGGAACGCTGCTGAGTCCGGCTGGGGTGTGGCATTGACGCAGGATGTGGGGATGATTTTTGCAACCTGGTACACCTACGATGCCGCAGGCATGCCCGTCTGGTATGTCGCATCCAGTTGCCCGTTGTCGGGCAGCGGCTGCACGGGCGATGTCTACAAGGTGACCGGCGGCATGCCGTTGAGCGCATCGTGGGTCAATTTGGACTTTACAAAGGCTCTCAGCAAAGTCGGCACCGTCACCTTCGCCTTCAGCGACAGCAGTACCGGGACGATGAGTTACACCATCAACGGGGTGGCCGGTTCGAAGGCGATTGTCAGGCAGGCGTTTTAAGGGGGCCGATCCTGCTACCCCGACGGTTCGCCGGTGTGGGCTCCATTGCCAGCACGCCAGCACTTCGGCCTTTCCTATACAGACACGAGGTCGGCAACCGCACACGTTTACGAGGCTACTTCCAGGTTCACTTGCGTTACGGCCTGCATCTTTGTCGTAAAGAGCTCACGACCCCCCGGTTGCTCGAACGCCGCTCCTTCGTGCTACCGAGGTGTATGGACAATCTCTTGGACGGGACTTTAACCCGCTAGCTAAATTGCTGTTACTGCGAACATCTGACCCTATCGATTTCAGTTGAAGAAACCCGAAAGTGGTAGGATACCACCCTGTAATTTCGATAAATCTTGAGGAAACTATCATGAATCTATCTCGCTATTTTCGTTTGCTTGCAGCCGTATTGGCATTGAGCATAGGATGTGTGTCGACTGCACGGGCAGCGCCCGGCTCCGGTTTTGTTACCAGCAGCCCAAGCGGTATTAACTGCAGCATCGACTGCACCGGCTTCTTCGACGATGGCACCACCGTGACACTCACCGCCACCCCTGCGAGTGGCAGCTATTTCGCCGGTTGGGGCGGTGACTGCACGGGCACAGGAAATTGCGTTCTCATCGTGGACGTTGATAAAGACGTTACCGTCACTTTTTCGGCGCTACAGGTCGCTCCGCCAAGCTGCACCCTGAGCGCTTCTCCGGCCTCGATTACCCAGGGCGATTCCTCAACGCTGACAGCCAGTTGCAGCCCGACAGCGGATAGTTATAGCTGGAGCGCCAACGCGGGCTGCAACGCGGCGAGCGCATCCTGCACGGTCGCGCCTGCGGAAACCGAGATATATAGCGTCACGGGCAGCAATGCCGGCGGTGCTGGTGCTTCCGTAGCTGTCGCTGTCGCTGTATCTGTGGCGCAGCCTGCGCCAAACTGCACTCTGGTCTATTCTGCTGGCAGCCAGGTATCGGGCAAAACCGGCACGCTGACGGCAAGCTGCTCTCCGGCAGCCACGTCCTACACCTGGAGCGATGCGGGCTGCGCTTCATCGAGCGCAAGCTGCGCGGTCGCACCGGCAGTCACGACCACCTATACCGTCACGGGCAGCAACGCTGGCGGTAGCGGCAATACTGCCAGCGCCACCGTCACCGTTACACAGGTCAAATCTTTGCTTTCCGTCACCTTGTCAGATACGGGCTATGGCAACGTCACCTCCGACAAAGGAACAATTTCCTGTTACGCGCCCGAGCCGAATGCCGGCAACCCGGTCGAGCCAGACTGTACGGAAAACTACACCAGCACCGCTCAAGTCACCCTCACCGCTACCCCATCAGACAACAAAAGCTACTTCTATGGCTGGAGCGGAGACTGCACCGGCACGGCTCCGTGCATACTGACCATGAATGCGGCCAAGAACGTCATCGCCATCTTCAAGCCCGTGCCCTTTGTCGCCGCCACCACCAGCGACATCACAGCGACCAGCGCGACCATCAGCACCACGCTCGCTTTCAATGTCGCCGACGTAGGCAAACAGGGGTCGATATTCATCACCGCCTGGGCACCGCTCGACGGCTTGGCCGCACTGGGCATATCCGCTACCGCCTTGGGCAGCACAATGCGCGTGACCGCCACCAGCGCCAACCCCTTCCTCACCGGAAAAGTAAACAGCCGGCAAGTGGATATGGCCACCCTCGCCGCAACAGACCCCAACGCCTTCGTGCTGGTACAGCTCACCTCCACCGGCTGGGAACTGGTCGTGGACGGGCAATTGATCCCCTATGCCACCGGCGTGCTAAACGACGCGCTCGCCGCGCAGAGCATTCTCCGCAACGCCGATCCCACCAACCTCCTCGGCGCGCAGTTCTGCGTCGGCTACGGCGTCAGCGCCGCAGAAATGATTGCAACAGGGAGAATGATACCGGTAGCGACCATCCCCGATGCGGGCGCGACCGCAGCCACCAACGGTAGCTGCAACGTCGCCGCCAACCCCTACAAGGGGCTCTGGTATAACGCCAGCGAATCCGGCTGGGGCATGAGCGTCACCCAGCACGACAACATCAACTTTGTGGCGCTGTACACCTACGACACAAGCGCGCAGCCGGTCTGGTATGTCATGTCAGATTGCCGCATCGCCACGGCGGGCAGTTGCAGCGGCGATATTTACCGGGTGGTCGGCGGCAAGGCCCCCACCCAGCCGTGGGTCGCACTGGATTTTGCCCAGGCACTCAGTACGGCGGGCAGCGGAACCCTGACCTTCAGCGACCCCAACAACGGCAAATTCGACTTCACCCTGAATGGCGTAACCGGCTCCAAGACTATCGAGCGTCAGATGTTCTCCAGCGGCACGGCAGCGCAGGCGCTGGATTACACCGACCTGTGGTGGAACGCCAATGAGTCCGGCTGGGGCGTGGCGCTGACCCAGGATAAGGGGATGATTTTTGCGACGTGGTACGCCTACGATGCCGCAGGCCTGCCCGTCTGGTATGTGGCGTCCAGTTGCCGCATGTCGGGCAGCGGTTGCACCGGCGATGTCTACAAAGTGACCGGCGGGGAAGCGCTGACCGCTACATGGAACGGCATCAATCCGGTAGCCACAGTCGGCACCGTCACCTTCGCCTTCAGCGACGGCGGCACGGGCACGATGAGTTACACCATCGACGGGGTGAGTGGGTCGAAGGCGATTACGAGGCAGGCGTTTTAAAGTTGATAGCCGTAGCGAGGCCGATAAATTTCAAAACATCCCTCATTTGGGGGATGCTGACAAGTGTCTGCCCGGTTAAACTTGCTCCCATGTTTGTGATGGGTGTGGAAGATTATCAGGCCGAGCGCAGGCATTTTTACTCGGATGCGGGCATATTCATGCATCACAATCAACCCGCCGGTGGTCGGACACTGCCATGCCGTATCTATCAAATCACGGAGAAGATGCAATGAAACTGCCTTGCAATCACACTAACGAACAAAAACAATTTAATGTAATTACAAAGCGCTCACTTGCCGTCCGTCTTTTCATGTTGTTGGGTTTATTGTTTCCCGCACTCGCCTCAGCTTCGTTTTTGTCCTGTACCTATCCAGACGCATCAGCATGCTGGGAATACAATTGGGACTATTCTGGCATCTCTGCCAGCGACATATGTCCACCTCCATTTCAGGTCGTAACTTCATGTTCGACATCAAACACGATCGGGACTTGTACTATTGATAATGGCAGTGGGTATTCCTCCAAGATATTCTGGTATTCGACTAGTTGGTGGGATTCCTCAGCCACGAGTAGCGTGGCACAAAGCTGCTCTAGCTCTGGTGGCATTTGGTCTGCCGGCACTGCCAGCCCGACGACATCCTACAATCTGACTGTCGCAAAATCCGGCTCCGGCACTGTCACCAGCAGCACCGGCAGCATCAACTGCGGCGGCACTTGCAGCGCCAGTTTCACCAGCGGCATCACAGTCACCCTCACCGCCACCCCCGCCAGCGGCAGCTACTTCTACGGCTGGAGCGGCGCGTGCAGCGGCACCGGTTCATGTACGGTAACGATGAATGCGGCCAAGGACGTCACCGCCACCTTCAAAACTGCCCCCTTCGTCGCCACTACCACCAGCATCATCACGCCAACCAGCGCGACGATCAGCACCACGGTCAGCTTCAATCCCACCGATGCCGGCAAATCGGGCGCGGTGTATGCGACTGCCTGGGCACCCGCCGGCGGCCTGACCGCGCTGGGCATCCTCGCCGCCCCGATGAGCCACGCCCTGAGCGTCACCACCACCCGCGACAACCCGTACAGCGGCGGCAAGATCAACACCCGCCAGGAAACGCTCGCCACCCTCCTGGCGGCAGCCGACCCCAACGCCTTCGTGCTGGTTCAGTTGACCTCTTCCGGCTGGCAACTGGTACAGAACGGGCAACTGATCCCCTACGCCAGCGGCGTGCTGGGCGATCAGATGGCTGCCCTGAGCATCCTCAACAACGCCAACCCCTCGAACCTCCTCGGCGCGCAGTTCTGCGTCGGCTACGGCACCACTGCGGCAGAGATGGTCGCTTCGGGCAGGATGATGCCGGTGGCGGATATTCCCGGATCGACTGTCGCGACCAACGGCAGCTGCAACGTCGCCGCCAACCCCTACAAGGGGCTCTGGTATAACCGCAACGAGTCCGGCTGGGGCATGAGCGTCACCCAGCACGACAGCATCAACTTTGTGGCGCTGTACACCTACGACCCGAGCGCGCAGCCGGTCTGGTACGTGATGTCCAATTGCCCCATCGTAGCGGCGGGCAGTTGCACCGGCGATATTTACAAGGTGACCGGCGGAAGCGTGCCGACTTCAACGTGGGCACCGGGCCTGGCGCTCGCCACGGCAGGCACGGGTACGCTGACTTTCAGCGATGCCAACAACGGCAGGTTCGATTTCACCCTGAACGGCGTCACCGGCTCCAAAACCATCGAGCGGCAGCTCTTCTCGAACAATACGGCAGCGCAGGCGCTGGACTACACCGACCTGTGGTGGAACGCCAACGAATCCGGCTGGGGGGTGGCGCTGACCCAGGATATGGGAATGCTGTTTGCGGCTTGGTACACCTACGATGCCGCAGGTTTGCCCGTCTGGTATGTGGCGTCCAGTTGCCCGTTGTCGGGCAGCGGCTGCACGGGAGACGTTTACAAGGTGACGGGAGGTTCCATGCCGACCTCGCTGTGGGCGCCGACTCTGGCGGTTAACAAGGTCGGAACCGTCAGTTTCGCCTTCAGCGACAGCGGTACCGGTACGATGAGTTACACCATCGGCGGAGTGGCTGCGTCAAGGAAGATTACACGGCAGGCGTTTTGAGGGGATCTTTACGAAAACAGTTTAAATAATGCAGCGTGCCCGCATGCTCCCACCTTACGCACTTGTTAGCGGTTTGTGGATATTTTGACCACACACAACCGGGTGTGCAATGCGTGCCATCTTGAAATTACCGAATACAGGAGAATTGCCATGAATCGTTTGTTGCAGTTGGCTGTAATGTCGTTGCTTGCCGCTCATGCTTGGGCGGCAAATGCCGCTCCGCAGAGTGCCGCCGAGATTGTGAGCCTGCAAGGCAAGGGCGAATTCCGCGAACCGGCAGATTCCGCTTGGCGCAATGCCGCAGTCCGCCAGCAGCTCGCCCAGGGCGACTTCGTGCGTACCGGCGACGCAAGCCGCATGGGCGTGTTGCTGGCCGATCAAACACAGATTCGGCTCGCCGCGAACAGCATGATGCAGATCAAGCAGCTCGGCGATAACCGCGATCGCGGCACCATCCTCAAACAAAGCTCGGGCCGCTCCTGGACACAGTCCAAGAATATCAACGCTCCTGCGGCTTTCATCCAGAGCATGGCGGACAAAACTCCCAACAAGCTGATCGTCGAGACTCCCTCCGCACTCGCGGCCATACGCGGCACCGACTGGGAAATGGTGGTGGATGAAGATGGCACCTCAACCATGACGGTGCTTTCCGGCGTAGTGCTGCTCTCCAACGAACAGGGCAGTGTGAGCGTCGGTGTGGGCGAACAGGGACAGGCAAAAATAGGCGTCGCGCCGGTTAAAAGAATATTGCAAAACCCGCGTGACCGGGTGCAGTGGGTGAGCAGTTTCACGGTCGATCCCAGGCGTTACCCCGAACTTGACGGCGCTAAGAATGAGGCATTAAAAACAATCGGCGATCTGCTGCGGGCGGGTGACTTCTCCGCAGCGCGGCGCGCAGTTGAACGCCTGGTTGCGCAACAGCCGGCCACGGGTACGGCGCAGCTACTGTTCGCGGATTTTCAGGTGCTGGAAGGCGAGATCGAAGCGGCGATCAGCACCTTGCGCCAGGGCGCCACGCGCTATCCTGATGACGAGCGCTTCGATGTCTGGCGCGCGCGCCTGCATCTGACCCGCGATGAAATCGTTGAAGCCCGCAGTGCGCTGGCCGCCGCCAAGGGGCGCAATCCGCGTTCGGCCGAAATGATGATTGCCGAAGGCGAGCTGGAGCGCTTCGAGGGGCGCGCGCAAGCCGCCACCGCCGCCTACCGTTCGGCGCTCGCAACGGCACCGGAATCGGCGCGCGCCTGGCACGGCCTCGGGGTCGTTCAGTCCGAGCGCGAAGAGGTGGCCAACGCGCGCGTCAGCCTCAATAAAGCCATTGCGCTCGATCCGCAGGGCGAAGGCTTTCGCGGCGAACTTGGCACGCTCGAAGCCTTTGCCGACGATCTGTCTGCCGCCCGCGCCGCCTTCACCCAGGCAATCGAACAGCGCGCCGACGATTATGTCGCGCTGACCGGGCTCGGTTTCGTCGAACTCAAGTCGGGCAACACCGATGAAGCCATCACCCGGTTGCTCGCCGCAACCCTGATCGAGCCGCGCTATGCGCGGGCGCAGACGTATCTCGCCATCGCCTATTACCAGCAGGGGCGGATACAAGATGCGCTGTTCGCGCTGTCGCGCGCGCGCGAACTTGACCGCAAAGACCCGCTTCCCGATTTATTCGAAAGCCTGATCCGCAACGATCTGCTGCAACCCGGCGATGCGCTGGTGACGGCGCGCCGCGCATTGACTTTGCTGCCCTACCTCAAATCGCTCAACCAGATCGCCAACGACCAAAAGGGCAGCGCAAACCTCGGCAGCGCGCTCGCCGCCTTCGGCCTCGAAGATTGGGCGAGAAGCTATGCGCAGGATTCGTATTACCCGTTCTGGGCCGGCAGCCACCTGTTTCTCGCCGACCGCTATGCCGGTGACTTCAACAAAAAATCCGAGCTGTTCCAGGGCTTCCTTGCCGATCCCACCGTATTCGGCGCGTCAAACCGCTACTCGACCCTGATCCAGCGCCCCGGCGCTTACTTGAATGTCGGCGCCCGTTACAACACCAGCCGCGATTTCAGCATGACCGAGCCGACACTTACCGCCAACGGCTATGCCAATTCAAATGTACCTATCGCCTGGTTTGCGGAAATCATTCGCACCGATACGCGCCCCGATCAAGTGATGTTTGATGCCGCAGCCAATACCTACACGCTGGCGCTCGGCGCACGACCGACCTATGAACTCGGCCTGTTCGCCTATGCCAACGCGTTTGAAGCCAAGCTTGCGTTGAGCCCTTCCAGCGGCGTCGAGCAGCGCGTCAACGGGCGCAACGAACGGCTCGATCTTGGCGCGCATTACCGCTTCGGCCCTCAATCGCAAGCCTGGCTGAAAATCGGCACGGGGAATGAATCCTCGACCGTCGACACGGTGACCTCGGTGGCGACCAATTTGGGAACCGCCAGCAACGGCTCAAAGTTCGCGACCCGGCCCGATCAGCGCGACATCCAGTTGCGCCACACCTTTGCCGTGAACGATCAGCACGAACTGAGTTGGGGCACGGAACTCGGCCTGATGAAAAAAACAAATACACAAATTAGTGAGAAATGTATTCATATAGAATCGTCGATAGTCCCTTGCTCCATAACCGGATCGGGAATTGTCCCGTTGGATCGGCTCAATCAGCGTGACAGTGACCGTTCGCGCGACCTGTGGCTGTCGGATCGCTATCGCGTGAACGATGGCTTTAACCTGCAAGGCGACCTCGCCTGGCAGCATTACACCAAGTCACGTGACATCAATATCGACCGTGATGCTTATGTTGACTACCCAAACGGCTATAATTCGCAGAAGCAGCAATTTCCCGAAAGCTACGACCGCTCCTTCATCGCACCGAGATTAGGCGCAAGCTATGTTGTCGGCAACGGCGCAACCCTGCGCGGCGCCTACCAGAAATGGCTGCGCCCCGCCTCCTACAACTCGCTGGCGCCCGTCGCCACCGCAGGCATCCCCATCGACGACTCGCTGGTCTATAGCGGCGGCACGCTCTCGCGCTTCCGCGGACAGCTCGATTGGGAGCTGTCGCCGGAATGGTTCATGAGCGCCTTCGCCGACCGCAAGCGCGTGGATAATTTGAGTTCACCGCTCGACGGCACGCTCAACACCCGCGCCGATGTCACCAATCTCGAACGGTTGCGCCAGCAGAGCGTTGCCAACCTGGCCGCACCCGACCAGATCGAAGCCACGCCGATCTTCGCGCGCGGCAATGCCACCAGCGGCGGCTTCAGCTTCAACCACGTACTGACGCGCAACCTTGCCGGTTATTTGGGCTATGCCAACACCCATTCTGAAAATACCGGCACAGCCAACCAGGGCAAGGACATTCCCTACCTGCCGAAGCATCGCGCCACTTTGGGCATGACCTGGGCGGGCGACCAGCGCACGATCATCAGCGCACAGACCGTATGGCGCTCGGCGCGCTTTGTCGATGAAGCAAACCTGACACCGTTGGCCTCCGGCTGGGACATGACGCTCAAGCTGCATTGGGAATCGGAAGACAAACGCTGGAACGTGGAAGGTTATGCAGCGAATTTGCTGAATCGGGATGTTGAGGATTTGCTGGGGGTGAATTTGGTGGTGCGATTTTAGCCCAAAAGAAATCGACTACGGTACTTTTGGCCACAAAGGAAGTCCCGGTGTCGATGGGATGAACTTCGAGGACATAGAGCAGAAGACAGGGATAGACAAGTTTTTGTCGGAATTAGCCCAAGACCTGAAAGACAAGACTTACAACCCAAGTCCGGTGCGGCGCGTCATGATACCCAAGGCGGACGGCAGTCAGCGTCCGTTGGGGATACCGACAATCCGCGACCGGGTAACCGTTGGCCGCTTCCCGTTCATGCTTGCTTATCGCATCGAATCGGAAGAGATACAGATATTGGCAGTAGTGCATACCGCCAGATTGTGGCCGGAAAATTTATGATCCTTCAGCGTGTGCAGTAAGCCACATAGGAAACCGTGGTGCGTCTCTTATTATTCGCATAACCCTAAATCCGGCAGTTAACCCACACCAATAGCAAACAACTGATCGTATATTTTGGGTGTCCGCTTGGTTATTTTCGCCACGATGTAGTTCAGCAATACATGCCAGCGGTCTAGTGAGG
>JBAYVP010000189.1:0-9717 GCA_041674485.1 Sulfuricellaceae bacterium
GAGATCGAAATAGACCGCATAATCTGAATGGAAAAAATGCTCATTTAAGCAAAAATAACGTAAATGTAGTGCCACTCCAACTTTTTTTGATGTGTAACGCATTGATAGGGATAAATATTTTTTAGGCATGACAAACATGGGTTAGGTTCATAAATTCGCGCGACGAAAAGCGCCGGATGTTGTTCCATAGGCGAATTCCGCTCAGTCGGGCGTATGAATAACTATGCCACCCCTTCTCAAAACTGCAAAACTTCCATATCAATCAAAGTCTCTGTTGAGTGTAATAATGCAGGGAAAGTCCCTGGGTTAATCCGGGCAGATCAACCCCATCCTGATCGCTTTGACCAAGGCCTGTTGGCGGGATATGGTTTTGAACTTGCGGCGAATGTTGCTGAAGTGGAAATTTACGTTCGATTCGGTGCAGCGCAGTATCTGGCTGATCACCCAGGAGCTTTTTCCCGCCAAGCTCCATTTGAGGCATTCCAGTTCGCGACGGGTGAGGGAAACGGGTGCTTCCGCTGGAGGTGGCTGCGGTATGAAGCGAAACGAGGTTTCAAAAATGAAGTCGCGAAAACAGGACAGTTCGGGAATGCGGCGAGTGGTCTCCTGCTGAAAACGTTTGTCCGGTTTCGTGTCGCCGGCGAAACACAGGATGCCGAGTTCGCCTTTGACTCCGTGGATGGGCAGCGTTACGCCGGATCGTATGCCGTGACCGCAGGCTTCTTCGTACATTTCCTTTTGTTTTTTCGCGGAAAAAATCTCGGGAGTCCAGATCAGGGGGATGAAGCTGTTTAGGCAATGGCTGACGGTCGGATCGATGTAACCCATCTTTTTCGCGTCGTATTTGCTGCGCCATTCGGTGGAATAATTGCTGTGTAAAAACGCGGACTCAGCCTCCAACGGGCCGTTCCGATTCGGAAAAGTAGCCAGTAACGTCCGTTCATAGCCAAGGTCGTGCGCCAGCTTGAAAATTTGATCGCGCCATTCTTCCTCTGTGCGTAGGCGCATGAGATCGGCAAATCGCTCGATAGATTTCACTTGGTCTTTACTCCACACTGTATTTATGGCGTTACGGAGGGTTGAGCTGGCGTGGAAAGCGGGGGCGAGTACGCACCAACTCCATCGTTCACTTATCCCCCTCTTGCCGCGTATCTTAACACCGCTTCCTTCTTTGTTGTTACTCTATTATAGTGCTTGCTCAGTCCGGCAATTATAATTCAAAATGGCTATCCCGTGACAATGTCAATGCAATAATTGTTGACTTGCGTTTTTTTATCCTTCATCACGCGATATAAATACATAATAATCTATATATTCAATGGAATGATAAAATTTTTATGGCTGGTTATCCGGTGAGCCACTGTTGCAACACCCAGAAATAAGCTTGCAATTCATCCAGTGAGACTCCATAATTGCAAGGATGATAGTTCGCCATCTTGCCTCCGTTCTTGCCGATGCCCTTGCTTATTCTCCGGCAGTCGCGCTGATTGGTCCCCGTCAGGTGGGCAAAACCACGCTGGCGCTGGCGGTCGGCAAAAGTCACAACGCGCTCTATCTCGATCTCGAATCCGAACAGGATCGCGCCAAGCTCGCGCAACCCGAGCTTTATCTTGCCGACCATCAGGACAAGCTCGTCATACTCGACGAGGTGCATCGCGCGCCCGGTATTTTTCCCGTACTGCGCGGGCTTATCGACCGCAGTCGCCGCAACGGACGGCGGGCGGGGCTATATTTGCTGCTGGGTTCCGCTTCTCTCGATTTGCTCAAGCAATCCGGCGAAACGCTTGCCGGGCGCATAGCCTATCTGGAACTCACGCCTTTTACCGTGCTGGAAACGCCCGCCATTTCCAGCGACGAGCTGTGGGTGCGCGGCGGCTTCCCGGAAAGCCTGCTTGCATCGAACGCAGCCCGCAGTATGCGCTGGCGGCAGGATTTCATCCGCACCTATCTGGAGCGGGATATTCCCCAATTCGGCCCGCGCATTGCCGTCGCAACCCTGCGCCGCTTCTGGGGCATGCTTGCCCACCATCAGGGCGGCCTGCTCAATGTCGCCCAGTTCGCCCGCAATTTGGGCGTGGATGCCAAAACCGCCGCCGGCTATCTCGACCTGCTGGTCGATCTCCTGCTGGTGCGGCGGCTGCCGCCCTGGCATGGGAATTTGGGCAAACGGCTGGTCAAAGCGCCCAAAGTCTACGTTCGCGATAGCGGCCTGGTGCATGCCCTGCTCGGCATCCGGGACAAGGAAACCCTGCTCGCCCACCCGGTCGTCGGGCTAAGCTGGGAGTGTTTCGTCGTCGAAAACCTGCTGGCCTGCGCGCCGGAAGGCGTCCAGGGTTATTTTTACCGCACCGGCGGCGGCGCTGAAATCGACTTGCTGCTGGCTGGCCCCAGCGGGCCGCCATGGGCCATCGAAATCAAGCGCAGCCTCACGCCCAAACTGGAACGCGGCTTCCACGCGGCTTGCGCCGACCTCAATCCGGCGCGCAAGTTTGTCGTTTATCCAGGCGCGGAACGCTACCGGATGGCGCAAGATATCGAGGTCATTTCGCTGGGCGAACTGGTGAAAGAGCTTTATGGTTTGTAACTACTTAGCAGGTTTTTTCCCCTCGCTTCGCTCTCGCCACCTGCAGGGGGCTTTTGACACTTGTGCGTAACATCCTATAATATCCATCTTGATTGCACTGCTACCCAATGAAGTTATCTCTCCTGCCCCCATTGCGCTCGCTGGCCGTGCCGTTTTTCCTTGGCGTGCTGACGGTGGCCGGGTTTGCGCCTTTCGATATTTTCATCCTGCCGACAGTGACGCTGGCCGTATTGTTTCGTTTGTGGGCGCACGCGCCCAGCCGGCGCGGCGCGGCGTGGATAGGCCTGGCTTTCGGGCTGGGGCTGTTCGGGGTGGGGGTGAGCTGGGTGTATGTCAGCTTGCACGATTTCGGCGGTATGCCGCTGCCGGTGGCGGCTGCGGCGACGGCGCTGTTTTGCATCGTGCTCGCGCTGTTTCCCGCTGCCGCCGGTTGGGCGCAGTCCTGGTTGGGCGGCTCAGAGGTGCGGCGCCACCTATTGACGATGCCGGCGCTGTGGGTGTTGCTGGAATGGGTGCGCGGCTGGATTTTAACCGGGTTTCCGTGGCTGGCGATTGGCTATGCCCAAGCGCCGCTTGGGCCGTTGGCCGGCTATGCGCCGCTGGTCGGGGTGTATGGGGTGTCGCTGACGGTTGCGCTCAGTGCTGGCGTGCTGGCGCTGTTGGCCGAGCGCAAGTCGGCGGCGTTGCCGACGCTGGCTGGACTGGCGGCATTGTGGCTGGCCGGCTGGGGGCTGAAACAGGTCGTATGGACGCAGCCGGTGGGTGTGCCTGTCAGCGTCAGTCTGTTGCAGGGGAATGTACCGCAGGAGATGAAATGGCGTCCGGAAAAAGCCTCCGTCACCTTGGAACTTTACCGCACCTTGGCGCTGAAAAGCCGTGCGCGCCTGATCGTGATGCCGGAAACCGCGTTGCCGGTGTTTATTGACCAGGTGCCGCGCGCTTATTACGAGGAGTTGGCGGCGCATGCCGACAGTCTGGGGGGCGATGTGTTAATCGGCGTACCGGAGTTTGACGGCAAGCATTATTACAACAGTGTGCTGGGTTTCGGTCTGGCGCCGGTGCAAATCTATCGCAAAACCCATCTGGTGCCGTTCGGCGAGTATATTCCGCTGAAGCCGCTGGTTCCGTGGCTGGTGCATCAGGTGCTGCACATCCCGCTCGACGATTTCGCGCGCGGCGCGGAAAACCAGGCGTTGCTGCTGGTGGCCGGGCAGAAGCTGGCGCTGGCGGTGTGCTACGAGGATGTATTCGGCGAGGAGCTGATCCGCAAGTTGCCGGATGCGACCATGCTGGTGAATCTCAGCAACGATGCGTGGTTCGGCGATTCGGCGGCGCCCTGGCAGCATATGCAGATTTCCGCCATGCGCGCGCTGGAAACCGGTCGTTATATGTTGCGCGCCACCAATACCGGCGTCACCGCGATTATCGACCAGCACGGCAACACGGTGAAGCTGGCGCCGCAATTCGAGGTGACCCGGCTCGACGGCGCGGCGCAAGGTTACAGCGGGACAACGCCGTATGTGCGCTGGGGCAATGGGCTGGTGCTGGCGTTGCTTGGCATTATGCTGGCGGCGGGGCGATGGAGCAAGGTTTGAACTGGCGCTGCTACATTCTCGAATGCGCCGATGGCACGCTCTACACCGGTATCACCAACGATCTGGACAAGCGGCTGGCGGCGCACAACAACGGCACGGCGTCCAAATACACCCGCTCCCGCCTGCCGGTGCGGGTGGTTTTTTTCGAAGCGCATCCCGACCGCGCAACCGCCAGCCGGCGCGAAAATGCGATCAAGCGTATGCCGCGCGCCGCCAAATTGCGTTTGGTTGTTGCGCAACATGTGTAAAATACCTCAATATTTTTTCTAAAGTCTCGGAGCCTTAGTATGAAGAACATAAAAACGGGGGTATTTGCGCTGCTGCTGGCGCTGTTCGCCAGCTTTGCCATGGCGTCCATGCCGGAAAAGCGCCTGATCGTCGATACCGCTTTCGTCGCCGAAGCGCAGAAGCGCGGGGCGCTGTTGTGGGATGTGCGCGATGCCGAAAGCTACCGCAAGGGGCATATCCTCGGTGCGCTGAACATCGGCAGCATCGGTTCGGTGTTGCGCTTCGAACACAATGAGGATTATTTGCCCATTGAGCAGATCGAAAAAATTTTTGGCGACGCCGGCATCGACTTGTCCCGCGAAATCGTGGTGTATGGCAACAAGGCCGACCCTATCGTGTATTTCGGGCTGTACACCGTGCAGTACTTCGGCGGAAGCAACGTCCATGTTTACCATGGCGGGATCGACGACTGGAAAGCGGCCAGGAAAGAAACCGCCACCGAAACGCCCAAATTCGCACCGCTGACGCTCAAGCTGAAAACGCAGCCGGAATTGACGGTAAGCACCGAAGAGGTGGTCAGCAAGATCGGCACCGGTGCGCAAATCGTCGATGCGCGCTCGCCCAAGGAATTCAGCGGCGAGGATATTCGCGCGATACGCGGCGGGCATATTCCCAGCGCGATCAACATCCCCTTCCAAAAGAATTGGGTAGACCCCGACGCGCATGCCCGGTTGATCAAAAAGGAAGCCGCCAACAAGGACGGCATGAACCTCAAATCCCCCGAGCAACTCAAGGCGCTCTACGCCAGACTAGACCCGGACAGGGAAACCATCGTCTATTGTCAAAGTGGGGTGCGCGCCGCCGAGAGCGTTGCGGTATTGAAAGACCTTGGGTTCAAGAACGTCAAGGTGTACGACGCTTCCTGGCTGGGCTATGCCAACGCGCTGTCCACCCCGGTGGAAAACGTCAGCGTGTTCAACGTCGGCCAGATGAATGGCAAACTGGAAGCGATGCAGCGCCGCATCGAGGCGATGGAGCGGGTGCTGGGCGAGATGATGAGGGCGATGAAGTAGCCGTGCGGGAGGAAACCATGACCCATTTTGCCGGCTTAAGCAAAACCGCGCAGGCGCGCTTGCAAAAGCTTGCCGACGCAGCCGGGCGCACACCGCACGATATGCTGAAATATGTGTTGCGCGATGGCTTTGAACAAACCGAGCAAGAGGTGCGCTTGATCAAAAAGCGCATGGTGGAAGCAGCCACATGTCCCGCCGTGCCCCATGAGCAAGCGATGGAAAGAATAGAGCGCGCCTTGGACAAATATGTTGATCCTAGAAACCTCCGTTGAACGGAGGTTTCTAGGATCATCCGCTGTCGGCATGACAAACGTGACTATCCTTAGCGCTTTCTTCTCCTTTCTACCATCCGCACCATGCTGAAAGACGCCATCGATTTAACCGCGCTGCACCGTGTGCTGGTAATCAAGCTGCGCCACCACGGCGATGTGCTGCTGGCCTCGCCGCTGTTCGGCGTGTTGAAAAATCGCGCGCCGCACCTGGAAATCGATGCGCTGGTGTACCGCGACACGGCGGAGATGCTGACGCTGCATCCGGCCATTTCGCAAGTTCACACCATAGACCGCAACTGGAAACGCGCTGGGCTGCCCGCGCAATTCCGCGCCGAATGGCGGCTGCTGTCGCGCTTGTGGGAACGGCATTACGATCTGGTGATCCATCTCACCGAGCACCCCCGTGGCGCATGGCTGACCCGCCTGCTTGACGTGCGCTACGGCGTAGCCGAAAAGCTGGGCGGCAAGGGGCGCTTTTGGCGCAACAGCTTCACCCATTTTTTCTCCTTTCCCGGCGCGCGCCTGCGCCATCGCGTGGAACTGAACCTTGACGCGCTTCGCCGCATCGGCGTCTATCCCGGCGAAGAGGAGCGCCGGCTGGTGCTGGTTGCGGGCGCGGAAGCGGAAGCCGACATCGAGCGCATTCTTGAAAAGCACGGCTTGTGCGGCCAGGATTTCATCCATTTCCACCCCCCCTCGCGCTGGCAATTCAAATGCTGGCCGGAAGAAAAAATGACTGCGCTGGTCGCGCAGTTGCAAGCCGAAGGCCAGCGCATCGTGCTGAGTGCTGCGCCCAGCGCCGACGAAATAGCGATGGTGCGGCGCATCATTGCGCCGCTGGCTGCGCAGCCGGTCAATTTGTCCGGCCAATTGTCGCTCAAGCAACTCGCGGCGCTCACCGCGCGCGCCAAGCTGTTCGTTGGCGTCGATTCCGCGCCGATGCACATCGCCGCAGCAATGGGCGCCCCCTGCGTGGCGCTGTTCGGCCCCAGCGGCGACCAGGAATGGGGTCCGTGGCGCACGCCCCACCGCATCGTCACATCCGGCCACAGTTGCCGCCCATGCGGCAACGACGGCTGCGGTGGCGGCAAGGTGGCCGATTGCCTGGAAACGATTTCAGTCGCACAGGTGCTCGCCGCTATTCACGAGGTCATGCGGGAGGCAATGGGTGATGAGTAATGGGAAATGGGAAAATCCTCGCGCCCCATCACCCATCACCCATCACCCATCACCCATGCCTTTGCGCATCGCGCTGGTGCGCCAACGCTACACCGCTTACGGCGGCGCGGAACGTTTCGTCGAACGCGCGATGCAGGCGCTGCACGGGCAGGGCGCGCAACTGACCGTCGTCACCCGCAGTTGGCCGGGCAACAACGAACATGCGGCGCTGATCTGCGACCCCTTCCATCTCGGCAACCTGTGGCGCGACTGGAGCTTTGCCCGGTGCGTGTGCCGTGCGTTGCAGGAAAGTGAATTCGATCTGGTGCAATCCCACGAGCGCATCGCCTGTTGCGACGTGTTTCGCGCCGGCGACGGGGTGCATCGCGAATGGCTGACACAGCGCCGACGCACGCTGGGCGCCGTCGCCAGGCTGGGCATCGCACTCAACCCCTATCACCGCTATGTACTGGCGGCGGAAAAAAAACTGTTCGCCAGCCCGCGCCTGAAAGCGGTGATCTGCAACTCGCACATGGTCAAGGAAGAAATCCGCGCCTATTTCAGCGTGCCGGAAGACAAACTGCGGGTAATCTACAGCGGGGTGG
The DNA here is from genome assembly GCA_041674485.1 of Sulfuricellaceae bacterium. Taxonomy (GTDB): domain Bacteria; phylum Pseudomonadota; class Gammaproteobacteria; order Burkholderiales; family Sulfuricellaceae; genus JAGXQV01. Next base: position 7,516 of record JBAYVP010000189.1, read on the forward strand.
ACACCGAAGCTTTCCATCCACGCCTGAAAGCCCTGCATCGCCAGGCGTTACGGGCGCAATACGCAATCCCGCCGGGCGCGCCGCTATTCCTGTTCGTCGGTTCCGGTTTCGAGCGCAAGGGGCTGGCGGCATTGTTGCAGGCACTGGCTGGACTGCCCACGGAAAGCCACCTGCTGGTGGTCGGCAAGGACAAAAAAGCGGCAGCCTTCGAATCCGCAGCCGCCCGGCTGGGACTCGCGCAACGGGTGCATTTCGCCGGCAGGCAAAAAGACGTGAAACCGTTTTACGCAGCCGCCGACGCCTTCATGCTGCCGACGCTCTACGACCCGTTCCCGAACGTCGCGCTGGAAGCCTCCGCCTGTGGCCTGCCGGTGATCACCAGCCTGAAAAGCGGTGCGGCGGAATTGATCGAAAACGGCAAAAACGGCTATGTCTGCGACGCACTGGATGTCGCGGCATTAACGGATGCGATGACGCGCTTGCTGGATGCAGATACCGCAACGGCAATGGGCGCTGCGGCGCGTAGCGCGGTGGAGCCGTTCGGCCTGGAAGCCATGGGAGAGCGCCTGGTGGCGCTTTACCGTTCCTTGCTGGCTGACCGTGATGCACTCGCTCCTTGAAAGGGGTGCATACATGGTAAATTTGTTCTCAGAAATTCATGATGAAAATCAAGGATGGAAAACATTCATGAATCCCAGGCAAACTGAGCCGCGACGCTGCTCGACTCATGACGGCAACCCATAAAGACAAAATATTTTTCACCGCAGAGGACGCGGAGGACGCAGAGGAAGGGCATGAGGGTTTTCCTCTGCGTCCTCTGCGGTGAATCAGTTTTTTCCGGGCGGAGAACAAATTTACCCTGGGGGTGCATATAATCCTAGAAAGCTCAGTTGACCGCTTGCCAGGATGCGTAACATGGTGGTTCTAAACAACTTTATTATATATTTTGCGTTCACCCGTATGGTGAGAGCGCTACGGGCTGGATTGCACGGTTTTCCGGGCGCATGGCGGCGTTGTAACTACAAGAGAAGGCAATGGAACGACCATTGCGCGTCGTTGCGCCTTGCCCTGCACCCGGAAAACCGCACACTCCAGCCCGTTCAACTGAGCTTTCTAGGATAATGCACTACCATTACTTGCATGCTCACGATCAAGATATTTGCAAACTGCCGCTTATCGATCTTTCTCCGTGAGCATGGCGTGCCCCACATTCATCTGGAATTTACGGATGGAGACCGTTGTGCCGTTGCGATTGAGAGTGAAGTCATCCTTGCGGGTGAGGTTCGCCCAGAGCAAAACTCGCTGAACCTTTGGCTTGGGCGCGTAAACACTGCGGATTGTTGTTGCAGAAATGGAAGGAGATTACTCGATGAAACCAGCCCGGATTGATGAGGTGACGGCGCTTGAGCCTGGCGTACTGGAAATCCGTTGGACAACCGGCGAGACACTGGTAGCCCACGTTGGCGACTGGATTGAACGCTTTGAACAGCTTGCTCCCTTGCGTGATGCGGAAATTTTTTCGCAAGTGCGCGTCGGCAGGTGCGGACACGCGGTTGAATGGTCGGGCGACATCGATCTGGGAGCGGATCAGCTTTACGAACGCTGCAAGGAAGAAGCGGGATTGCCCACGTCGCAACTCTTTGACGACTGGATGAAGCGCAATCAGCTCTCGCTCAGTACCGCTGCCGAATCGTTGGGCTTGTCCCGTCGCACGGTGGCCTGCTACCGCGCCGGAGCCAAGCCCATCCCGCGCGCCATCTGGTTTGCCTGTCTGGGCTGGGAAGTCACTTGTCCGCAAAATCGAACACTCCCGCGCGCCTTGCCGACGGCTCGCGAATACGCCGCACTACATGCTTGATTGCTGGGGATATGCTCACTGATCGGCGCCACCTCTCTGCATAGCAGCAAAATCCACACTTGAAACTGCGTCTCTAAAACAAAGCCCTTCATCATTGTTGTGAACGAGGTTTATGGGTTGCTGCATTTTCAGCGGGCTGAGGGCGACAGGAAATCCTCGGTTAATCGGGCTACGTTCCCACTTGCGCAAGGAAAATGGCGGTCAATTGCGTCGGGGCTGGGGGCAGGGTAAATTTGTTCTCAGAAATTCATGATGAAAATCAATGATGGAAAACATTCATGAATCCCAGGCAAACTGAGCCGCAACGCTGCTCAACTCATGACGGCAATCCATAAAGACAAAAC
>JBAYVP010000190.1:0-9717 GCA_041674485.1 Sulfuricellaceae bacterium
AGAGAAGGCAATGGAACGACCATTGCGCGTCGTTGCGCCTCTTGTGCCCAAGCCGTAGGCTGTCGGGTATGCCCTGCACCCGGAAAACCGCACACTCCAGCCCGTTCAACTAAGGAATTTAGGATGAAATATCCGGGCTAGAATTATAATCGACGAATTCTCAGGAAAAGTGGAAATGCCGGGTAGCGGTTACAATTTTCGGATTTAACCGCGAAGGAACAATCCAATCGGGACAATTTCCCCCGCGCAAGGCAACTACTCAGGTCAATGCAAAAAAGCAACATAAAAGCCGGCTTCGCTTTCCCCGCAGGGTGGAGAGGAGGCTTTTCTGCTCATGGCGATTTGAAAAAAGGTTATTCGGATGACCCGACTGGGTATTTTTATTGTTTGGCTTTTGCATTTCCTGCCGCTGGCGATACTTTCCCGTATCGGCCAGGGATTCGGCATGTTGTTATTTATTTTCGCCCGCGAGCGGCGGCAAGTTGCGCGCACCAATCTGCGTCTGTGTTTTCCCGGAATGCCGGAAAATGAGCGGGAAGCCTTGGTCCGCCGACATTTTCGCGCTTTTGGCCGGGGTATGCTGGAATTCGGCATCCTGTGGTGGTCGTCCAGGGCGCGCATACAGCGGTTGGTGAAAATTGAGGGCTTGGAGCATAGTCTGGCGCTTGGGGGAAAACCGGTGATCTGGCTGGTTTGCCATTTCGTCGGGCTGGACATGGGCGGTATGCGCCTGTCTACGGAATATCCGCTTGTCACCTTGTATCGTCGGCAGCGCAACCGATTTTTCGACCGCATATTGCGGCGCGGACGCACCCGCTTCGGCACAACTACGCTGTTTTCGCGCCAGGACGGCATACGTCCGGTGGTGAAGGCGTTGCGCGGCGGTTTGCCGTTTTATTATGTGACGGACCAGGATTTCGGTGCGCGCGACGCGCTATTCGTGCCGTTTTTCGGCGTACCGGCGGCCACTATCACTGGGCTGTCGCGCTTATGCAACGTGGCGGGCGCAACCGTGGTTCCCTGCATTACCCGTCAGCTTCCCGGCGGTGCGGGCTATGTGGTGAAATTTTATCCGGCCTGGGAAAACTATCCCAGCGCCGACCTCGAAAGCGACACCCGGCGCATGAACGCTTTTTTCGAGGATCGCATACGTGAAATGCCGGAACAATATTTCTGGCTGCACCGCCGTTTCAAGACGCGCCCGCCGGGTGTAGCCCCGGTGTATCCCATGAAAAATAAGTAGTTTTCTTGGAAAGCTCGGTTTATCCACGAAAACGTAACCGTTTAGCCTGGATATGTCATAAATTCGTGCAATCCAGCCCGTAGTCAGGGTAAATTTGTTCTCAGCACGGAAAAAACCGATTCACCGCAGAGGACGCAGAGGAAAACCCTCATGCTCTTCCTCTGCGTCCTCCGCGTCCTCTGCGGTGAAAAAGGTTTTGTCTTTATGGGTTGCCGCCATGAGTCGAGCAGCGTCGCACGAAGATTGCCGGGGATTCATGAATGTTTTCCATCATTGATTTTTATCATGAATTTCTGAGAACAAATTTACCCTGAGCCCGTAGTGCTCTCACATTGCTATCCCGCAGCTAAATCGGCTAAATCGGTAAATTGTGGCAAGGCAAGGTATAGTTTAGAATGTTCCCGTGAAACTTCAGTCCCGGATAACGCAATGTCTATCGAACAAGCACTTCAACTCGCCGCAGCACTGAACGTTCCCCTATATACGACCGATCTTCACATGCCGGTTTACCGTGACGGCATAGTCGGTCGCTGGAAGCTGATGCATGGCGATTTTACGCTTGTTCGGGGTTACTATAGCGGTCTGTGGGGCACATGGGGATTGCCGGCTTTGCTGCGGAACGCCAATGGAGATGGGACAACTTGGGAAACCTGGATGTCGCTCTCGCCCTATGAAATGGAAACTCAGGAACTGGGTTGCCGCTACGCCCGTGGACATACTGTGGTGATGGGGCTGGGCATGGGCTGGATAGCCGCCAACATCGCTCTTAACCCGGCAGTGCAGGCCGTCACCGTTATCGAGCGCGACCCCGAAGTGATCGACCTGTTCACCCAAGCGCAAGCCTTTGCCGGCCTTCCCGCCGAAGCCATCGCCAAGCTGCGTATCGTCGAAGCCGACGCGCTGCACTGGCAACCGAACTGCCCGGTGGATTTCCTCTATGCCGACATCTGGCTACACCTTGAAGAACCGCGCGCCGTGGACGAATTGCGCCTCATGCAGGCCAATGTCCAGGCCAAGGCCATCTACTTCTGGGGGCAGGAACTCGCCATCGCCCGCTTGGCCGACGGCGATCCCGCAACGCTTCCCGCCGCCATCTGGTCTGACGCCGTGCGGCGTATCGTCGATGACAACATCGCCTTGCCGCTGCTGCTGCCCGAAGATTTTGACTATCCCGCCCTGATAGCGCATATCGTGAAGCAGCGTCGCCAGTTCCAGCAGGGCTTATGAAACTGGCCGCCACTCCAGCAGTGAATGCGCAACGCCCGGCTCGATGACCTGAAAGCCTAGGCGCAAATAAAGGCGCAAGGCCGGGTTGCCGGGATTGCACTGGAGGCGCAACGACAGCCCTTCGCCCGCAGCCTGTGCTTGCAAATCGCCGATCAGGCGTCCACCGATCCCCCGGCAACGAAATTCCGGCAGCAAGGTTAAATCGGCCAGATGCAACCCCGCGCCGCGCAAGACAACCATCCTCCCGATGGTCTGCGCTGCGCCGACAACCGGTTCGACCAGCACGATGCTATCACTGACCGGCTCCCGGCATTGCCGAAAATGCTGCTCATGCGCGGCGAATTGCATGTGCATCAGTCTGGCGCGCAATGTCTCGTCCCATTGCCAGGCTTGCAGTTCCTCGGTTTTGACCAAAGAGAAAAGATGCAGGCAGAAGGGCTGATCTTCCGGCAAGGCAGGGCGCAGAGTAATGGTATCGGTGGACATGAATGTCAATTCCTTGGTTCGGCGCGCCGGCTGACGACAAAGCGCGAAGGGGGCGACCGGGTAAATTTGTTCTTCAGGAGCGTTGGATGGATAAGCACGGGCGCATTCACTTTCCTGCGCCGGCATGGTGGATGTGCGGCGCTTATCCGCACTTAAACTAGACGCGGCGCCATGTTTCATTCATACCACTACCATGCGAGCAGTCGTCCCTCCCAAATGAAAAAACCCCACCTCCCGGTCAGAGGCGGGGCTCTGCCCGTTCAAATCTTTTTTACAGGCGTTATCATGCACCCATCCGCCAACTAATTCGCCGGACTGGGAAATATACCGTCGTAGCAAATGCAATAAATCATAGTCAGAAAAGGTTGGCGGTTTTCATGCGTCTGGCTACCGCCGGCGGCTGCACCCAAGGTCAATGGAGAAAAAGCGGTGTTGACTGCAACCCCTGTAGCTGCCTTGGTAAAATTATTAATTGTATTTGAAGTATTGGCACCGGTTATCTGCACCGGATGCGACAACCATGAGCTATTTGCAACCGGCGTCGCCAATGTGTTAGCCTGAACCCCGGTAGACACCACTGTCTCCATAACAACGGTATGGTTATGGGCAGGCAATTGAGATTGCATAGTCAACGCAATGCCTTCGCTGCCGTAAGACAGGCCTTGCGTTCGATTGGTTAGCCCCGGACCTTCACCGGCGCCCATCACTGCATTTCCCCTCAGGTCGGGCACGCCAAAGGTGGTTTTAGCGTCGCCGCCATAGGTAGGACCTATAACCGCATACAAAGCCTGATATTGTTGGATGGAATAGAGTTGGCCGGTGCATTCCAGCCAACCCTCCGGTGCAAACAGAAATCCAAAAGCTCTAACTTCTCCAATATATGCATCCATAATTATTCCCCCTTAAGATACTTGCGGAAAAAGCCCGTTCGTCGCGATGATGTAGTTTAAAGCCAGGCTAGGCATGATATTGTCATGCGATTGGCCTGCCCCCGTGTTGCTTATCGTGCTGTCGGCGGGATTGACCTTGGTTACAACCGTCGCAGCCAGGCCGTCCTTAACATACATGGTGTTCGTGCCCGTGGTATTGGCGAAGGTCACGGTCGATGCAACCGTCGGGCTGGTGGCAGCCGTGCCGGCGGTGTTGAGTATATGGGTATGAGACGGCATGGTGGCTTCGCTTAAGCCCACGGTTTCCACTCCCCCTTTCTGGGCTAACGTTCTCGGAGTGAGAGTGGTCGTGGCGTTTACGACACCGGTGCCCTTGTTGATGCACAAGCGACCGCGTAAATCCGGGAGCGCAAATGTCGTCACGCCGTCGCCGCCATACGTTATACCCAGAAGAGAATAAAGTGCTTGGTATTGACTGATCGTAAGCAATGAGCCGTCGCAAACGAGCCAATCCGCCGGAGGCTTTTTTTGGAGCAGTCCAGCCATGATGCGTATTTCGCCAACATAATAATCAGACATGTTATTTCCTTAATCGTAGGTTGGGTTTAATTAGGGCGCGTGGGATAAACACCTTGATACGCAATGCATACATTGAGCACCAGAAAGGGCTGCATGTTTTCATGCCCGGCGCCGCCCCCGTCCGCCACAACACTACCGGGGTTCAGCGGCACCATGCCGGCTGCGTTCGCCGGCGCCGCATATAAATTTTGCGATGTCGGCACATTTTTGTTGGGTCCCCAGGAAGAAATGTAGCTTCCCGGCATTTGGAACGCTGTAGCTGGCGCTGCAATCCCCATCACGTTATGCGTATGCGCCGGGATTTGCGTCTGGGTGAGGGCTACGGTTTCCAAGCCGCCGGTCTGCCCCATCTTATAAGAAGTCGTCCCTTGCTTATTCGTGCCCCGCCCTACGCCCGTCCGCCCCCTGAGGTCGGGAAGCGCAAAAGTTGTTCTGCCATCCCCGCCATAGGTTGTGCCGAGCAAAGAGTTAAGGGCGGCATATTGTTGAATTTGCAGTATGGCGCCGTTACAGGCCAGCCATCCCTCCGGGATTATCACATAAGGAAAAGCTCTAATTTCACCTAAATACCAATCGCCCATCATTGCCTCCTGTGTATTGTGTGGTACATGAGTTTGAACTTGCCGCAACCAACGTAAACGCCTTGATAAATTAAGACATTTGCGCGACTATATACGTTAGCCATTAAAAATACAAGGGCTTGCAACTGAATGTTGCAGGTTTTTTTATTGCGCGGATTGCAAGTGCTTCCCTTCTCAAAAACCCGGATATTTCATAAAATCCTGAATACCGCGTGCAGGTGGGGCTTTAGCCCCAGGGTAAATTTGTTCTCAGCACGGAAAAAACCGATTCACCGCAGAGGACGCGGAGGACGCAGAGGAAAACCCTCATGCTCTTCCTCTGCGTCCTCTGCGGTGAAAAAGGTTTTGTTTTTACGGATTGCCGTCATGAGTTGAGCAGCGTTGCTGCTCAGTTTGCCTGGGATTCATGAATGTTTTCCATCATTGATTTTTATCATGAATTTCTGAGAACAAATTTACCCTGGCTTTAGCCCCAATCGACGATGACAGTTCGTAACGGACGAATCGCGCGCTTCTGCGGAGCATTATGACAAGCCTTCCGAATTATCATTCCCTATGAGATGACTATAATTCCGGCGAATAGCGTATAAAATTTATGCCATCCCGCCCTCAATCACGGGATGCCTGAACTCAGGTTGCGCACACGCCCCTCTATTACAGAGGTATAATTCCAACCTGGGCTAGATGGAACCCCAAAATAGTCCATCGCGGGATTTCTGTAGGGGGGATAAGCGTAGCGCATCCACCAAAACGGTGTCCCCTGAAATGTTCAGGTGGATGCGGCTCGCACTTATCCGCTCTTGGCCCATACTTATTCTTGATCTCGCCAATTTGATATTGATTTGACGGAAAATGCTGGAATATTTTAAGCCTCGTCCAACATTCCAGGCGTCAGGAGCTTCCCATGCAATTCGCTGACGTCAAAACAAACATCGCTTTCAGAAAAATCTTCGGCAACGAACAACACAAGGAAATTTTGATCGGCTTGCTCAATGCGGTGCTCGATTTGCAAGGCGATAAGCGCATCAAGGACATCAACCTCAAAAATCCCTGGCAAGCGCCGGATTTGCCGCTGCTCAAGGAAACCATCCTGGACATCAAAGCGGTCGATCATCGGGGCGTCACTTTCATCGTTGAAATGCAGGTGAAGGACAACCCCTGTTTCGACAAACGCGCGCTGTATTACACCGCCAAGGCCTACACCGCCCAGATCAACAAGGGTGACGACTATCCAAAGCTGAATCAAGTCATCTTTATCGGCATACTGGACTTCAACTCGTTCGAAGGCGACAGCTACCTGACCCGCCACCTGATCCTGAACAAGGAAACCCTGCAACAGGAACTGCGCGATTTCGAATTCAACTTTATCGAATTGAGAAAATTCAACAAACAGGAAGCCGAACTGGAAAGCATTGTCGAAAAATGGGTCTATTTCATAAAAAACGCCGGCAACCTGACCATAATCCCCAAAAGCGCCGAAAAAATCCCCGAATTGAAAGCCGCCTACGCGCAAGCTGCGATGAACACCTGGAGCCGGGAAGAACTGGAAGTCTATGAATATTGGCAAATACGCGATACTGCGGACCGGTATGGCATGGAAGAGAAGTTTGAAAAAGGCAGGATCGAAGGCAAGTTGGAAGGCAAGCTGGAAATTGCCCTCAAGATGAAACAAAAAGGGATGACAATTGCCGATATCATGGAAATTACCGGATTGAGCCGGGAGGAGATAGCGGGGTTGGCGCCATGAAACACCGCCTTGCCGACATCCTCGCCGTTATGCTGGCGCTGTTGCTCCCGGCCACCACCCACGCCACGGCTACATCGCATGGCGCAGATCGCGGCTTCGCGGTGCGCATCGCCAACCTTGGCGCCAGTCTGGAACTGCGGGAAGCGTCCGCTCCTGCCGATCTGCCCAGCCATCCCGGCGTGCGTTATTTCACCACGCCGGACGGGGCGCTGGTGGCGATGGCCAACCGCCTGCTGGTGGTGGTCAGCGACCCGCGCACCCTGGATGCCATTGTCAAAATGCCGCAAGTGAAAGATCACGCCCCGCTGGCGCAACTGGAAAAATCCCATATCGAATTGCTGGAAACCGCCGACGTGGCGACGGCGCTCGCGCTGCTAAGCCCACTCGCGCAAATGCCGGGCGTGATCTCGGCACAGCCCGACCTCTCCCAGAATATCACCCGGCATGACGCTGGCCGGTTTTTCGACTGGGAACACTTCGACTTGGCCGACGCCATCGGCCTGCGCGATGCCTGGCGCTTGACGCAGGGGCAAGGCGTGCGCGTCGCCATCATCGATACGGGAATCGACCTGCAACATAAAGACTTGCGCGGAACCAAGCTGGTAGCCGGTTTCGATGTCGAGCGGCGCTCACGGCGGATCGCGCCGGAGAGTGCGCAAGAAACCCACGGCACCCTCGTTGCCGGGCTGATTTTCGCCCGCCACAATGGGTTCGGCATCGACGGCATCGCGCCTGAAGCCGGGCTGATCGCGGTGCGGCTGATGAGCGGCTGGACTTCCGCCACGATTATCGCTTTTCAATCGGCGGCGCAGGCCGGGGCGGACATCATCAATTGCAGTTGGACATTTCCGTTGATGCTGGACCCGGTGGCGCATCTGGTGGACGACCTCGCCACTCGGGGGCGCCAGGGTCGCGGTGTGCTGCTGGTCGTATCTGCGGGCAACCGTCCGGTTGAAATCGCCCGGAAGGAACAGTTCCCGGCCTACCCCGCCCTGCTGGCCGCCACGGCTCTGGATCATCGCGGCGCGCCTTACGGCAACGCTTACGGCGCGGGGGTGTTCATCGCCGCGCCGGGCATGGTCAAGACCACCGGAAACCACTTGGACGGATTCGAGCCTTTGGGCGCCACCTCCGCTGCTGCGCCGGTGGTCAGCGGGGTCATCGCGCTGATGCTGGCGGCTAATCCGCAACTCGACCACAACCAAGTGCGCAAGCTGCTCGCCGACACCGCTGACCGCAGCCCGCCGGGCGACTTTAGCGATGGCCGCTCCCCCTTGTTGGGCGTCGGTCGCGTCCATGCCGGGCGGGCGGTAGCCGCAGCTGTGACCAAGAAAGAGTAATCATGACCGATACCGAAGACTTCGACCCGTCCAGCCTGCATTCCGATAACCTGCCGACCTTGCTGCAAGGGCTGAACATCAGTCTGGCGCTCACTTCTTTTCAAGCCAACCGCATCATGCTGGTGCGTAGCGAAAGTGCGACTATCGACGTATTGTTTCAGGATATTCCCCTCCCGATGGGGTTAGCCGTCACCCCGGATAGGCTGGTGCTGGGCAGTTGGGCGCAAGTGCTGGATTACCGCCGCCATGATGAGCTAGGTGCTGAGATCGACCTGCAAGGCCGGGTGGATGCCTGCTTCGTGCCGCGCGGCTCGCTGGTCACCGGCAACATCAACGTTCACGACATCGCTTGGGGCGAGGAAGGCTTGTGGCTGGTCAACTCTACTTTCTCCTGCCTGGCGACGCTCAGCCCCGACTACAATTTCGTGCCGCGTTGGAAACCCCATTTCGTCGCCGGCCTGAAACCCGACGATAGCTGCCACCTCAATGGCATGGCTATGCGCGACGGACGCCCGGCCTTCGTCACCACTTTTTGCAGCGACGATAAACCCAGCGCGTGGCGGGTTTTCAAAGGCGACGGCACACTGATGTCCGTGGCTGACAACCGGGTGATCGTCGATCAGTTGCTCTTCCCCCATTCGCCGCGCTGGATCAATGGCTGGCTGTATTATTGCGAATCCGGCTTCGGTCGCGTGTGGCGCTGCCGCGAAGACGGCAGCGAGCGCACGCTGGTGGCCGAGCTGCCCGGCTATACCCGCGGGCTGGATCACCTGGGTTCGCTGCTCTTCGTCGGCCTGTCGCTTCCCCGCACCTCCAAAGGCGCGCCGCGCCTGCCCTTGCTGGACCGTATCGACGCCGGCGCATGCGGCTTTTGGGTGATAGACCTCGAACACCTTAGTGAAGTCGCCTGGCTGCTGTTTACCGGTGACGTGCAACAGATTTACGACCTGGTGATTTTGCACGACATGAAATTTCCCCATATTGTGGAATGGAGCAATGAGAAACTCGAACACTGCTACCGCTACCCGCCGATGGTTTGACCGGAAATTCAATCCAAGGGTGGGCTATGAAAGAATATGAGTTGTAATGCGCTGTTACACTTAATGACTTTGCAAAACTGGGTGACAAGGTTCCCATGATTGAATTTCTTGACTCTCTTAATGTCGGCGAACGTGCGAAGGTACAGCGTTTTCAACTCAGATCAATGTGAGGTTCGCTTTTGGCGAACAGCCAAGCCGACTCACGCTTTAGACGCGAAGATGCGAAGAAAAGCGAACCAGTATCTTTTTTTTTTGCGCGTTGGGAATGAGACCGCCCATTCTTACTCGCCCCCACTTCTTCGCGGCTTCGCGTCTTCGCGTGAAAAATTCTTATCAGAAATTGCGACCTTCACTTGAAAATCGCAACTTCACAAGCGACAATTTGTTGTCGTTTGTTATTGCATTAGAGCATAAAGACTGTAACTATAATTTTTGTAATTGTTCTTGATTGAAAATACTGTAACTAAAGTTTCACGGTTTTAAGCAGCCGTAGCGTATAAGGGAAAGCTATTTTGACGGGGTTTGCTGTATCAATAGCAAATCCCGTCGAAATTCATATCCCCTGTAAACACGGCCACAAAGGG
>JBAYVP010000191.1:0-9711 GCA_041674485.1 Sulfuricellaceae bacterium
GAAAACCGTGCAATCCAGCTCGTAGCGCTCTTACCAAACGGGTGAACGTGAAATTCATGATAAAGTTGTTTAGAGTCCGCATGTTACACATCTTGGCAAGCGGTCAACTGAGCTTTCTAGGATTATCCTAGAAAGCTCAGTTGAACGGGCTGGAGTGTGCGGTTTTCCGGGTGCAGGGCAAGGCGCAACGACGCGCAATGGTCGTTCCATTGCAAGAAGTTGCAACACCGCCATGCGCCCGGAAAACCGTGCAATCCAGCCCGTAGCGTACTCACCAAACGGGTGAACATAAAATATATGACAAAGCTGTTTAGAACCGCCATGTTACACATCTTGGCAAGCGGTCAACTGAGCTTTCTAGGATTATAGCGAAACGGTGCGGCCAGCAGATAATCGAGCGCATCGGTGTCGGCTGCTCGGGCGGGCTTGCTGCCCTCCAGAAGGGTTTCGAGCAGATACTGCTCGTCCCGGCTATCGACGATTTTCATTGTGGAAGCGACATGCTGCGCTTCCACAACCCGCCAAACCGCCCCCAGCCAGTCGTGCGCCTCAGACGAGAGCGCGAGAGGCGTCCAGGTATTGAACGACACGCACTAATCCTTCCGTGTTGCGGATAAGCTCAATTGGCCGACCGTTCAACCCCAGGTTTTCGCTATTGAGCCACTTGCGCGCGGAGGCCTCGTCACCCACGATGGAATCAAGCGAGCGAAAGGCGCGAACGAACAGCAGTGCAAATTCCCACTCCTTGCGCCTTTGGTCAAGCTGATATTCGCCGCCGTACAAACGGGAAATCGTTGCCGAACTGACACCAAGCACCTTGGCCAGCAAAGATCGCGAAACATCCAGACGCTCGGCGGCACGAGCGACAGCCTTGGTCAGCACGGCTGCTGCTTCCAGCTTCGGGGCGACTTGTTGAGCAGTTGCAGACATGGCAAACCCCCTTTTCTTCGGAAAGAATAGCACATAAATTTTTCCGTGGGGATAAGGCAGGAGTGAACGAGTAGAACCGCATCATCGTGCGCGATTGCCGTCGGCACACAGTTGCTCTCCCCGCAGGCGGGAGAGGGGGTGGGATGAGGGTGTTTGCGCATCGTCAACGGTTGCCTGTACGCAAACACCCTCATCCCCGGCCCTTCTCCCGCCTGCGGGAGAAGGGAGCAAACCTGCGCTCGCCTCTGCTCTGACACTTGTGTGTAACGATGAGCGCCGGAGCGTGGGAACGATCAACTCAAAGTGATTGAATCAGGGTAAGACCGACAGACTCCTAGCCTGGATATTGCTAATCAGGGGTTATTTGCCAGGCTCCAGCACGGTGTTCCGCGCTTCTTCCGCCATATTCGGGTAATCGCGGCTGAAGTGCAGTCCCCGGCTTTCGTGGCGTTGCATCGCGCATTGGACGATGAGGTCGGCGGTGAGCACCAGGTTGCGCAGTTCAATCAGGTCGTTGCTGATGCGAAAATTGGCGTAATAATCGTCGATTTCGTCGGTGAGCAGTTTGATGCGGTGCTGGGCGCGTTCCAGACGCTTGTTGGTGCGCACGATGCCGACATAGTCCCACATAAAGCGGCGCAGTTCATCCCAGTTGTGCGAGATGACGATTTCCTCGTCGGCGTCGGTGACCCGACTTTCGTCCCATTCCGGCAATGTCGGCGGTGTGCTCAGCGGTTGTTCGAGAATGTCGCGCGCTGCGGCTTGGCCGAACACCAGGCATTCCAGCAGGGAATTGCTCGCCAGCCGGTTGGCGCCGTGCAGGCCGGTGCAGGCGACTTCGCCCACCGCGTAAAGCCCCGCGATGTCGGTACGCGCCTTGAGATCGACGAGCACGCCGCCGCAACTGTAATGCGCCGCCGGCACTACCGGAATCGGCTCCTTGGTGATGTCTATACCCAGCTCCAGGCAGCGCGAATAAATGTTCGGGAAATGTTCCTTGAGAAACTCCGCCGGTTTGTGGGAAATATCCAGGTAAACGCAATCCAGCCCGCGTTTTTTCATCTCGAAGTCAATGGCGCGCGCCACGATGTCGCGCGGCGCCAATTCGGCGCGTTCATCGTGCTCCGGCATGAAGCGCGCACCGTCCGGCAACACCAGAAGGCCGCCCTCGCCACGCACCGCCTCGGAAATCAGGAACGATTTGGCATGCGGGTGGTACAGGCAAGTGGGATGGAACTGGATGAATTCCATGTTCGCCACCCGGCACCCGGCGCGCCAACCCATCGCAATGCCGTCGCCGGTGGCGACATCCGGGTTGGTGGTGTATAGATAAGCCTTGCCGGCGCTGCCTGACGCCAGCACGGTATGCCGGGCGGAAAAAGTCACCACCTTGTCGTTGGCGATGTCGAGCACATACACGCCATGACAGCGTTTGTCGGCCAAGCCGAGTTTCTTGCCGGTAATCAGATCCACCGCGATATGATTTTCCAGCAAAGTGATGTTGGGATGGTGGAGCACCTGTTCGCACAGAGTCAATTGCACCGCATGGCCGGTCGCGTCGGCGGCATGGATCACACGGCGGTGGCTATGGCCGCCTTCGCGCGTGAGGTGGTAGCCGATCTGGTTTTCGGCATCCTTGGTGAACTGCACACCTTGAGCGATTAGCCAATCGATTTCCTCGCGGCCATGCTCGACGACGACGCGCGTCACCTTCTCGTCGCACAGGCCGGCGCCGGCGATCAAGGTATCGCGGATATGCTCCTCCACGCTGTCGTCGTCGGCCAGTACCGCGGCAATGCCGCCCTGCGCCCAATCGCTGGAGCCGTCGAACAGGGTTTTCTTGGTGACTATCGCCACCTTCATGCGTTCGGCCAAGTTGAGCGCCACCGTCAACCCTGCCAAACCGCTACCGATAATCACCACATCGAATTGCATCATGCTGTCGTATTTTATTCTTTGATAAATAAGGAAATGTTTTGCAATAAACGCCGGCTTTATTTGCCGACGGAACTGGTTTTACGCTTACTGCGTTTGGAAACTCTCAGCACGGCGGCTTGGAACTCCTCCAGGTCGAACTCCTCGGGGTCGAAATCACCGCCGACCCACTCCCGCATTTCTTCGGCTTCCGGGTTTTCAGGGTCGCTGATGATGTCCAGGAAATCCTGATATCCCCATGGGCCGCCGACATCCTCCGGCGGGCAGGCGCGCTTGCCCTTCAGGAGCCAAGCGTCGGAAAGCGGCTCTTCTCCCAGCGGTTCAACCTTCTCGACCTTGATGCGATGCCGCCAGTCGTCGCCGAAATCGTAATGGTAGTCGAACTTGGCGCCTTCATCGACGAGGTCGCCCAGGCGCACCTTGCTCTCGTCGTCCTGTTCCATCTCATAAAAATCCTCATCACTGTTCGGCCCATAATTAACGCCATTGATCCTGAAATCATGCAAATGCGAGTCGGTCCAGCCCATCGCCTCCTGGATGACCTGGTGCAGCTTGTTAAGCTTGATATCGCTGACGACGCCTATCCGCCGCCACACGGGCGGCTTGACATCAAGCAACTCTACCTTGAGGATGAAGGCATAACGTTCCTTAGTCATGATATTCCTTTTTCTTTAGGGGGCAAAAAAGCTCATTGTATTAGAAATGAATGCGCACACATACTTTTAACCTAGAAACCTCCGCTGAACGGGCTGGAGTGTGCGGTTTTCCGGGTGCAGGGCATACCCGACAGCCTACGGCTTGGGCACAAGAGGCGCAACGACGCGCAATGGTCATTCCATTGCCTTCTCGATAAGTTGCAACGCCGCCATGCGCCCGGAAAACCGTGCAATCCAGCCCGTTCAACTGAGCTTTCTAGGATTATAAGCCATTGATTTTTCGTTATGGCGGGTTGTTGTTCTGGGGTAAAATAATTTTGCCACCCCTCGCCATCCCTTGCTACGCAAGGGATCAACGCAAATGGCTCTGGAGGTCGACGCATCAGCGCGCCAATGCATGCCTTCAAGAAATTGAAGCCCGGCACAAACTTGAGATAGCCCGGATATTTCATACATACCCAAAGGGCACAAGTAAATTCGCGCGATGAAAAGCGCCGGATTTTGCAAGCTTTCGCCTATCGGCGAAATGCCTGCTTACCCCGCTTGTTTCATAGGCGAATTTTACGATAGCGCGGCGTAGTGATTTATACGCCCGACTGTCGCGCCATTGTACCGGCGCAAGCCGTTACAATGGCGCTGACACCCTTTACGGGTGAGCGAAATTTGCCTATGAAATAAAAGACCAGCGAGGGCGCGCGCAATTTACTTGTGCCCTTTGGGTATGAAATATCCGGGATAGAGCAAGCCGCGACCCGCGAGGCGGCATTGCGTAGCAAGCTGGAAGTCGCGAATGTTGCCTGTTGATGACGATCAATTTGTGGAACATCAATCCCCGCTCTTGGTTGAGCGCCTATACTTCAGGCCTGCGCGGCGAATGTCAACCAAGCACCGGTTAACTTGGGCGCGTTTCTTCCCTGGGAGATGGATGAAGAAGAGTGATTGGCGATGATGAAGTGCGTTGCCACGGCTCCCAATCCTGCCAGCCCAAAAGAAATCAACACCTCAATGGGTTACGCGTGTCAGGATGGTTTTCTTAACGGGTGTACCGAATATTTACGAATAAGAAATTACGTAAACTTAACAATTTATTGATTTATATCTGATTTTTGGTGGCCCGGGGCGGAATCGAACCACCGACACAAGGATTTTCAGTCCTCTGCTCTACCGACTGAGCTACCGGGCCATCTCTTCGTGGTATGCATAGTAAATTAACGCTATGCAGAAAAACGCGAAGCGCGCATTTAACCCTGAATTTCGCTTCAAGTCAACTACTACTGTTCTCTACAGTGCTGCAACGCCAAAATTGACACTCCTCCCCCCTTCCCATAAACTGTATCGCTTTTAAAGCTTCAGGTGTCCCGACGGCATACGCTGGAAGGATTAAACGGGAAGCCGGTGCTCCTTATCGCGAGTAAATCCGGCGCTGCCCCCGCAACGGTAAGCGAGTCGAGGAACGGCATTCAGCCACTGTGTGCGCAGCACGGGAAGGCGCGGTTCCGGGAAATTTTCCCGCTTGCAAGCCCGGAGACCGGCCTGTAGCCTTGATTGTCGGCATCGCGGAGGGCGGCGTCGCAGTGCGTGCCGGCTATTTCTCCGCTTTCGCTCTGCTTCCTCTCCCCACTCCCTTTGCGTGACTTTTTGACTAACCAATTTCGTGCGGCTGTGCGCGGAGGAGATTACATGAAACCAGGCTTGTCGGTTGCTGTGCTGCCGCCCGTTTTCCATTTTCCGGAAGGCCAACGCTATGTCGGCTGATGCGAACGCCGATGCGCGCCATCGCGATCGCATGGCGCGCAAGAAGGCTGCGGTGGATGCGGGTATCGCCCGTGCGACTCTGGAGCGCGGGGTGTTGCTGGTGCTCACCGGCAACGGTAAGGGCAAGAGTTCCTCGGCTTTCGGCATGGCGGCGCGTGCGCTCGGCCACGGTATGAAGGTGGGTGTGGTGCAGTTTATCAAGGGCGCGGGCAGCACCGGCGAGGAGATGTTTTTCCGGCGCTTTCCCGATGTGGCGTTTCATGTGATGGGTTCCGGGTTTACCTGGGAAACCCAGAACCGCGCGCAGGATGTCGCCGCCGCGCGCGCGGCCTGGGAGGTGGCGGTTGGGCTGCTGCAAAACCCCGCTATCGGCTTGTTGCTGCTGGATGAGCTTAATGTCGTGCTGGGACTCGACTATCTGCCGGTTGACGAGATATTGACGGCTATTCTCGCCCGTCCGTCCCATCAGCATGTTGTCGTCACCGGACGAAAAGCGCCGCAGGCGCTGTTGGATGCCGCCGACACGGTGACCGAGATGCGCGATATCAAGCACGCCTATCGCGCCGGGATTAAGGCACAGCCGGGAATAGAACTGTGACCCTGGAAAACGTAACCCGCTCTTGTCCCGCGCTGCTGATCGGCGCGCCGTCTTCCGGCCAGGGCAAGACGATGGTCACTGCGGCGTTGGCGCGGCTGCACCGCAATCTTGGGCGGCGCGTGCGGGTTTTTAAGGTCGGGCCGGATTTTCTCGATCCGATGATTTTGGAGCGCGCTTCGGGGAACCCGGTGTACCAGCTCGATTTGTGGATGGGAGGTGTCGCCCACTGTCGGCAATTGTTGTTCGATGCCGGTGCGGATGCCGATTTGATTCTGGTCGAGGGCGCGATGGGGCTGTTCGACGGCGAGCCTTCCAGCGCCGACTTGGCGATGCTATTCAACATCCCGGTCGCTGCGGTAATTGATGCTTCCGGCATGGCGCAGACCTTCGGCGCGGTGGCGCACGGATTGGCCAGCTACCGCAAAGGCCTGCCATTCGCAGGGGTTATCGCGAACCGGGTGGCGGGCGAGCGGCATGGCGAAATGTTGGCTGAAAGCCTGCACACGCCGCTTCTCGGGAGCATCGCGCGCGACCCGCTGATGGCGCTGCCCGAGCGCCATCTGGGACTAACGCAGGCCGCCGAGATAGCCGATCTGGAACAACGTCTGGAACGCGGCGCGGAATTGCTGCTAAACACGCCGCTGGCCGAACTCCCCGCCCCGGTCTTATTTACGGAAGACAGAAATTCCTCCACTAAAATCTGTCTTCTGTCTTCTGTCCTCTGTCCTCTGAAAGATACGCGTATCGCGGTGGCACGGGACGACGCTTTTTCCTTTCTCTATCCGGCTAATCTGGATTTGTTGCGGGCGCTGGGCGCGCAACTGGTGTTTTTTTCGCCGCTCGCGGACGATGCGCTGCCCGAGGCGGACGCGGTTTATCTGCCGGGTGGCTATCCCGAATTGCATCTGGAGCAGCTTGCGCACAATATCGCCATGAAATCGGCGCTGCATGAGCATTACGCCCAAAACAAGCCGATTGTGGCAGAATGCGGCGGCATGCTTTATTTGCTGGAAGCGCTGACCGATAGCGCCGGGCGGCGCGCGGAAATGGTCGGGCTGTTGCCGGGGCAGGCAACGATGCAGCATAAACTCGCCGGTTTGGGGCTGCACAGCGCCGCGTTGCCGGAAGGCGCGATGCGCGGCCACACTTTTCATTACTCGCTGATGGAATGCCCGCTCACTCCCGCCTTGTGGAGCGAAGCGGCGCGTCCGGGGCGGCGCGGCGAGCCGGTCTATCGGCTGGGACGGTTGCACGCTTCTTATCTGCATTTGTATTTTTATTCGAACCCGGAAGCGGCGGCGCTATTGTTTTCCGCTTAAATCTGTTTTTTTATCAACTATTAGGAGTCCATCATGCATATCGAACCCGGTTACATTTCACAAGCCAAGCTCGCGTTTGCCAATACATCCGCCCTGGGTGTCCTGGCTTTTTACGCCAGAGATTTGATCGCCCACCCGACGAATATTTTGCGCACCTTGCTGGCTGCGGTTTTCTTTTCGCTGTTTATGCAGAGTTTCCACATGAGCGTCGGTCCGTCCGAGTTGCATTTTGTCGGCGCGATGGCGATTTATCTCACGCTGGGTTTCATTCCGACCTTGTTCGGCTTTGCGCTGGGCTTACTGCTTCAGGGGATGCTGTTCGAACCTACCGATCTGGTGCATCTGGCGGTCAATTCGCTGTCACTGATTTTGCCGCTCGTCACGGTGCATTATACGATAGGACGCAAGCTGAGCGATGCGCTGAACAGCCGGCGCGTTAATTGGCTTAACATCGTGAAGCTGGATGCTCTGTACTACGCCGGCGTCACTACCATGGTCGGTTTTTGGTTGCTGGTCGGTGAAGTCGCCACGCCGTTTACGGCTTGGGCTACCTTTGCTTCGTCCTATCTGGTGCTCGTGGCGGTTGAGCCGTTGTTTACCTATTCCCTGGTCAAGTTGCTGAAACGCCATGAGGGCAAGCCGCTGGTCGATACCTGTTTCGCGGTGAAATCGCTGAAATTGGCTGACTAAACGGTGGGAAATGTTTGGTTTGTCGGCGCCGGTCCCGGCGACCCAGAACTGATTACGGTCAAGGGACGGCGCTTGCTCGAAGGGGCGGGCGCGATTCTTTACGCCGGGTCGCTGGTGGACCGGGCGGCCACGCTTTATGCCCCGGCAGGTTGCGTCGTCCGCGATTCCAAGGATATGACGCTGGAAGAAATCACCGCCTGGCTGATCGATCAAGCCGGGCGACATGCTACGGTAGTGCGCCTGCAAACCGGCGATCCAGGGCTATATGGAGCGCTGGTGGAAATGACGCGCCCGCTCGATGCGGCTGCGATTGCATGGGCGGTGGTGCCGGGTGTTTCTTCCGCTTTTGCCGCGGCTGCGGCGGCGGGCGAAACGTTGACGCTGCCGGAAGTGACGCAAACGGTCATCCTCACCCGCGTCGCCGGGCGCACGCCCATGCCGCCGGGCGAGGAGTTGGAGGCGCTCGCCGCACACCGCACCACGCTATGCATTTTCCTTTCCATTACCTTGCTGCACGAGGTGCAGCAGGACTTGCGCGCCGCCGGCTGGCCGGAGGACGCGCCGATGCTGGTGGTGGAAAAAGCCAGTTGGCCGGGGCAGGAAAAAATCGTGCGCGGTACGCTGGCCGATATCAAGGTACGCTGCAATGAGGCAAAAATCGCCTCGCAGGCGATGATTATCGCCAGCCCCGCACTGGACGCGCGGCTGTGGCCGGAAGTCGCCCGTTCCAAACTTTATGACCCGGCCTTCGGCCACAGATTCCGTAGCGCCGCTGAGACAACGCCATGACGAACGATGCCACCATCCTGATGATAGGCCACGGTTCCCGCAATCCGGCGGGCAACGAGGAAATCCTGCGCTTTGCCGCCGCTTGGCAGGCACGCCATCCCGATTGGCGCTTGGAAGTATGTTTTATCGAGCTGGCCGATGTGCTGCTGGACGCCGGGCTGGATAAAGCCGCCCTCGGCAGTCGGCGGGTGGTCGCGTTGCCGCTGATCCTCAACGCCGCCGGCCATGTGAAGATGGAAATTCCCGCAGCAATCGAAGCGGCCAGGGAGCGTCATCCTGCCGTGGAGTTTTTGTGCCTGCCGCACCTCGGCATGGGGCGCGAAGTGTTTGCCGTGCTCAAGCGGCGCATCGACCGCATGATGCAAGAATTGGCTATGCCCGATCCCAAGACCACCGGCGTGATTCTGCTCGGGCGCGGCTCGTCGGATGCCGGCGCCAACGGTGAAGTGGCGCGGGTTGCGCGCTGGGTGTTCGAGGATGGGGATCATGAGTTGGTGGACATTGCCTTTACCGGTGTCACTTTTCCGCGTTTAGAGACCGTGGTGCAGCGGCAAGTAAAGCTGGGCATGACCCAGATTGTGATCCAACCGGTGTATCTGTTCACCGGCTTGCTGATTGAGCGCATCAACGCGCAGGTGGCGCGGTTGCGCGTTACCTACCCGCAGGTTGCTTTCGCGCTGGGCGGGCATTTCGGTTTCGACGAGGATATTTTTGCGCTCGCGTCCAGTCGGGTGCATGGTGCGAGCGCGGGCGGGATGTTGGAATGCGACGGCTGCAAATACCGCCTCGCCGCAGCACATGCGCACCACCACTGAAAACCATGTAGGATGCGGTGACGAAGGAGCCGCATCGCTTGCGAAAGCGACCTCAGTGTATCTACTTGGGTTGGTATACAGGGGTTTAGGGCTGTGGGGCATTTTCGAGAAAGGAGCGACATATGATATTTCTGGATGTCAAAACGGACATCGCCTTCAAAAAGGTATTCGGCAGCGAGCAGCACAAGGACATCCTGATCGGATTTCTGAATGCGGTTCTTGAC
>JBAYVP010000192.1:0-9674 GCA_041674485.1 Sulfuricellaceae bacterium
CACTTGCAACGCTCCGCAGAAGACGCAACACTCGATACGGGCGGTTGGTTAGACCTTCCCCGTCAGGGACTTTCACCCTGAAAGAAACGTCAAGCTTCGCTTGCCGCACTAACGATGAGCGCTCCGGCGTGGGAATGCAGCCAGGGACGCTCCGCGTCCCGATATATACCTTGCGCGGCCACAATTTGCGTTTTGCCGCATCCCGCGAGACGCGGCTAAATCCGCAAATTGTGACCGCACAAAGTATATGCAATATCCGGGCTAAAAATATGCTCGTTTTGTTATGCTTGGAGAGGTCGGTTTTACGCTTTATCCAGCATTTCGCTATTCAAGGTAAAGCCGGCGAAGCTGTTATCCCCCTGGGGAGCGGCGGCTTCTTTTTCGGCTTTTTCTTCGGCGCTGGGGGTGGCGTTGTTGATTAGCCAGGAGAGGTTGGTGGGGGAATCCGAGTTGCTCATGGCTTCGTCCAGGCTGATTTTGCCGGACGAGTACATTTGAAACAGCGCCTGCTCGAAAGTCTGCGAGCCGGGGGTCATGCTTTTTTCCATCGCTTCCTTGATTTCGTCCACGCGCGCGTCTTTGATCAGTTCGGCGGTATAGGTGGTGTTCATCAGCACTTCCACCGCCGGCAGGCGCTTGCCGTCCACGCCGCGCACCAGGCGCTGCGACACCACGCATTTCAGGCTGATGGATAAATCCAGCAATAGCGATGGGCGCGCTTCGAACGGGAAGAAGTTGATGATGCGGTTCATCGCATGGTAGCTGTTGTTGGCGTGCAGCGTGGACAGGCACAGGTGGCCGGTCTGGGCGTAGGTCATCGCGTGCTGCATGGTTTCCTTGTCGCGGATTTCGCCGATCAGGATCATGTCCGGTGCTTCGCGCATCGCGTTGACCAGCGCATTGTGGAAGCTTTGGGTGTCGAGGCCGACTTCGCGCTGGTTGACCAGGGACTTTTTGTGCTTGTAGACGAATTCGACCGGGTCTTCGATGGTCAGGATGTGCCCGCTTTTGTTGCTGTTGCGATGGTCTATCATCGCCGCCAGGGTGGTGGATTTGCCCGAGCCGGTGGCGCCGACGATGAGGATCAGGCCGCGCTTTTCCATCGCCAGGTCCTTCATGACAGGCGGCACGCCCAACGATTCGATGTCGGGTATCACGTTGGGGATCAGGCGGATGACCATCGCCACGCCGCCGCGCTGGCGGAATACGTTGACGCGGAAGTTGCCGACGTCCGGCACCGCATAGCCGAAATTCATTTCCAGCGTGGCTTCGAAAGCGGCGATTTGCGCCGCATTCATCAGGCCGTAGGCGATGCTTTTCGCCATCGCCATATCCAGCACCTGGCTGTTCACCGGACGGGCGATGCCTTCGATCTTGATGGTAATCGGCGCGCCAACCGAGAAAAACAAATCGGAAGCGCGCTTCTCGGCCATCAATTTAAAGAGCGGCGTAATATCCATTTTCAGAGGACATTCAGAGGACAGAAGACAGAGGACAGAAGACAGAAGGTAGGAGGAAGAGGGTGGAGACCTCCATCAAAGTTTGCTTTCTATCCTCTGTTCCCCGTCCTTTGAGCATATCCTCAGTCCTTACGATTAGATTTGTTAACAAACAACTGTTGTACCTTACTTCGCCACAATTCACCCATATTTCAGAAGACAGAGGGTAGGAGGAAGAGGGTAGACACCTCCATCAAAGTTTGCTTTCTATCCTCTGTTCTCCGTCCTTTGAGCATATCCTCAGTCCTTACGATTAGTGTTTGTTAACAAACAACTGTTGTACCTTGCTTCGCCACAATTTACCCATACCGGCTCTTGGATTTTCTCAAATTCACGGACAGAATAAAATTTCCCATTCATGGTTCGACAGGGCTGCACCACGAGTGGGGAAAAAGGTTGCACCATGACAACCTACCTTATTTTTAATCCGTTCGCCCTGAGCTTCGTCGAAGGGTCGAAGGGTGAATGGATTAAAAATAAGGTAGGTTGTGTGACGTTCCTTGGCATACAAACCCATGCCTCGCAGTGAGCAGCGCCCGCAGGGGCAATCAAACCGAACCATTGCCACCGCACAAGGCATCGACGGGATGTCCTCTGTCCTCTGTCCTCTGTCATCTGCCCTCTGAATCACCCCCGCCGCGTGCCGAGCTTGGCGAAGGTGCTCGGTTTGTCGAGCAGGTATTTGGCGAATTCGTCCATGAACGCCCCGTTGATGCTTGCCGGGTCGTAAACGTATTCGCTGCTCACCAGCATGTTGAAGTTTTTCGCGGTGATAACGATCTGGGCAGCGTCGAAATCGCCGGTGATCAGGAAGCTCACCGGCACGATGGCCGGCGCCGTGAATACGCCGCGATACACGTAGCCGCGCTCGTTCTTGAATTCGGCGTACTCGAATTTGATGCCGTTGCGCCACAGGTAGTCTTTTTGGCGCTCTATCGCGGCGGGCGTATCTTTTTCGATGGTGTAGGTCTTGTCGGCGGAACATTTGAAGCCGAACAGGATGTCCTTCAGATGATCCTTGTGGTCTATGGTGATGCTCTTGATCGCCACCCGGTAGTCGCCCTGCAGCAGCTTGATGTCCTGCCCCATTCCCTCGATGTAGTAATTGCGGTGCAGGGGCAGCTTGAGGTCGTTGAGCTGTTTCGCCAGGTCGTTGAGGTATTTGTACATTTCGCGCAATTTCTCTTCCACCATGGCCATGCGCAATTCTTCGATGCGCAGCCGCGTTTGGGTCGATTCAAGATCGTTTTGCTTTTTCGCCTCGGCTTCCTGTTTCAATTCGTCCAGAAACGACATTATTTACTCTCCTTGTTCCAGATTTCCACATCCAAAGCGGTTTCGAACGTCGGCATTTGCTCCATGTAACGCGACAGCGCGAAGGCGGCTGTCGGCTGCATGTGGACGCAGATCATCCTGACGTTGATGGTGCGGCAGGCGCGCCCCAGCGCATTCAGCCAATTGTAGTAAAGCGGTTCGATAACCGCCAGCTCCGCCAGATCGTAATACAGGCGCGTCGCATTGATGCGTTGCAGGCTCCTGACGATTTCTTCCAGCGCCGCGCCGCCGTTGCCGATGTCCAGGCTCAACGACGGTTCCAGCAGCAGCGCGCCGTGGCCGATTGAAGTCAGGTGCAGGCCGGAAACGCCGGCAGAAGACAGAGGACAGAAGACAGAGGACAGCCCCTCCTTCTTCCCGGTTTTTTCTGTCATCTGTCCTCTGTCCTCTGTCCTCTGGAAACGTGGATGCCCATGCGGCGGAAGGCTTCCTTCAGGCCATCGGACAAGGTCGCCCGCGTGGTCACGCTGCCCAGGTCGATATTCAGGCTGGTGAGCGCCCGCGCGATTTCCGGGCGAATGCCGGTGAGGATCGCTTCCGCACCCATCAATTGCACGGCGCGCATCATCTGGATGAGGTGGTGGGAGACTTGGGAGTCGATATTTTTCACCCCGGTCAAGTCCATCACCACTGCGGTGGCGCGTTCCTGGGCGATGCGGTTCAGCAGCGCTTCCATAATCAGCATGGTGCGGCTGGAATCAAGCGTACCTATGATGGGCAAGGTCAAGACGCCATCCCAAATCTCGGTGATCGGCGTGGCGGTTTCGCGCAATTCGGCTTCCTGGGCGTGTATCGTGCTTTCCTTTTCCTCCAGGTAGGCCTGGAATACGGCCAGGTTCAGTTCGTTGAAGGTGGTTGAAAGGAACAGCAGGATGGTTTTGAGTTCGTCGAAATCCTGCGCCGTGGTTATTTGTTCCGGCTCATCCTGCCGGTTGCTTTCCAGCGCATCGATCAGCGCGCGCTGCATGAACTGGTTGAAGCGCACCAGGTCCTCCACCCGTCCGCCACGCACCAGTATCTGGTGCGACAGGTTGTTAAAGAAAATTTCCAGCGCATGAAACTGGGGAGAGGCATCGTCCAGCGGGTCCTTCGATTCCAGCAGCGCCACCAGCAACTGGAAGAACTCAATGCTGAAATCGGAAATTTCGTCGGCGCTCATCAGATTGTTGCTACCGCCGAACAACATTCGTCCTTCCTTCTCAATGGAGCCGGTAATGTTGCCGATCTGCGTTTTCAGCAAGTCGATCAGGCGGGAACTGAATTGGGTGTGTTTTTTTACCACGACATTACTCCTATTGATTGATTCTGACCACGCACAAGGACTGGTCGTCGGAAATTCTTCCCATGATATTCCCCAGCACGTAAGCGATCAATTGCGGCGGCTGGTTGAACAGCCCCGGAAAATCGTTTTCGTCCCAACTGCGGCGGATTCCGTCGCTCGCGCTGATGACCACGCTACAGTGCTTGAAAGCCTCGCAAAACGGCGTGGGCGAGTTGTGCTCCAGGCCGAGTATGCCGGGCGCGAAGGAAATTTTACGCAGCGCGCCTTGATTATATAGCGCCGCATGCATGTCGCCCACGCCCAGCAGTTGCAACTTGCGCTGCACAAAGTCGATTTCGCCGATCACTGCCACGGCGCCGCGCGTGCCGTGCAAATGCTTATCCACCGCCTCCAGCGCGGTGGCCGGGTCCTTGCCGAGCAAATGGCTGGCCAAATCGGCGGTGGTGTTCTGGGCGTTTTCGCCGTGCCCCAGGCCGTCCAGGTGCAGCCAACGCAGCTTTTCCTCGTCGCGCTTGAGATAAATGCGGTCGCCGTTGTAACGGTCGTCCGACAGTGCGCGCGAAAACAGCCCCACGGAAACCGGTTCACCCGCCGTTTTGCGCACTTCGCGCGTCACCCGGAAGCGCGCCAGCACCGCCGTGCCGGTCCACTTGCCGTGGGGAACGGCATGGGTGTAAATCGCGGCTTCGTCCGCCAGTCGCTGGATGCTGCCCAGCCCTTTGCCCAGGGTGTTGGCGGTGGAATAACCGTCCCGCTGCGCGTCGGGCAAATTGGAAATGCCCTGACCATAGTCCAGCGCGAGTATATCCAGGGTCGGGCCGGGCTGCTGCCAAATTTGTATTTGCCCCTTAAGCTGCGCGTGCTTGATCTGGTTGCTCACCATCTCGGAAGCCACCAACGCCATGTTTTCGCGCTGCACTTCGGAAAAGCCCATGCGTTGCGCGACCGACAGCAGGCGCGAACGCAGCAGGATAATAGCGCTCTCGCCTTTCACCGCGTTGGCGTACAACATTTTACACACGGCAATGCTGTCGATCACGGCATCCGCGTGCGCATCCTTCGGCGATGCGGTGCGCGTGGCGGAGACAGAGGCGGTGCGCCGGGAATACAGCTTGCGCTCGCTAAGCATGGCGCCTCGTTTCATCGCAGAATATTCCACAGCCGGCAAAGCCTTCCTTGCGGCACCCGCTCACCACCACCCGACCACGACCGGAACGCTTGGCGTGGTAAAGCGCTTCGTCGGCGCAACGGATGAAGTCCTCGATTTTCTCAAAACCGCGCGTATCACTGGAAATCGTCGCGATCCCGATGCTGACCTTGCCTTTCATCGCATCCAACACTTCCAAAGCACGCTTGCAACTGGTTTTGGTGTCGGCGAACAGCAACATGGCAAACTCGTCGCCGCCGATACGGAAAACCATGTCCACATCGACGCGAATGGCGCTCAACATCGCCTGCGCCGCTTTGTTAAGATAGGCGTCGCCGAATTGGTGACCATTCTCGTCGTTGATCTGCTTGAAAAAATCCAGGTCGAGCAACGCCAGCGCCAAATTTTCGTTGCTCTGGCGCAACACGCGGCGAAACGCCTGATCGAGTTTTTCATCGAAAGCACGGCGATTGTAAAGCCCGGTCAACGGGTCGCTTTCCGCCTGGCGCAACGATTCCCGCAGTTCCTCCTGACGCGCGGTCAGGGTTTGCTGCATGAGCTTGATTTCTTTTTCGGTGCGCTTGCGGGTTTCGTCCAGGTAACGCGTCATTTCGGCGTTGCGCTTGAACAGGATGGCGGGATCGACGGCTTCGGTGGATTGCTGAAATTCGCGGCGCAGGCTTCTGGTGATACGCTCGGAGGGGCTTTCCTTCAGCACGTCGATGATCTGGCGGTTGGGTCGTTCTCCCCATTCGACCTGCAAACGCACACCTTCCAAAGTCAGGCTCACAGGCAGCGGGCAACCGCTCCCCGCGCCGTCCGCGCGCAGGAGCTGCACCAAATCGACCGCGCGCGACGCCGCAGCGAAAGGATTTCCCCCCAGCGACCTGACCGCAGCCAGGATGAAATGGAGGAAATTTTGCAAATCCGGTTCTATCGCCAGATTGTGTTTGAGCAACTCGACTGCCGCCACGACACCATCCTAACCAAACAATTTCGCGATTATGCGCTTTCTGGAGACATGAGGCTAGGGATTAGAGGCAGACGCATGAAGCCAACGCGCCCTGTCGCCCGTCGCTTGGAGCGGGAGCTTTGCGACCGGCGGATTATGGCATTCCAAGCCGGGCGAAATGGAACCAAAGTGGTGTGTGTGCCGAGTCAAAAACACTTGGGCTTGGTTTTGATCTCGCCCGCACCGCCGGCGCGGCTGTAGCGTCAGCGCTTCCTCACGCAGCAGCCTTTCCGCCCGATTCACGCCCGGCCTTGTCGAATTCCTCGCGGAAATGAGCGCGAAGCGCTTCCGGTTGCAGGTCGAGAAAGGTGCCGCCGGCCTCGAAATGGCTGATGAACACCCGACCGAGCGCATAGGTGACGGCGCCGGCAAAGGCCGGCAGGGAGACGATGCCAACCAGCGTTCCTATCCCCGGCGCCAGCTTGGCCAACGATACCAGCCCGCCGGACAAGGTCGATCCCAGCACATCGCCAAGCAGCGCGGCAACCACGGACTTGGCCGCCTCCTTGCGATAGGTCAGACCGTAGTGGTCGGCCAGCTTGCACAACATGCGCTGCTGCACCGCGAGCAGCGTAGCGAAATCGACGCCGGGAAAAGGTATCGCCGCGGCGCCGACCGCCCAGGGTACATAACTCTTGACCAACGCCAGCGCGGCTGCCTCACGTTGCATAACAGGTAGGGTTTCAGTCATCACAATCTCCTTAGTTGAGTTGCATCAAAGTGCGCCACCTTTTCCCGGTTTTTTGCTAAGAAACTGTCCAACAATTACTTCCTTTCTGGTGCAAGTTGCTAGAATTGGCACTCCCTCCCCTTCAAGGGAAGGGCTGGGGTGGGGATGGGGTAAATGCGATGTTGCTACAAACGATTTTCGGCCCAAGCCACCCCATCCCCGCCCCGACCCTCCCCTTGAAGGGGAGGGAGCCGCGATGCAAGCATGGATCGGGAGATAATAAATGGACAGTTTCTAAACCAAGAAAATGGTGATCCAGCCTCAGAAAGCCCTTTTCGACAGCCCACCTTCGCCCAGCTCATTTGGGCTGGTCCCGCCGTTGCATTCCAACTTTTCAGGCGATTATATACCTTGCCGCGCCACAATTTACCGATTTATCCATCGCCCGCCAGACGCTGGGTTAATGCGCAAATTGTGGCCGCGCAAGGCATAACTCTTCAGGGCGGGCTACCGGAGGCAGGCATTCGCTCCCCTGGCAAAGCCACGCCTGAACTTCCGCACTTTCCGGCTTGGCAAGGCTGCCGGGCAATTCAGCGACGCCATTCGGAAGGATGATGGCGAGCCGTAGCGAGGATTCGGTTCGGCTCAGAGCATCCTGCCACCCCGCAAGTTTTTCGCGAGGGCCGCGCAGCACCAGGATGGAGGGCGGCGATAAATATTCTTCCAGGGCAGCCAGAAAGGCGACATGGTTGAGCGGCTCACGAACTATTGCCGGGTAGAAAAGCCGCAGCGCCCGTTCAGCCGCGGCAATGTAGCGCATCTCACCGCGCAGATGTCCCAGTCTTTGCAGCGCAAAAGCCGCGACGGCATTGCCTGCCGGCAGGACGCTGTCGGTTCCTCTCTTGATGCGGCAAATCAGTTTTTCGTGGGAGCGGCTGGTAAAATAGAAGCCGCCGTCATCTTGGTCTTCGAAATGTTCCAGCAACGCATCGGCCAGTTCGCCGGCAAACGTCAGGTCTTCTCCGTGGAAGTCGCTTTGCAGCAATTCCAGCAAGGCATCCAGCAGGAAGGCATAATCGTCGAGATAGGCCGCCAGATGCGTTTTCCCATCCTTGTGGCTGGCGTAAAGCATCCCGTCTTGCCATAGGGTGGCATGGATAAACTGGAGCGCCTGCCGCGACAAGGCAATCCATTCCGGCTTGCCGAAAATCCGCCCGGCGTGGGCCAACCCCTTCACCATCAGCGCGTTCCAACTGGTGAGTATCTTGTCGTCGCGCCCCGGCTTGGGGCGAAGCGCCCGCACGGAAAACAGCTTGGCGCGCGCCTGCGCCAGGATTTCCCGCGTTTTTTCCAAGGGTATACCAAGATTCCCGGCCACCGTTTCCAGCGGAACGGCGACATGGCAGTGCCAATATTGCCCCTCGAAATTCGCCTCGCGATCCAGGCCGTAATGCGCGGCAAGCACCGCATAGGCTGATGCATCGAGCGATTCCGCGACTTGTTGCGGATTCCAGATATAAAATTTGCCTTCTTCATGCATTGAATCCGCATCCAGTGCAGAATAAAAACCGCCGTCCGGTGCGCGCATCCCGTCGCACAGCCAAGCCACCGTTTGTTCCGCCACGGCGCGCAGCCGTTCATCCGCGCCGAGACGCCAGGCATCGGCCAACACGCCCAACAGCAGCGCATTGTCATAGAGCATCTTCTCGAAATGCGGAATCAACCAGCGTTCGTCCACGCTGTAACGAAAGAACCCGCCGCCGATCTGATCGAAGAGGCCGCCGTCGCAAATTTTACGCAGGGAATATTGCGCCATGGACAACGCCTTCAGGTCGTTGCCGGATTCATAGCGGCGCAGGCAAAAAGCCAAATCCACCGGCTTGGGGAATTTCGGCGCTGGGCCGAAGCCGCCGTGAACGTCATCGAAAACCTTTTCCAGCCAATCACGGGCAGCGCTTATGGGATATTGCGCCAAATCCTCATGGAACGGTTGGCGTGGCAATGCGTCTTGCAATATGCCCAGCAGGGAGGCGTTTTGCTGCTGGATTTCCGCCGCGTGCTGGTGGAAAAACGTAGATATCCGAGGCAACAAATCCTTGAAGGCCGGTAATCCATAGCGGGGCGTTTTGGGGAAATAAGTGCCGCTGAAAAACGGCGTTTGATCCGGTGCGAGAAACAGATTCAATGGCCAGCCGCCATGTTGCCCGGTCAGTATGGCGTGGGCGTTCTGGTATATCTGGTCGAGGTCGGGACGCTCTTCGCGGTCCACTTTGATGTTGACGAAATGCTGGTTCAGGATAGACGCCGTTTCCGCATCTTCGAACGATTCCGCCGCCATGACATGGCACCAGTGGCAAGTCGAATAGCCAATGGACAGCAGGATGGGCTTGTTAAGCTGCTG
Source organism: Sulfuricellaceae bacterium (assembly GCA_041674485.1). Taxonomy (GTDB): domain Bacteria; phylum Pseudomonadota; class Gammaproteobacteria; order Burkholderiales; family Sulfuricellaceae; genus JAGXQV01. Next base: position 9,347 of record JBAYVP010000192.1, read on the forward strand.
CGCCAGATTCAGCGCTGCAGCGCCCCAAGGGCGCCAGTCCACCGGATTGTGGGCATGCTGCAGCAGATAGGGGCTGGTTTCGTTAGCCAGATGGTTGGGCATCATCATTCCTTAAACCTAGAAACCTCCGTTGACCGCTTGCCAATACGTATAACATGATGGTTCTAAATAACTTTGTCATATATTTTGCGTTCACCCGTTTGGCGAGAACGCTACGGGCTGGATTGCACGGTTTTCCGGGCGCATGGCGGCGTTGCAACTACAAGAGAAGAGAATGGAACAACCATTCTTCGTCGTTGCGCCTTGCCCTGCACCCGGAAAACCGCAC
>JBAYVP010000193.1:0-9553 GCA_041674485.1 Sulfuricellaceae bacterium
CTTTATGGGTTGCCGCCATGAGTTGAGCAGCGTCGAGCAAAGTTGCGCTAAGATTGTCCGGGATTCACGAACGTTTTCCATCATTGATTTTCATCATGAATTTCTGAGAACAAATTTACCCTGTCTTACCCGCGATTACTTGCGCCGCTATGGCGCTCATCATGCTAATATTCCGCTGACTTACGATCCCCCTTCTTTGGAATGCCCGACCTCAATTCGATCTTTTCCGCCGACGGCCTGCTTGCCAAAGCCATCAAGGACTACCGCCCGCGCACCCAGCAATTCGAGATGGCGCAGGCCATCGCCGTCGCCATCGCCGAGCGCGGCATCCTGATCGCCGAGGCCGGCACCGGCACCGGCAAGACCTTCGCCTATCTCGCGCCGGCGCTGGTTTCCGGCGGCAAGGTGATCGTTTCCACCGGCACCAAGACCTTGCAGGACCAGCTTTTTTTCCGCGACATCCCGGCGTTGCGCGATGCGCTGAAAATCCCGGTGAGCATCGCAATGCTGAAAGGGCGGGCGAATTACGTCTGCCATTTCCACCTGGCGCGCGCCAAGGCGGAAGGACGTTTCATGGTGCGCGAGGATGCACTCTACCTGCCCAAAATAGAGCGCTTCGCCGCAACCAGCCAAAGCGGCGATAAAAGCCAGTTGGGCGACGTGCCGGAAAACGCCGGCGTCTGGTCATACGTCACCTCCACCCGCGAAAACTGCCTGGGGCAGGAATGCGCCGATTACAAGGAGTGCTTCGTGATGGAAGCGCGCAAGCGGGCGCAGGCGGCGGATGTGGTGGTGGTCAACCATCACCTGTTTTTCGCCGATGTCTGGTTGCGCGACGAAGGCTTGAGCGAATTACTGCCGGCCAGCAACACCGTGGTGTTCGACGAAGCACACCAATTGCCGGAAACCGCCAGCCTGTTTTTCGGCGAAAACCTGAGCACCCATCAACTACTGGAACTGGCGCGCGACGCCCAGGCGGAAGCGCTGACCTCCGCGAAGGACTTTGCCGAACTGCCCAAAGCAACCGCAAAGCTGGACAAGAACACGCGCGATTTGCGCCTGATCTTCCCCCAGGAAACCGCCCGCCTGCCGCTGCAAACCGCCAAGGGCAAAACCGGCTTCATGGACGCGCTGCTGCTGGTTCAGGCGAGCCTGGACGAATTGAACCGCCTGCTGGAAAGCCAGGCCGAGCGCTCCGAAGAACTGAAAAACTGCTGGCAGCGCGGCGTGCTGTTCGCCGGCCAACTCAAGCGCTGGCTGGACGAAGACGACCTGGAACTGGTGCGCTGGGTGGAGCTATTCAACCGCGCATTGCAACTCAACGCCACGCCGCTATCCATCGCCGAAATTTTCCAGAAACAAATCGGCAGCCAGCCGCGCGCCTGGATATTCACCTCCGCGACATTGGCGGTGAAACAGAATTTCAGCCATTACCAGGGACAAATGGGCTTACTGGAGGCTGCCACCGCCTGCTGGGACAGCCCGTTCGATTACGGCAACCAAGCGGTGCTCTATGTGCCGCGCGGGATGCCGGAACCGAACACCAGCGGCTACACCGAAGCCGTGGTCAGAATGGCGCTGCCCGTCATCAAAGCCAGCGGCGGGCGCGCCTTCCTGCTCTGCACCAGCCTGCGCGCAATGCGCGAAGCCCACGAACTGCTGACCGACGCCTTCGCACAGGAAAAACTGGAATTCCCGCTGCTGATGCAAGGCCAAAGCTCGCGCAGTGAATTGCTGGAGCGCTTCCGCAAACTCGGCAATGCCGTGCTGGTGGCCAGCCAAAGCTTTTGGGAAGGCGTAGACGTGCGCGGCGCGGCGCTATCGGTGGTGATCATCGACAAACTGCCGTTCTCGCCGCCGGACGACCCGGTGCTATCGGCGCGCATCGAGAAAATCAACAAAGAAGGCCGCAACGCATTCATGGAATACCAGTTGCCCCATGCCGTAATCACCCTGAAACAAGGCGCGGGACGCCTGATCCGCGACGAAACCGACCGTGGCGTATTGATGATCTGCGACCCCCGGCTGCTGACCAAAAAATACGGTGGCCGTATCTGGCAAAGCCTGCCGGCGATGAAACGGACACGGGAATTGGCGGACGTGGAAAAATTCTTTGAGATGCCGGGCGTTGCACGGCAACGCGGAGAAATTGCGTAGGTTGGGTTATGCCTTCTCGCGGGAGGAAATTGTCCGGTTTGATTGCCCCCGGCGGGTGCGACTTTCGCGTTGCATCCCGCTGGGAACAATCCAATCCGGACAATTTCCCCCGTGCAAGGCATACCCGGCGGGGATTGTGTGAATGGGGTCAGGTCTAACATTCCTAACGGAAAAAACCGATTCACCGCAGAGGACGCGGAGGACGCAGAGGAAAACCCTCATGCTCGTCCTCCGCGTCCTCCGCGGTGAAAAAGGTTTTGTCTTTATGGATTGCCGTCATGCGTTGAGCAGCGTTGCGCTAAGTTTGCCTGGGATTCATGAATGTTTTCCATCATTGATTTTTATCATGAATTTCTGAGAACAAATTTACCCTGGATCAACCCGCCAGCACATTGACAGCCATGCCGCCCGCCGCTTTGTTCAGGCGCTCATCGTTTGTCCAGATTTCCACACAACCGTGATGCAAGGCCGTGGCAAGGTGCAGGGCATCCGGGGTTTTCAGGCCGTGGCGAGCGCGCAACTGCAAAGCCCGATCAAAAATACTGTCGTCGATGACAAGCCAGCGTTGCGTCGCAAGAAAATCCTCATAATCCGACACCAGCACCGAGGCGGATTCGCGTAACGGTTTGACGATGACTTCCATGCGCACCAGAGGCGATACGCACAGGATCGCATCGCCGTTGCGAGCCAGGAATTGCCGCGTTAGCTCGCTGAAAGAAGCGACGTTTTCGATCAGATAAATGACGACACAAGCGTCGAGGTATACCCGGCGCATTAGCGGCTACCCCAATCGTTGCGCAGATCGTCTATGCGCTGCTGCACTTCGACCGGGTTAGCCGCCGGACGCTGAACAAAGCGCGGCGAGGCCAGCAGTTTCAACGCCTGCGCAGCGCTGCCGCTTTCAAGGCTGGATTGCTTGTCCGAAGCGGGCAGCAATGTCAGATAAGCGCGCCCTGACGGGACGAATGACAATGGTTCAAGCGGATGAATACGACCGCTAGGGTCAATTTCGACTTCGATGGTTTGTAACATACTCAACTTCCTTTATCAGTCAAGTAGGGGAGGCTCGCAGGGCAGGGTAAATTTGTTCTCGGAAATTCATGATGAAAATCAATGATGGAAAACGTTCATGAATCCCAGGCAAATTTAGCGCGACTCCGCTCGATTCTGTTCGACTCTGTGCGACTTATGGCGGCAACCCATAAAGACAAAACCTTTTTCACCGCAGAGGACGCGGAGGAAAACCCTCATGCTCTTCCTCTGCGTCCTCCGCGTCCTCTGCGGTGAATCTATTTTTTCCGTGCCGAGAACAAATTCATCCTGGCACAGAGGCCGCGCATCAGCCCCTGGCCGCTTTCTTGCGCTCGTGCTCGTCCAGGTGGCGTTTGCGCAGGCGGATGGTTTTCGGGGTGATTTCCACCAGTTCGTCGTCGGCGATAAATTCGATGGCCGATTCCAGCGTGAGCGGGATGGACGGCGTGAGGCGCACCGCTTCGTCGGTGCCGGAGGCGCGCACGTTGGTGAGTTGTTTGCCCTTGATCGGGTTTACGATCAGGTCGTTGTCGCGGCTGTGGATGCCGATGATCATGCCTTCGTAGAGGCGGTCGCCGGGGTTGACGAACATGCGACCGCGCTCTTGCAATTTCCACAATGCATAGGCCACCGCATCGCCGTCTTCCGACGAGATCAGCACACCGTTGCGGCGCTCGGCGATGTCCGCCTTTACCGGTGCGTATTCGTCGAATACGTGGCTCATTACGCCGGAGCCGCGCGTCATGGTCATGAATTCGGACTGGAAGCCGATCAGGCCGCGCGCCGGGATGCGGTAATCGAGGCGCACCCGTCCGTGGCCGTCCGGCACCATGTCGAGCAGGTCGCCGCGACGTGCGCCCAGCGCTTCCATCGCCGGCCCCTGGTTGGCTTCCTCGACATCCACGGTGAGCGCTTCGAACGGCTCGCACAGCACGCCGTCCACTTCATGCATGATTACGCGGGGGCGCGATACGGCCAGCTCATACCCCTCGCGGCGCATGTTTTCCAGCAGGATGGTGAGATGCAGTTCGCCGCGTCCGGCCACCAGAAATACGTCGGTGTCGTCGGTTTCCTCGACGCGTAGCGCGACGTTGACCAGCAATTCCTTGTTCAGGCGCTCGCGCAATTGGCGGCTGGTGACGAATTTGCCTTCCTGTCCGGCGAAGGGCGAGGTGTTGACCTGGAAATTCATGGTCAGCGTCGGCTCGTCCACCAGCAGCATGGGCAGCGCTTCGGGACGATCCGGGGAGGCCAGCGTGACGCCGATGCCGATGTCCTCAATGCCGTTGATGACTACGATGTCGCCGGCCTGCGCCTCATCCAGCGGTATGCGCTCCAGGCCGCTGAAACCGAACACTTGGTTGACGCGCGCCCGCTTGCCTTTGTCGTCGGCATGGCCGGTCAACAAGATTACGTCCTGCGCCGGTTTCAGGCGTCCGCGCGCGATGCGTCCGATGCCGATGCGTCCCACGTAGCTGGAATAATCCAGCGCGCTGATCTGCAATTGGAGCGGTTCGTCGGGGTCGCCGGAGGGCGAAGGCACATGCTTCAGCACAGTGTCGAACAGCGCGCGCATGTTGTCGCTGGGCTGGTTCATTTCCAGCATCGCGTAGCCGTTCAGGGCGGAGGCGTAAACCACCGGGAAATCGAGTTGGTCGTCGCTGGCGCCGAGCTTGTCGAACAGATCGAAAGTCTGGTTCACCACCCAATCCGGGCGGCTGCCGGGGCGGTCCACTTTATTCACCACGACGATGGGCTTGAGTCCCAGCGCCAGCGCTTTCTTGGTGACGAAGCGGGTTTGCGGCATTGGGCCGTCCACCGCGTCCACCAGCAACAGCACGCCGTCCACCATGGACAGTACGCGCTCCACCTCGCCACCAAAATCGGCGTGGCCGGGGGTGTCGACGATGTTGATATGTACGCCCTCGTAATCTACTGCGGTATTTTTGGCCAGAATGGTGATGCCGCGCTCCTTTTCCAGGTCGTTGCTGTCCATCACCCGTTCGATGACATGCTGGTGTGCGGCATAGGTGCCGGCCTGCTGGAGCAGCTTGTCCACCAGCGTGGTTTTGCCGTGGTCGACGTGGGCGATGATGGCGATGTTGCGTAAGGGGCGTGACATGGAAACTTTCCGGTATCGGTAAAAAGCCAAACATTCTAGCATAAAATGGTCGTATCGTAAAAATAGCTGGCATATTTCCAGAACTTGCGTATAATCCGCTGGCTTGGCTGTCGAAATATTTTTCCAGCCATTTGGTTCATCGCTCCTGACCCTTCTTTTTCAGACACTTCTGGAATAGCAATCACCCCCTGGTTAGCGACGATGTTTTAGCGCCGCGTGGTGTTGCTGTTGTCTCCATATTTTGGGAGGCTGTCCGCTTTTTGCCATCTGCGCGCTCTATTTACCTTTAACACTAAGGAAATAACGTGTCTTTTGAAACGCTTAATCTGCACCCCCTGATTCTCAAATCCATCGCCGAGAGCGGTTATACCGAGCCGACTGCGATCCAGGCGCAAGCCATTCCCGAAGCGCTGGCCGGCCACGACTTGATGGCCTCCGCGCAAACCGGCACCGGCAAAACTGCCGCCTTCATTCTGCCGGCGCTGCAAAAACTCACCGAACCCTCCCCGTCGAAAAGCCGCGGCCCGCGTATCCTGGTGCTGACCCCGACGCGCGAACTGGCCAACCAAGTTAATGAAGCCGCCTGGAAATACGGCAAGGGGCTGCGCGTTAAAACCGTGTGCATCCTGGGCGGCATGCCTTACCCGCTGCAAAACAAGCTGTTGTCGCAACCGGTGGATATTCTGGTAGCCACCCCAGGCCGTTTGATCGACCACCTGGAACGCGGTCGCATTGATTTTTCGCGCCTGGAAATGCTGGTGCTGGACGAAGCCGACCGTATGCTGGATATGGGATTTATCGACGATGTGGAAAAAATCGCCGCCGCCACCCCGGCCAGTCGCCAGACTTTGCTGTTTTCCGCCACGCTCGACGGCACCGTCGGCAAACTGGCGCAACGCCTGCTCAAGGAGCCCAAGACCATCCAGGTTTCCACCCAGCAAGCCAAGCACGAAAACATTGAGCAACGCCTGCACTTCGTTGACGATATGGCGCACAAGAACCGCATGTTGCAGCACATCATCTCCGATGTCGAAGTCAAGCAAGCCATCGTTTTCACTTCCACCAAGCGCGATGCCGACCAGTTGGCGGAAGACTTGTTCGCTCAAGGACACGCCGCCGCCGCACTGCACGGCGACATGAACCAGAGCGCGCGCAACCGCACGCTCATCAAAATGAAGCGCGGCGCGATCCGCGTGCTGGTCGCCACCGATGTGGCGGCGCGTGGTCTGGACGTTTCCGGCATCAGTCATGTGATTAATTTCGACTTGCCGAAATTCGCCGAAGACTATGTGCATCGCATCGGGCGCACCGGTCGCGCCGGCGCATCCGGCATCGCCGTCTCCTTCGCGTCGCCCAAGGACGGCCTGCACTTGAAGCGCATTGAGCGCTTTACCGGCCACAACATCACCCCGCACGTCATCCCCGGCCTGGAGCCGAAACGCGTCCACCGCCCGAGCGCGCCCAGTTCCGCGCCCAGGAGCGGTTATGCCAAACGTCCCGCGTCGGCGGGCGCACCCGCACCCCGCACCTACCGCAACGACTCGCGCCCCGCAGCCGGCGGATTCAAGCAAGGCAAAGACATGCCGCGCCGCACCTTCTCCGACAACGGCAAACGTCGCGAGGGTTAACCGACATTCCCGCGTAAGCGGGGATACGGGTATAAAAAAGCCTCACCTCCGCTTGCGGGGGTGAGGCTTTTTACTTTTCCGGCTAGCAACCTAAAAATTCAGTTGAACCGCAGAGACGCAGAGGCGCTGAGCAAAGATACAGAGCACCTGATCTTGCGGATTTTAATTGAGAAGGTTTAACCTAGAAAGCTCAGTTGAACGGGCTGGAGTGTGCGGTTTTCCGGGTGCAGGGCAAGGCGCAACGACGCGGAATGGTTGTTCCATTCCCTTCTCTTGTAGTTGCAACGCCGCCATGCGCCCGGAAAATCGTGCAATCCAGCCCGTAGCGTTCTCACCAGATGGGTGAACGCAAAATATATGACAAAGTTGTTTAGAACCACCATGTTACACGTCCAGGCAAGCGGTCAACTGAGCTTTCTAGGTTAATGTAAACAACGGGTTGCTGTTAACCACCGCTGCTGGATTCCCGCCTTCGCGGGAATGACGAACGCGCGACCTTAAATTTCGGGTCAAGATAAATCTGACAAAATACAATAACCCATTGATTTGTCTATCCTGATATCAGGTGGTCTGAGATAATGAGTTGTGGTGCTGTGCAGTATAACAATTTTTGTAAGGTGGATAATTGTTGTAACCCATTTATTTCTCAGCGTCTCTGCGCCTCTGCGGTAAAAATATTTTTTGGTTCCGGCTTTGCCCGGTTTAGGATCAATACCCCAAAGCCCTAGCGCTCTGGTAAAACACGAAGCTCAACACCCATGCCGCAGCCAGCGGCCAGAGCACGGCGAGCGTGGTGAACGTGGCGCTTTTCGATTCGCTGCGCAGGGTGGCGATGGCGGATAAACAGGGGGTGTAGACCAGGGTGAACAACATGAAGCTGTAGGCCTGCACCCAGTCCAGTTGCTGCGCCATCGCGCCCATCAGCGCGTTGCCTTCCAGGCTGTAAATCACCGCCAGCGAGCCGATCACGATTTCCTTGGCGACGAAGCCGAAAATCAGCGCTATCGTCAATTGCTGGTTGATGCCTATGGGGTCGAGCAGCGGCGCCATGAATTGGCCTATCATGCCGGCCCAGGTGGCGCTGCTGCCTGCCGCCGCACCTTGCGGAAAATGCGTCAGGAACCATACCATCACCACGCCGATCACGATAAACTTGCTGGCGCGGTCGAGAAAGTGACGTACTTCGTACCAGCCGCGCAAAACCATTTGGCGCAGGGTCGGCAGGCGATAGGGCGGCAGTTCGAGGATAAAAGGCTCATCGTTGTGGAAACGCCTTTTGAACAGCAGCGCGGTAATCAGGGCTGCGGCGAAACTGAACAGGTACAGGCTGAATAGTACGCTGGGCGCGGCCTTGGGGCTGAAGATGGCGGTGGTGATGAAGACGAAAACCTGCAACCGCGCCGAGCACAGCGAAAAGGGTATCACCAGCATCGACAGCAGGCGTAAGTGTCGCGAGCGCATCACGCGCGTGCCCATCAGCGCCGGCACATTGCAGCCGAAGCCGAGCAACATCATCACGAAACTGCGCCCATCCAGCCCCAGGCGCGCCATCAGCGCATCCATCAGGAAGGCGGCGCGCGACAGGTAGCCGGTATCTTCCACCACCGCCATGAACAGGAAAAACAGCACGATAATGGGCACGAAAGTGGCGACCGTGCCCACCCCGTTATATATGCCGTCCAGCAACAAACCGTGCAGCCAGGCGGGCAGGGGGGCCAGCAGCGGCTCCAGCGCGTTCGTCTTGAATGCTTCGAGCAGCCAGGCGACGCCGTCCTGCAATGGCTTGCCGAACAGGAAAATGGCCTGGAACAGCAAAAACATGACCAGGAAAAACAGCGGCAACCCCAGCCAAGGGTGCAGCACCAGCCTATCAAGGCGCGCCGTCAGGTTGTCCGGCAACTGCGTCGGCGTTTGCACGGCATGTTTGAGTATCGCCTCCATGCGGGATTCGATCTGGTTGTCGGCGGCGAGTTTCTCGCGCAATTGCTCCACTTGCACCGGCAGGCTGGTTGCCAGCGCCTCCACGATGGCTTGATTTGCTTCCTGGTAGCCGCTGCCGTATTTGGCGCTGAGCAGGCGCACCGGCATGTCTAGCTGCGCCGTCATCCTGGCGGTGTCGACGGTGATGCCGACTTTCTTCGCTTCGTCCGCCATGTTGAGCAGCAGCACGCAGGGCAGGCCAAGCTGCTTGAGTTGCAGCGCCACGCTCAATTGGCGCTCAATCTGGGTGGTGTTGAGAATCACGACGACGAGATCGACGGGATTGTTTTCGAGAAAATGCCGCACCACCTGCTCGTCGTCGGAAAAGCCGTGCAGATCGTAGATGCCCGGTAAATCGACCAATTCCGCTAAATTGCCGCCGAGCGGCAACCGGGCGCTCATCAATTCGACCGTAATCCCCGGCCAATTGCCGACACGCGCCGAGGCGCCGGTGATGCGGTTAAAGAAAGTGGATTTGCCGGTGTTCGGCATGCCCAGCAAGGCGACGCGTTTCAACCTAGAAACCTCCGTTGAACGGGCTGGAGTGTGCGGTTTTCCGGGTGCAGGGCATACCCGACGGCCTTACGGCCTGGGCACAAGAGGCGCAACGACGAAGAATGGTTGTTCCATTCTC
>JBAYVP010000194.1:0-9497 GCA_041674485.1 Sulfuricellaceae bacterium
CCTAGAAACCTCCGTTGAACGGGCTGGAGTGTGCGGTTTTCCGGGTGCAGGGCATACCCGACGGCCTTACGGCCTGGGCACAAGAGGCGCAACGACGCGCAATGGTCGTTCCATTGCCTTCTCGTGTAGTTGCAACGCCGCCATGCGCCCGGAAAACCGTGCAATCCAGCCCGTAGCGCTCTCACCATACGGGTACACGCAAAATATATGACAAAGTTGTTTAGAACCACTACGTTACACATCCTGGCAAGCGGTCAACGGAGGTTTCTAGGTTAAAACACGGTGCCCAGCAAGAACTGGAATACTTCTGACTTATCGCCCTCTTTATCGCGCAACGGCCTGGCCAGGCTGAATTTCATCGGCCCCATCGGCGAGAACCAACTGAGCGCCACACCGCTTGAGAAACGCAACTCGTCGGCGCTGATTTTCTGATCCGGACCATACACTGTGCCCGTATCGACGAATAGGCTCATGCGCACCGATTTATCATTGTGCATGCCGGGGAACGGAAACAGCACTTCGGCGTTGCCGACTATCCGACGGGTGCCGCCATAGGCGTTGCCGTCGGGGTCCTTCAGGCCGAGCGAACTGCTTTTGAAACCGCGCACCGAAGTATTGCCGCCGGCATAAAAATTCTTGAAGAAAGGAAAATCTTTTTCCCCGTAATTGCCGGCAACCCCGGCCTCTCCGTTAAGCATCAGGGTGAAGGTGCGGTTGATCGGATAGAACCACTGGTGCTGGTAGGAAAGCTTATAGTATTTCAGATCCCCCCCCGGCAAGCCGAATTCGCCGAAAACCCGTTGATAGACACCCGTAGTGGGGTAAGTCAGGCTGTCGCGCGAGTCGCGCGCCACTCCCGCGTCGAAACGCAATGTCGTGTTCCTTTCACCGGAGTTGGCGACATAATCCTTGTAACGCTGTGGGCTATCGTCAAACACCGATAAATCCAGGCTTTCCGCGGCCAGACCGAGGTTGAGCGTATTCGTTTCGTTGAGCGGAACACCGAAACGCACACCGGCGCCCAGCGAGTTGGTGTTGTATTTTGCTATCGACAGCGAAGATGCGTCCACCTTGCGCTTGTACACGTCGAAGCCGCGACTGATGCCGTCCTGCGTAAAGTAGGGGTCGGTATAGGAGAGCGCATAAACGGTGTTGATTTTTCCGGAATTGACTTGCGTGCTCAGGGAATTGCCGCTGCCGAACGCGTTTGCCTGGGAAAGCGAGCCGCTGAGGATGACGCCTTCCGAACTGGAAAAACCGACGCCCGCCATGACGCTGCCGGTGGGCTTCTCGGTGACGTTGAGATTCAGGTCCACTTGGTCGGTGGCGCCGGGCACAGCCGGCGTTTCTATGTTGATGTCGCCGAAATAGCTCAGGCGCTCAAGACGCACGCGGGAACGGGCGATTTTGTCGGCGGCATACCAGCCGCCTTCCAGTTGGCGCATTTCGCGACGGATCACTTCATCGCGCGTGCGCGTGTTGCCGGCGATGTTGATGCGCCGCACGTAGACGCGCCGACCGGGATCGACGAAAAAGGTGAAAGCCGCCAGATGGTTTTCCTTATCGAGTTCCGGCACTGCATTGACGTTGGCGAAGGCATAACCGTCGTTGCCCAGCCGGTCGCTGATCGCCTTGGTCGATGCAGTCAATTTCTCGCGCGAGAATACTTCGCCCGGCTTGATTTTGATCAGCTTGCGCAATTCCTCTTCCGGCACCAGCATTTCGCCGCCCAGCTTGATGTCGGAAACCGAATATTTCGGCCCTTCGGTGATATTGATGGTGATGTAGATGTGCTGTTTATCCGGCGTGATGGAAACCTGGGTCGAATCGACGTTGAATTCGAGATAGCCCTGGTTGAGATAATACGAACGCAAGGTTTCCAGGTCGGCCGACAGCTTTTGTTTGGAATACTGGTCGTTCTTGGTGAACCACGTCATCCAGCCGGGCGTGGACAGCACCAACAGGTCGAGCAGGTCTTTATCCTTGAACACCTGGCTGCCGACGATGTTGATTTGGCTGATATTGGCAATGTCGCCCTCGACCACGTTGAAATTGATGGCCACGCGGTTGCGCTCCAGCGGCGTCACCGTGGTGGTCACCGTCATCGCGTATTTGCCCTTGCTGAGATATTGGCGCTTGAGTTCCTGTTCCGCCTTTTCGAGCAATGCCTTGTCGAAAATACGCGATTCCGCCAGCCCTATCGCTTTGAGGCCGTCCTTGAGCTGATCCTTGGTGAATTCCTTGAGGCCGACGAAGTCGATCTGGGAAATCGCCGGACGCTCCTGAAGCGCTACGACCAGCACGTCGTTTTCCACCTCCAGGCGCACATCCTTGAAAAAGCCGGTGGCGAACAATGCGCGTATCGCCGCAGCCGCTTTTTCGTCGTCGAGTTTTTCCCCCACCTTGACCGGCAAATAGCTGAACACGGTGCCCGCCTCGGTGCGCTGGATGCCCTCCACCCGAATATCCTTGATCACGAATGGTTCGATCGCCAAAGCCGGCGCCGCGAAAATGCTCATCAAGAGCAGGGAAAGAATTTTTGGCTGCAAAATTTTTGGCTTCATGGTTTTATTGCCCGATAATCAAGCGATTAATGTCGTTGTAAAAAGCAAACAGCATCAGGGTAAGCAGGATGGCGATACCGATTTGCTGACCGATTTCCATGGTCTTTTCGGATACCGGGCTACCCTTGAGCATTTCGACCATATAATACAATAAATGCCCGCCATCCAATAAGGGCACCGGCAATAAATTCAACACGCCCAGGCTGATGCCGATCAACGCGAGGTAACTTAAGAAAGCCGCCCAACCCAGGCGCGCGGACTGCCCGGCATAATCGGCGATGGTAAGCGGTCCGCTGATATTTTTCCAGGAAACTTCGCCGGTGACCATCCTGAGCAGCATTTTCAGGCTAAACGCCGAAGTCTCCCAGGTCTTCGCCAACGCATGGGTGAATGCTTTATGCGGCGGATAGCGCACCTCGACGATCAAGGTCTTGAGAAATTCGCGGTCGATCGACGGGGACGCGCCAACCCTGCCGATACGTTTGCCGTTTTCCTCGATTTCCTCGGGCGTCAGCGCTATCATCTGCGAAGCATTGCCGCGCCGGATTTTCACGCTCAACGTCGTGTTCGGGCTTTGCCGCACCCACTTGACCCAATCTTCCCAACGGCGGATGTTTTGCCGATTGACCGCCACAATCTCGTCCCCGACTTGCAAACCGGCTTTGCTCGCCGCCCCCTCGGGCAGCAATCCGCCGATTTTGGCCGCGATGTCGGACTGGATATGCACCAAACCCAGCTTTTCCAGGAAATCGCCTTCCAGATCGTCGGAAGTGATAGCGCTGACATCCAGCGTATGCACCACGGTGGCTTGCTGCGCGGTCAACACTTCGATTGAAAGACTGGGCGCTTCCATCACTTTTTGGAGCAGTATCCAGTGCGCATCCTGCCAGGTGGCGACCGGATCGTCGGCAATCCGGGTGATGATCTCGCCGCGCGCAAATGCGGCCTGCGCCGCCGGTGTCGCCGCCGGGACTTCGCCCAGCATCGGCTTAACCCCCGGCACCCCCAGCATGAACAACACCCAGTAAAGCACGACGGCCATCAGCAGGTTGGAAGCCGGGCCGGCTATCACGATAGCGCTACGGCGATAGACGGAAAGACGGTTGTAGGCGCGGTGCAATTCGTGAGGGGCAACCTCGCCTTCCTGCTCGTCCAACATCTTGACGTAACCGCCCAGCGGGAAGGCCGCCAGCACCCATTCGGTCTGGTCGGGACCGTAGCGCCTGATCCACAGCGGCTTGCCGAAACCGACGCAAAAGCGCAACACCTTGACGCCGCACCAACGCGCCACCTGGTAGTGGCCATACTCATGCACCACGATCATCACGCCCAGCGTCACTGCAAAAGCCGCTAGTGTGAAAAGAAAACTCATAATGTCTCAATCATATGTTGTGCTGCGCTACGCGCCGCTTCGTCCGCTGCCAGCACATCCGCCAGCACTTCAACTGCGCCTATGTTGGCATCCGCCAGCACCTGCTCAATAATGGTCGGTATCATCTTAAAAGGTATTTTTTCATCCAGAAACGCCGCCACCGCCACCTCGTTCGCGGCATTCAGCACCGCCGGCGCCGTGCCGCCGTGGCGTAACGCCTGATACGCCAAACCCAGGCAGGGAAAACGCTGAAAATCCGGCTTTTCAAAATCCAGACGGGCGATCTTGAACAAATCAAGCGGCGCAACACCGGCGTCGATACGTTCCGGGTAAGCCAACGCATAGGCAATCGGCGTGCGCATGTCGGGATTGCCGAGTTGCGCCAGCACCGAGCCGTCGGCATATTCCACCATGGAATGGATCACGCTCTGCGGATGGATCACCACCTCAATCAACTCGGGGGCTACGTTGAACAGCCAGTGCGCCTCTATGACCTCCAGCCCCTTGTTCATCATCGTAGCGGAATCCACCGAAATCTTCTTCCCCATCTTCCAGTTGGGATGGGCGCAGGCTTCAAGCGGCGTAACGTTTTCCAGCGCACTCAACGGCACGGTGCGAAACGGCCCGCCGGAAGCGGTCAGCAATATCCGGCGCACGCCGTTTTCCGACAAATCCATTGAGAAATTTCGCGGCAGCGCCTGAAAAATCGCATTATGCTCGCTGTCTATCGGCAGCAGTTCAGCACTATTGCGGCGCACTGCGTCCATGAACAGCGCGCCGGACAGCACCAGCGTTTCCTTGTTCGCCAAGAGCACCCGCTTGCCGGCGCGCGCCGCCGCCAAAGCGGGTTTTAGCCCCGCCGCGCCGACTATCGCCGCCATCACGGCATCCACTTGCGGCAGCGCGGCAACCTGTTCCAGCGCCGCCATCCCGCTCATAACCTGGGTGGACGATCCGGCCTCGCGCAACAAACCGCGCAGTTCCTCAGCGCAGTCGTCGTCCAGCATCACCGCGTATTCCGGCGCGTATTCCAGACATTGCCGGTACAGCTTTTCCACCTGGCGATGACCGGTCAGCGCGACCACCCGGAACCTGCCCGGATGGCGCGCCACCACATCCAACGTATTCACCCCTATAGTACCGGTAGCGCCCAGTATCGTAAGGCGTTTTTTCTGTCCTCTGTCCTCTGTCCTCTGTCCTCTGTCTTCCGCCTGTCTCATTTCGCCAGACTCCCCCAATCCACGCAGGTATAGGCTACGCACAACGCCGCAACCGGCAAGGTGGAGGTTAACCCGTCAATGCGGTCGAGCACTCCGCCGTGCCCCGGCAGAATCGCGCCACTGTCCTTGATGCCGGCGACACGCTTCAACCAGGATTCGAACAAATCGCCGACAATGCTCAAGACAGTCATCCCCCAGAAAGCCACGATCAACCACCATGAGGCCAAGGCCAGCTTCACCAGCAGCGCGCCGAACACGGTCACGGCGAGCAGCGCCCCATACACGCCTTCCCAGCTTTTACCGGGACTGATGGCGGGCGCCAGCTTACGTTTGCCGAAGCGCCTCCCGGCAAAATAGGCGGCGCTATCGGCCACCCACACCACCATCAGGATAACCATCAGCAGATTGGGACCGATCTCGCGCAAATAACCCAATGCCAGCCAGGTCGGCAACAATACCAACCAGCCCAGCAGCGCCAGCCCAACCGCGTTTTTCAGCCGCCATTGAAAAACGAGCCACAGCCAGGCCGGCAGCAGCCAGAAAATACTGGACAGCGCAAACGCGCTGCCACGCCCTATCTCCCCCTGCACCCACAGCACCAGCGCCACAAACAATGTCGCCGCCACATAAAATAAACGCTCTTTCGGCGAATAACCGGCGATGCCGCCCCATTCCCATGCGCCGATCAGCGCAATGGTTAACGTCATAATCACCCACAGAGTGGCGGGGAGGAAATACAGCGCGAAGAAAAATAACGGCAGCAGGATAAACGCGGTGATAAGGCGCTGCTTAAGCATTATTTTGCAGCAACTGCTCGCTGGTCCGGCCAAAACGCCGTTCGCGCTGCTGGTAGGAGTGTATGGCTTTTTTCAATGCCGTCGCGTTGAAATCCGGCCACAGGGTGTCGGTGAAATACAACTCCGTATAAGCCAATTGCCACAGCAGGAAATTGCTGATGCGCTTTTCCCCGCCGGTGCGAATGAACAAGTCCGGCTCGGGCGCGTAAGGCATGGAAAAATGGGGCGCCAGGTCTTCCTCGGAAAAACCCTGCGCCAACGCCGGGTGAGCTGCCAACATGCCGCGCATCGCTTGCATGATGTCCCAGCGTCCGCCATAGTTCGCGGCAACGGTCAAGGTCAGGGCGGTGTTGTCGGCAGTGAGGCGTTCCGCTTCCACAATCATCCCGACTAGCTTCGGATCGAAACGTGAACGATCGCCTATTACCTTAAGACGGATGTTGTTTTTGTGCAGCTTAACGACTTCCTGCTCCAACGCCAGCAGGAACAATTGCATCAGGAACGTGACTTCCTCGGCGGGACGGCGCCAGTTCTCGCTGCTGAAAGCGAATAGCGTGAGATGCTCGACACCGAGTTCGACGCACGATTTCACCGTGCTGCGCACCGTTTCCAGCCCGCGTTTGTGGCCGGCGACGCGCGGCAACAGGCGTTTTTTCGCCCACCGACCATTGCCGTCCATGATAATGGCAATATGGCGCGGGATGTCCTCGATTTCGGGAATCGCATTCGTAGAGCTGCGGAAAAAAGCCAAGCTCAAACTCCTAGGAATGGGTAATTAGGTGATGCGTAATGGGTGATGAGTGATGAGTGATGGGTAATGGGTGATGCGTAATGGGTGATGAGCGATGGTTTTCATCACCCATTACCCATCCCCCATTACCTAATAATTACCCATCACATCACCCCAGAAGACTAAACCGCCATCAAATCGATTTCCTTGGCGTGCAAAATCTTGTCTACTTCGGCGATATTGCGGTCGGTCAGTTTCTGGATGTCTTCCTGCGCGCGACGCTCGTCGTCCTCGCTGATGTCCTTGTCTTTCAGCAAGTCCTTGAACATCCCGTTGGCATCGCGCCGCACGTTGCGGATCGCCACCTTGGCGTTTTCCGCCTCGCCCTTCACCACCTTAATCAATTCCTTGCGGCGCTCCTCGGTCAGCGCCGGCATCGGCACGCGTATCAAATCGCCCTGGGAAGAAGGATTGAGGCCGAGATCGGAATCGCGTATGGCTTTTTCGATGGCGCCGACCAGCTTCTTTTCCCACGGGGAGACGCCTATCGTGCGCGCATCCACCAGATTGACGTTGGCCACTTGGTTGATCGAAGTGGGCGTGCCGTAATAGTCCACCATGACGTGATCGAGTATGCCGGTATGGGCGCGTCCCGTCCTGACCTTACCCAGATCGATCTTGAGCGATTCCAGGCTTTTCTGCATCTTTTGTTCGGCGGATTTCTTTATATCGGCAATCATGCTTTTCGCTCCTCTAATTCGTAGCGTCTAAATTCAGCAGTAAACCAGTGTTCCCTCGTCTTCTCCGAGCACCACCCGCTTCAGCGCACCCAGCTTGAAAATGCTGAACACGCACAACGGCATTTTCTGGTCGCGGCACAGCGCCAGCGCGGTTGAGTCCATGACTTTAAGGTTACGGGAAATCGCCTCGTCGAAGCTCAAACGCTCAAAACGTTGCGCCGCCGGATCGGTTTTCGGATCGGCGGTGTATACGCCATCCACCTTGGTGGCCTTAAGCACCACTTCCGCATCTATCTCCACCGCACGCAATGCCGCAGCGGTGTCGGTGGTGAAAAACGGATTGCCGGTGCCCGCGCCGAAAATCACGACCTTGCCTTCCGCCAGATAGCGCAACGCCTTGCCGCGAATGTAAGGCTCCGCCACCCGTTCTATGGTCAACGCCGACTGCACGCGCGCCGGGATGTCGGCGCGGCGCATGGCGTCCTGCAAGGCCAGCGCGTTCATCACGGTGGCCAGCATCCCCATGTAATCGGCGGAAGCGCGGTCCATCCCGGCGGCAGCCGGCGCAACACCGCGAAAAATATTGCCGCCGCCGACCACCACCCCAACCTGCACGCCCAACCGCGCGACTTCGCCGATTTCGGCGACAATGCGCTCCATCACGTCGCGATTGATACCATAACTATCCTCGCCCATCAGGGCTTCACCGGAGAGCTTGAGCAGGATACGGGAAAATTTCGGCATATATACTGAGTCCTGAGATTGGTAGGGTGGGCACGTTTTTGTGCCCACGCGGAAATAACCTATGTTAGCCGCGTGGGCACAAAAACGTGCCCACCCTACTTTAGACCTTAGCGGCAGCCGCCACTTCGGCGGCGTAGTCGGTAACCTTCTTCTCAATGCCCTCGCCCACCACGAACATCTGGAACGCGTTGACCTTGGCTTTCTTGCCGGCAAGCAGCTTTTCCACGGTTTCGTCGGGATTTTTCACGAAAGGCTGGCCGAGCAGCGTCACTTCGGCGAGATATTTCAGGATGCGGCCATCCACCATCTTTTCCACGATGTTGGCCGGCTTGCCGCTTTCCGCCGCCTGGGCGGAATAAATCTCGCGTTCCTTGACCAACAATTCCTCCGGCACCTGCTCCTTGGACACGCACACCGGCTTGCTGGCGGCGATGTGCATCGCCAAATCCTTGCCCAGTTGGTCGTCGCCGCCTTCGTAATCCACCAGCACGCCGATGCGGGCGCCATGCAGATAGACCGCCAGCTTGCCGGCGGTCTGGAAGCGCACGAAACGGCGCACCGTCATGTTTTCGCCGACCTTCATCACCAGCGCCTTGCGCGCATCCTCGACCGTTTCGCCGGAAGCCAACTTGGCTTCGGACAACGCAGCCGTATCCGCCGGGTTGCTTTCCACGACGAGCTGCGCCAAGCCTTTGGCGAAGGCCGAAAAATCCTCGTTCTTCGACGCAAAATCGGTTTCGCAGTTGACTTCGACCAGCGCACCTATCTTGCCGTCCACATTGACAAAACTCGCCACCACGCCTTCTGCGGCCACGCGGCTGGCGGCCTTGCCCGCCTTGGCGCCGCTCTTGATGCGCAACAAATCTTCCGCCGCCTTCAAATCGCCGCCGGTTTCGGTGAGCGCCTTCTTGCACTCCATCATGCCAAGACCGGTCAGTTCGCGTAATTCCTTTACCATGCCTGCGGTAATATCCGCCATTTCAAACTCCTTTTAAAGCTCAACTGCGGGTTGCCCTCTTGAGAAACCCACCAAAAATTCGACACAAAAAAGGGGCTTGCGCCCCTTTCAAGCAAGGGTTAGGTGATTTCCAGCCGGATTCATCCACTGCGTTGCAAAAAAAACGGTTGCATAGCCCTGCCATGCACCCATTTTCGCGCCTTGCAGGCTCGGCGACAATGCTGCGCCATTCGACCTGGAAATCACCTTATACTTTGCGCGGCCACGATTTGCGCATTTATCCATCGTCTCGCGGGCGCGCTGCTGCGTTGCAAATTGCTTGTGTGGAACAGCCACACGGCGCAATTTGCGCCTTGCATCGCATCCCGCGAG
>JBAYVP010000195.1:0-9481 GCA_041674485.1 Sulfuricellaceae bacterium
CGCTTCAGGCGCGGAGAAATATAACGGATGGTAAAATCATACCATTACCCTACAAAATCTCTGCGCCTCGGCGTCTCTGCGGTAAATGTTTTTGGTTCCGGCAATAGTCCGGCTTAGGATAATCCGCGCGGAGGCGGCAATTTGCGAAATATTCGGGATGGCAATCCAGCCCAGTCATCTTATGGCCGGAACAACGCTGCGCATGTAGATGGCAAATAGCCCTGGATGAGCCTGTTGCAGCTCCCGGCGCAATGTCATCGTCTGTTCCGTAAGCGCGCTCCCGCCTGCCAGCAGTTCGTGCAGGGCGGCATAGGCGCGGCCTGGGGCATGGATTTGCGGCGCGTCTTCCGCCGCCAAAGCGTCACGGGTTTGCGTCCGCTCCAGTAGCAGCCAGGCCGGGAAGTAGGGGGTGTCAAATTCGGGTTCTCTGTCCGAAGCCGGTTCCAGCTCGCAATAGCGCTCCCAGTCCGGGCGCAATTCCTTGTCCGGCAATGCTCCGCCGGCGAACGCTTGCGCCGCCTTATCGGGGAAATCCCAGCACAGCCTGCACCACGTCGCCAGCGCCGTGCTGCGCTCGCCCAGATGGAATGCGGCTTCCGCCAGGCGCAAGCGCATTACCGGGTAAGCTTGCCAGGCGGCGTCATTCAGCACCGCTGCCTTCACACCGCTCCAGTCGAGGGCGCGCCCCAGCGGGTAGCTGGCGTGCCGCGTCGGCATGGACGCCGTGTAGGGCAGCCCGCGCAAGGCGTCGGCCAGTCGTCGCCAAAACGGCGCCAGGAAATCCCGCGCACCTGCCCCTAGCTCTCCTGCCGCGAGCGGCGCCAAGTAACCTTCCAGGTAGTCGAGTTCCGCGCCATAATCGGCAAGCGGCGCGGATAGCTTGTGCATGGCGTTGCACAAGCTATCCAGCTTGGACAGGCGCGGATGGGAGGGATCGGTTTCCAGCAACTGGTCCACCAGCCGGGCGGCTTTTTCCGCGCGGCGCGCGGCCAGCGCGGCGACTATGCCGTTGGCCAGCACGTTGCCGGAATTGTCCATGAACAGGTCGAGCTGGATTTCGTCGCCGCCGCGCTGATAATGGGTGCGGCACAAGTCTTCGAACCCGGCGTCGGTGGAAACCTGCAACATGCGCCCGGCGTTGTTCCCCCAGGAAAGAAAGTCGCGCCGCTCGGCGCGCAAGCCCAGGATTTCAGCGTATTGGCCGGCTTGTTTCAGCAATGCGCGAATGCGCGCCGGATTGCCGGAAAGCTGCTCTTCCAGCGTGGCAATCTGGCCGCAACGCCACGCTTCATAGTCGGGAAAGGAAAGCCGCCCCTCGGCGAGCAGCAACTCGACCGGGGAGTAAACGCCTTGCTCCAGCAGGAGGCGATCGACCGCACTGCGGATAGCCTGAAAATCTTCAGCCATTGTTCTGCCTTTGAGTATGCACACAAATCGAACCAAGCCATTCGCGGTAAGCTTGTCGAACCATGAATGACTTAAAAACTGTCCATTAATTATCTCCCGATCCATGCTTGCATCGCGGCTCCCTCCCCTTCAAGGGGAGGGAGTGCCAATTCTAGCAACTTGCACCAGAAGGGAAGTAATTGTTGGGCAGTTTCTTAACAGTCAATCTGTTAGGAAAAATCCGTTCACCCTTCGACCCTTCGGCGAAGCTCAGGGCGAACGGATTTTTCCTAACTTAATGGCAGTGACGCGGCGCGTGGAAACGAAGTTAAACCCGTAGGATGTGCCGAGGAACGAGGCGCATCTGTCGCGTGTCACCGCCAGGATTCACGAGCGATGCGCTTCCTGTCGGAAGCCACATTCTACGCACCTACCCAACCAGCGGCTCGAACAGCATGGTCAGGTCTTCCGCGGTCAGCGGTGCGGCTGCTGCGCCGTCGCCGTCCAGCACGCCTTGCGCGAGGTCGCGTTTTTTACCTTGCAGGCTGACGATTTTTTCTTCCACCGTGCCTTCGGTGATCAGTTTATAGACGAACACCGGGTTTTCCTGGCCGATGCGGTGAGCGCGGTCGGTGGCCTGGTTTTCCACCGCCGGGTTCCACCAGGGATCGTAGTGGATCACCGTGTCGGCGGCTGTAAGGTTCAGCCCTACCCCGCCCGCCTTGAGGCTAATCAGGAACAGCGGCGCCTCGCCATTCTGGAAACGGTTTACCGGCGTGGCGCGGTCCAGCGTCTCGCCGGTGAGCTTGACGTAGTCCAGGCCGTGTTTGACCAGTTCCAGCTCAATCAGCGCGAGCATGGAGGTAAATTGGGAGAATAGCAGGATGCGCCGCCCAGCTTCCAGCATTTCCGGGAGTAGGCTCATCAGCAATTCCAGCTTGGCCGACTGGTTCACCAATTGCGCTGCGGGCAGCTTGAGCAGGCGCGGGTCGCAACATGCCTGGCGCAATTTGAGCAATGCGTCGAGGATCACGATCTGGCTGCGGTTCATGCCTTTTCTGTCGATTTCCATGCGCACTTTTTCGTGCATGGCGACCCGGACGGCTTCGTAGAGGTCGCGCTGGGCGCCGCCCAGTTCACAATAGCGCACAATCTCGGTCTTGGGCGGCAACTCCCCGGCCACTTGCGCCTTGGTGCGGCGCAGCAGGAAAGGCGCGATGCGCCGCGCCAGCCCGCCGCGCCGCCCGGTGTCTCCCTGTTTTTCGATGGGCGTGCGGAACAGTTTGCGAAACTGCTTGTCGTCGCCGAGCAAGCCCGGCAACAGGAAATGAAACAGCGTCCACAATTCGCCCAGGTGGTTTTCCAGCGGCGTGCCGGTAAGCGCCAGACGGTGACGCGCCTTGATTTGGTGGACGATGCGCGTGGCCTGCGATTTGGGGTTTTTGATGATGTGCGCTTCGTCGAGGATCAGGTAATGGAATTCCTGCTCGACCAGCACTTCCTTGTCGCGCGGCAGCAGCGGGTAGGTGGTGAGCACGAGATCATAAGCGCCGATGGATTCGAAATGCTGCTTACGCCCCAAGCCCTGCAATACCAGCACGCGCAAGCCCGGCGCGAAGCGCTCCGCTTCCCGTCGCCAGTTGAACATCAGGCTGGTGGGGGCGACCACCAGACTGGGGCGATCCATCCGCCCGGATTCCTTTTCCGCCAGCAGATGCGCCAATGCCTGCACGGTCTTGCCTAGCCCCATATCGTCGGCGAGGATGCCGGCCAAGTCGTATTCGCGCAGGAATTGCAGCCAGTTCAACCCCTCCTGCTGGTAGCCGCGCAATTCGGCTTGCAGCCCCAAGGGTGGGGCGACCGGCTGTATACCCTGGAAGTTGCGCAGTTTAGTCCCCAGTTCGCGCAATCTTTCCCCGCCCATCCAGCGCATGCCGGTTACGGAATCGTCCAGCTCCGCCAAGCGCGCGGCCTGAACCAATGACAACTCCAGCCGCTCCGGATTCGCTTCCTTGTCGAACAGCTCGACCAGCACCGAAAGAATGCCGCGCACGCGGGAGGCGGGCAACGACAACAGGCGTCCGTCCGGCAGGTTGCCGATAAGAACCCCGTTTTCATCGGCCATTTTTTCCAACGCCTCGGCGGTCAATTTTTCCGGGAACTGGCGTATCAGGTTCAGCAAGACCGGCAACAGGTTCACCGCTTGGCCGTCCACCTGGATTCCCAGTTGCAGCCCGAACCAATCGTTGCCGCCGCCCTCGTCCACGGTGGCGGTCCAGTCTTCCACTTCAGCGAACTTAAAGCGGAAAGTGTTGTCGATTTCCACCCGCCAGCCAGCGGCTTTAAGCTTGGGGAGTTCGAAGAGACAGAACTCGACCCAGCCGTCTCTATCTTCTTTTATCTCGCCTTCCAGAAAAAAAGCGTCCTGATATTTTCCGGTGATTTGATAGCCGGTAGATTGGGCGGGAAGCAGCCCGGTCATGGTGAGAATATTGATATGGCGCTGTTCGGCGCTGATATTGCGGGCGATGTGGAGCAACTCGTCGCCGGCGCGCCGGGAGATCACTTTGTCCATGGAAAGGATGCCGATGCGGGCGCCGTTATAATCGAATTCGACTTGCGCCAGATCGAGGATTTCCGGTCGTGTCTGGATGTTTCGAAAGTAGTAAGGGTAGGGCTGCGCCGGTTTTTCGACGCTCAACAGGCGCAAACAGGGGATCGGCTGCATGTCGTTCACCTCCCGCTCACGCAGCTTGCGCGGCAGCGGCGCAGCTTGCGCGGGCAGCTTTTGCGCAAGCTGCATGCCGATGCGCGCGGCCAGGTTGGGCGGTATGGTAGGCGCAGCCATCAGCGCGTGGGCGATTTTGCCGGGCAGGCCGGTGTCCAGTTCGCCGCAAACCCGGGTGTCTTCGTCCACGTACCAGGGCGGGGAAAACGGCAGCACACGCGCTGTCAAAGGCGGGGCGCCGTCAGGCTGGGGCAGCTCGAAAGTCAGCTTCTGGTTGCCTTGCTCGTCCATTTGCCATACCGGACATGCATGACGCTTTTCCCCCAGGGAAAGCGGCGCGGATTCCGGGATTTCCCAGAAGCACCTGCCGGTGGCGATCATTTCCGTAATCAATCGGACGCCTTGCTCGTCGCTTAAACCCTGATGCGAAGAACCTGCCGCGCGCAGCATATTCATCGCGGCGACGATTTCCCGGTCCCGTCCGGTGAAATAGCGTGGCGACGGATTGTGCTGGGCATTGAGGACGCTGCCGTGCAGCGAGGCCTTGCCTAAGCCGCCGGACTTGAGCAACCGGGCGGTGAAAAACTGGACATCCAGCCGTGGCGGCCGGTTGTTGCCGGGCTTGAGCACATAAAGCAGGCGTTGCGGCGTGTCGTCGGGCAGGGTGTCCTTGCCTATCTCAGGACGGGCCGCCAGTTCGATTGCATTCAGCCAGAGGGTTATGTCATAGGGCAGCGCCGCTTCGGTGGGACGCGGGGCAGTGTGCGGCTGCACCGCATGCGCGGGTGCGGACGTCGACGCATGTGCCTGGGCATTGAACAGCACCGCCGCCACATGCTTGCAATTGAAGCCCACCGGACAACTGCATTCCCCCTCGATCTGCACCTTGCCGCCCGGCTGCGCCTTAAGCGTGATATAGACGCGGTAGACATGGTCGTTCGATCCGACAATGATCCCGGAAATCACTTCGCCGGACTTTTGTATTTCCAGCTTGGTCACCCTGCCGTCGCGATAATAGGTGCGAGCGCGCTCCAGGTCAGTCGGCGAGAACGACTGGACAAAATCCAGGGGAGCCAGCCTGGATAGCAAAGTAGAAGATGAAGCGTCGTGAATCATGATCCTAGAAACCTCCGTTGAACGGGCTGGAGTGTGCGGTTTTCCGGGCGCAGGGCAAGGCGCAACGACGCGCAATGGTCGTTCCATTGCCTTCTCTTGGAGTTGCAACGCCGCCATGCGCCCGGAAAACCGTGCAATCCAGCCCGTAGCACTCTCACCAAACGGGTACACGCGAAATAGATGACAAAGTTGTTTAGAACCACCATGTTACACATCTTGGCAAGCGGTCAACGGAGGTTTCTAGGATGATTTATCCAATTTACCCCAGCCGCCAGCCAAGCGTTTCGCCGGCGCGTAGCGGCGCCAGGGTTTCTGCGCCGAACGGCAGGTCGGGCGGTGCTTGCCAGCTTTCCTTGACCAATTCGATGGTGTCGGTATTGCGCGGCAAGCGGTAAAAATCCGCGCCGTGAAAGCCGGCGAAAGCTTCCAACCGGTTCAGCGCGCCGGCTTGCTCGAATGCCTCGGCATACAGTTCGATGGCGGCGTGCGCGGTGTATATGCCGGCGCAGCCGCAGGCCGACTCCTTGGCGCCCCTGGCGTGGGGCGCGCTGTCGGTGCCGAGGAAAAACTTGGGGTTGCCGCTGGTCGCCGCAGCCAACAGCGCGCGGCGATGCTCCTCGCGCTTCAACACCGGCAAACAGTAATGGTGCGGGCGTATGCCGCCGACGAACAAGGCGTTTCGGTTGAGCAATAGATGGTGCGCGGTGAGAGTGGCCGCCACGCGGTCCGACGCAGCTTCGACAAACGCAACCCCGTCGCGCGTGGTGACATGCTCCAACACGATGCGCAAACCGGGAAAACGCTGCACCAGGGGCGCGAGTATACGTTCGATGAAGACTTTTTCGCGGTCGAATATATCCACTTGCGCATCGGTCACTTCGCCATGCACCAGCAGCGGCAAGCCGCATTTCTCCATTTCCGCCAGCACCGCCGCGCATTTGGCGATGTCGGAAACGCCGCTGTCGGAGTTGGTGGTCGCGCCCGCCGGATAGAGCTTCACGCCATGCACAGCACCACTCTCCTTGGCGCGAATGATGTCGGCGGGCGTCGTGTTGTCAGTAAGATACAGCGTCATCAGCGGTTCAAAACGGCTACCCGGCGGCAGCGCCTGCACAATGCGCGCGCGATAGGCGAGCGCCATCTCAAGCGTGGTGACCGGTGGCCGGAGATTGGGCATAATGATGGCGCGGCTGAAACGTCGCGCACTGTCGGGCAAGACACTGCGCATATGCGCGTCGTCGCGCAAGTGCAAATGCCAATCGTCAGGGCGGGTGATAACAAGTTTTGTCGTCATGCTATAATCCCTACACAGAAATACTTTAATTTATACTGAAAATGCCTATGCCGCTTCGCTTCGCCGCAATCCTTATCCTATCATGGTTAAGCATCATGCCATCCTATGCCGCACCCGACGGCGCCACGCTATATGCCCGCCATTGCGCCGCCTGCCACGGTGAGGACGGCGAGGGCGGCATCGGCGTGCCGCTGTCGCTGCCGTCGTTCCAGGCCACCATAGACGAGGATTATTTGCATCGCAGCATCCGCTTTGGTCGCCCTGGACGCGTCATGCCGGCCTTCACCCATTTTTCCGAGCAGGAAGTGGACGCCATCGTCAAACATGTGCGCGGCTGGAACCATAGCCCCGCAGTCAAGTACCCGCGCACCCCGGTGAAAGGCGATGCGCGCAACGGCAGGCAATTGTACGCGAAATATTGTGCTTCCTGCCATGGTGAAAACGGCGGCGGCGGCAAAGGCACCGGCATTACGCTGCCGCGCCCGCGCGTCACCGCCATCGTCGCACCGGCGTTGAACAACCCCGGTTTCCTCGCCTCCGCCACCGATACGATGATCAAGGCGACGCTGAGGAAAGGCCGCGAAGGCACACCCATGCCCTCCCACTCCAAGCAGGCCTTTAAGGAAAAGGAAATCAATGATCTAGTCAGCTTTATTCGCAGCTATGCCAGATCGCCGAAAGCCGAAAGTGCGACGCTGATTTACACCGAAAGCGCGACGCTCACCGTGGATTCGCCCTATGATATGAAGACCACCATCGAAAACATCAAGCGGGCGGTGGGATCGAACAACTACATATTCATCCGCGAACAGCCGCTTTCCTACGGCCTGACGCCGGAAGGGCAGGAAGACCCCCAGCAGCACATCATCTATTTTTGCAATTTCAACCAGATGAACGAAGCCATCACGACCGATCCGCGCGTCGGGCTATTCCTGCCGTGCCGCATTACGGTGGTGGAACAGGACGGCAAAGTGAAAATGATGGCGGTCAACCCCAAGCGCCTGAGTTCAATATTCAACAATTCCGATCTCAATGAAATGTGCGACGAAATGACCAAGCGCTATATGGCGATCATGGAGGAGGCCACGCTGTGAAAACATTAAAAATTGCGCTTGCGCTGCTGTTCATCTCCTTCATCGCGCCGGCTGCGGCCGACCAGTTGTTGATGTTCCGTGCGCCGCAATCCTACCCGGAAGCAATGTCCGCGCTGCAAGCGGCCATCTCCGCGCGCGGCTACAAGACCACACGGGTGCAGAACATCGATGTCGGCATCACCAAGACCGGCCATACCATCGACTATTACAAGGTGCTGTTCTACGGCAAGCCGGACGAAGTGGCCCATATCAGCCGCGAACATCCCGAACTGATACCCTATTTGCCGCTCAATATCGTGATGTTCGCGGAAGACACCGACACCGTGGTCGTCACCAACCGCCCTGGCATGCTCGCCGACTTCTTCCCCGACCCCGAGTTAAAGCCGATGTTCATGCGCTGGGAAAAGGATTTGGTGGAAATTTTCGACGAAGTGCGCGAAGCGAGATAGTTTTTATTGATTTGGCGTCCCTGTTTTTAACATTCCTTTGACGCAAATCAATCCATTTGCTATATTCCAGCGGCATATTGCACGTTTGCGTTGTCCTTCGGGCAATGACTCTCTAAAGAACGCATTGCTGCAAGGCGAGAGCACCAGGCGAAAAATGCACAGCCGGGTAAAACAAATGAATATCCCTTGCGCGGCCACAGCTTGCGGATTTAGCCATGTCTCGCGGTATGCATTGCATCCCGCGAAGGAACAATCCCATTCGGATAATTTCCACCGCGCAAGGCATAATTTCAGTTTATAGTAGCTTTTTTTCCCAACCAACCATCGCAGGAGACCATGCAAATGAACAAAGCAGAATTGATCGACGCTCTCGCCGCCAAGACTGGCGTTACCAAGGCCAAGACGGGAG
Organism: Sulfuricellaceae bacterium; assembly: GCA_041674485.1. GTDB lineage: Bacteria > Pseudomonadota > Gammaproteobacteria > Burkholderiales > Sulfuricellaceae > JAGXQV01. The sequence goes on from JBAYVP010000195.1 coordinate 8,477, forward strand.
AAGTGCTGGACGCACTGATGGCAACCGTTAAAGAAACGCTGGCAAAAGAGGATTCCGTTCAACTCATCGGCTTCGGCACCTTCTCCGTGTCTGAACGCGCCGCGCGCGAAGGCCGCAATCCCGCCAACGGTGACACCATCAACATTCCCGCCAAAAAAGTGGTCAAATTCAAAGTCGGCAAGTCCATGGCCGACGCGATCGCCGGCGTGAAACCCGCAGCCAAGCCTGCTCCCGTCTCGCCTTCCAAGTCCGCCCCCGCCAAGAAAAAGAAATAAGGGAAATCCGTCATCCCGAGCGCGCCGTGGACCGCGCGCCCTATCCACACGCCTCGCGTTGTTTGGAGGCACAGAAGCGCCGACACCGGCAGTTTCCGGGCATCCACCGGCGCGTGGGCAGCGCGCGCAACCTCAACAAACCGCAGGCGGCAACGAAAATTTCCCGGATGTCGGGCGCCGACCGCTGTTCCTGTTCGACTGGAAAATCATGGCGCTACGCGCCGAATATACCGCCAGGCCGACGATCCCGGCGATTCCCGGCAAGAAGCCGGTCAACATCGCCAATGCCTACAACCCTCCCCGTTTCAACAGATCACGTAAGGCGCAACAACCAACGGGCATTGGCCGGATATTCACGGCGGCAACCCGAAACATATCCTCAAAACCAATATAAGCCCAAAGTAAAAGCCGAACCGCGTGGGGGAGCGGGCGTCTCACCCGCCAAACACCAGAACGGGCGAGACGCCCGCCCTAGGCTGTCGAAATACAGCGTTTTTATCAAATTTCAGCTTCCCAGTTTTTGGATATGCCAAGAAACGTCATGATCTACCTTATTTTTAATCCGTTCACCCTTCGACAGGCTCAGGGCGAACGGATTAAAAATAAGGTCAGAGCACCTGATCTCGCGGATTTTAATTGAGACGGTTGACTGAACAGAAAAATGGAAAATACAACATAATCAATCGCATAAAATTCGTTTCTACGAAATTTCGGGTCAAGATAAATCCGA
>JBAYVP010000196.1:0-9433 GCA_041674485.1 Sulfuricellaceae bacterium
CGACCACAATCCCCGAAGACAGCATCGAAGCATAAACGTCAAAAAATTGCCCGGCCGTCTTGTACGCTGAAGCATGCATGAAATGAACTGTCTCGCTGGAAGTGAGGGAGCCGCAGAATGTTACTGACTGAGTCGCGATCTGAGGGAAACTACAATGTATCTCATTTGCCACAACAGCCAACCAAGCACTGCAAGAATTGAAGCGATGAAAGAAATTCGGGTGACAATTCTGGCAATCTGTTGATTATTGGAAGTTTGAAAATCAAAAGCGCGATAGGCAACAAAATTCCGCGCCTGTACAATTTGATCTGCTCGAAATAAATCACCGGGCTTGCAATGGTTCTCAATCGGAAACACATAGCAAGCCGGGTTCTTGAGGTTCAGAAAACCGTTGCGCTCAAGGAAGACTGATCCAGACACCAGGCCTGCTGCTGAGAATTTGCCAAGAGCGTATCCAAAAGTGGGGTTGTAGCAAAAGATTTGGGAAACGCCGGCCAAGAAAGGATCATTGATGTTCAGGGTGACCGGATTATTGTCAATCATGAATGCGGCCGAAATGCCGAGCTCTTTGATTTCCGGTGTGAATTCGCCGGATCGGATTTGGCGATCGGTAATTGTTATTGGGCGAATGTCGTAGTGTTGCACTAGATAATATTGGCGCGGCTCGAGAATCGTTTGCATAGCAATCGTGAATAGGCAAGCGTATGCGAGGAAACCAACCTGTTTCCAGCGTGAGCGTTCGAGCAGCAGTCCGATGACAATGGCCGTGAAGGGTATATAGGCTATCGTCCAGCGAAATAGGACGCTGCTGGACTTCAGCAGAGGTAATGTCTTAAGGAATTTGTGCCATTCTGGATTGTAGACATTGAGTGCAATCGGACATAGCAAGCAGAGTATCAGCATGATCCAGAGAATGAATTGCCGCGGTGCTTGCCAGTCGCACCAACGTTTCTTGCGTACGCGGTCAGTAACGAGCGCAATGATGAGTAGCCCTGGCGCCATGCCAAAACCGTATGCCCATTCGTGAGGATGTAATTCCCAAATGCTGTTCACAATGCGTGAATTGCCTATGTCGAACATCCATCGCGAGGGTAAAAAAAGCCCACCGATGATCAAGAGGAAAGCATCAATTACAGATGCAGCGCCGGGAAGGTCATAGAAATCACGCGGGTAATTGGACATAAAGGAAAAGGTGGCCCACAATTTTTCTGCCGCAATACCGATTCCCACCAAACCAGCTAACGTGGCGCGAACAACAAAGCGGACCATGTCGCCACCATCGAGTCCACTCAATATGGCAATCAGAATAATTGCGAGTATTCCTGCCAAGGCAAGACTCCCGAATCCGGAATGCACCCAGTAGGCCAACAACGCACCGGCTAGGATAGATGCGATCAGGCTGCTGGCTGAATGACGGACCGGCAAGAGCAGAAGCAGCGCGATCCAGGGCGTCAGAGCGAAGCCGTGGAAAGTGATATGTCCAACAACCATTCGGTAGGGCAGAAATCCATTGAACATCAGCAAACCGCCAACAAGGACGGAAAAGACAGGAGTGGTCGAAAAAACTCTTCGCATCAGGAGGTAGCCGCCCCAGTACATCAGCGTTGCATCGAGCAGCAAAGTCCAATGCACAGCGATTACCGGTCCTGCAAGAATGGTGATCAATTGCGGCAGCGAATAATAGAAAGACTGCGGATCTGCAAAAAATGGCTGTCCTGCACAAAACGCCGGGGTAAACCAAGGTATGGTGACGCCATTGTTTCTGAACCAAATATGACCATTCAGCAGATTGGGCATCATTAACGTGTAATCATGCCCCATCAGTTTTCCTGGCAAAGGGAAAAATGGATGAAATGCAATTTCAAAGGCAACCAATAACACCACAAATGAAATCCATGAAATCAATAGAGGCGATTTCAGGAAGCGGTCGACCTTATCGGTTCTCATTCGGCATCACAGGTTAATGGGCTGCTCTTCTGGGGAGCATGCTCTAGTTTTCGAGGTCACTTTTCAGTCGTTCTCCGTGGCACCACGCTTGCCACATACGGCGAAAAAGAAATTCGAGATCCCGTGTGAATTGTCCTGGCTGACGAATTGGGCTGGCATTCATGCGCGGTCTGAGTTCTTCCCTCAGTTTGACCAGACGCGGCAGATCCGTCGCCAGGGCTACTGCGCCATGGATGTAGGCATCGACATCCGAAAAAGCAAGATCGGTCATTCCCAAATTGGCCAAGGCCGAATATGTTTGTCGCGACACGACACCGTTACCCGCGATCGTGACTACTGGTACTCCCATCCACAGCGCTTCAAGTGTGGTCATGCCGCCATTGAAGGGGAAGGGATCAAGGGCGATATCGATTTCGCCATACTGCGTTAACATGTCCGGGTGAGATGAGGGACCTCTTAGCTCAAGGCGATCGTCTTCCAACCCGCACTGATTGAAACGGCTGCGGAGGCAGTCGGAGACGTCCTTGTTGTCAAGCGAGCCAGCCTTCAATATCAGCCTGCTCTTGGGAACCGCCTTGAGAATGGCCGCCCATGCCGAAACTACCGGTTCGACCAATTTTTCCAAACGGTTAAAGGATCCGAATGTAATGAATCCATTGGCAAGCACAGGCGCAGGCGCGACTTCAGGGGCATACTCCGGCGGGGAATAACAAAAACGGGAATGCGGAAGGTGTACAGGAACTTCAGAATAAAGTTGCCCACAACCTTTGGGAGACGTATAGGGATCGGTGATGAAGTAATCGATATTTTCAAGGCCCGTAGAATGGAAATATCCTATCCAGGTGGCCTGAATGGGAGCCGGCTTGGCGGCAAACGTCGGCAATCGGTTGTATGCAGTATGACCAGAAAGATCAACCAGAATGTCGATGCGGTCTTGGCGGATTTGTTCTGTCAGGTCATCGTCACTCATCAGCAGGGCGTCAATCCATGAGTCTGCCTGTTCGCGAATGGCGATAGTGATCTCGTCATCTTGCCGCATCATTGAATAGCAATGGATATAAAACTGGGTGTGGTCATGAGAACGCGCCACGTCTCGAAGAAGAAAACCGACCGGGTGTCGCCCGAAATCGCCTGACACATAACCGATCCGTAACGGGCGCTCCGACTCCGTCCGGTGTTCTGCTGCGAAAGTAGGTTCATTCACTGCGGACTCAAAGCGGCGCGACCATTCACGATGACAGTTGAATGCTTCTTCCGGAGTAATTTCCGTCATGTATGTGACATTGAAGGCGATGTTCGAATAGATTCCGGGCATCTGCGGGTTTGCGGCAAGTGCCTGTTCCATGAGACGGTTGGCGCCCGAATGGTCGGCCCGTGTGCTGAGACAGCCAGCCAGGGTGACCAGCGCGCATACATTCCCAGGCTGCATTTCGATCACTTTGCGACAAGAGGCTTCCGCGGCGGTGTTGTCTCCTTTTGCTTTTTGCGCGAGTGCCAGGGAAGCCAGCCGCTGCGCGGTTTCGCCTTTTGCTGCGATTTGATGCTCGATAAACGCCAGGGCCTCGCCCAGGCGATGTGTCTCCCCAAGCAGAGTCGACAGATTCATGTGCGCTTCCGGGGAAGCGGGATCATGTTCCAGCGCCTTACGGAAAGATTTTGCAGCCGCTCTGGCTTTGCCGGTATGCAATAGTACGATGCCCAGATTCACATGCAGGGCTGCGACTTCAGGATGGATTTCTATTGCCTCTCGCGCAGCGGTTTCGGCATCCTTGAAGCGTCCGAGTTCGTAGAGAGCGGCCACCCGATTATTCAGGGCCTCAAGCAATCCTTTTTCCAGCTTCAGGGCAAATTCAAAATTTTCTAAGGCCTTTTCCGGGTACCCGGACGCGAGATGCCATTCGCCCAGATTGCACCAGGCTTGCGGGTAGGCTGAATCACATTCCAGTGCTTTTTCATAGGCTGTCTTAGCCGAAGCCATCAATGCCAACCGCCGCCGCGCCGCACCGAGCGAGCACCATAATTTGGCATGGCGGGGATCTTTGCGCAGCGCCTTCTCGCAAATGTCGCTGGCTTCGAGATTACGATCTCGATCCAGCAGGCGTTTGGCAAGGTGAAAAGCGGCCTCAGTCCCCGAGCTACCGTCGGTGGCGGTAGCATTGCGGTAGCAGGTTTCGGCTAGTGCAGAGTTACCGTTTTTTTCCAGCCACGTGCCAAACTGAAGCCAAAACAATGCACCGAAGGCACTCATTCACTGGAGTCAATCTTGCGGAAAGTACTTAACCGCCATACTGCGCAGCGTTTCTTCCGACTGTTGCATCTTTGATGCCAAAACCCACAGGTCGATGCGAGACTCCCTGCGGATACCGATTGTGCCTCGAAATCCGGCGTCCTGAAAAACTTTTACCAGCGATTCCAGTGTGAATCCGCCGTGATGAGCCATATACAGGTTCCCTGCGGCGAGCTGCGGGTAATGCCCAAAGAGAACGTCCAGAGGTGTAATAGGCCCAGCTTCGGAGGTGTAGATTGCCTCGTTGATTTTGTCATCGAGAATAAACCGGCAAACTGACTGCAAATCCGGGCAAGTAAGCAGCGCGAAGCCTTCGGGTTTCAAGACGCGTTTAAACTCGGCGAGTGCCAGGGGCACTTCATGAGGATAGAGATGCTCAATGTTGTGGCTGGAATAGAGGGCATCAGCGGAAGCATCAGGTACTTCCGACATATTCAATATGCTGCCCACAATATCTGGTTGGACTCTTTCATCAATGTCCAGGCGCAATTCAGTCCATTCATCTTCTTGAAAACCGGTACCGGCGTTTTTGATGGTAGCGCGTCCGCAACCGACATGAAGAAGCTTGCGTCCGGGCCCGAGAAAAAGGTCCGTGCGGCCGGAATTAGGAATTCTGGTTGTTTCGGAGTGGGCTGCTTCCGCAAGGCCTCGCCGCTTCAACCAAGCCTGCAGGCCGCGTTGCAATGCGGAAGCGATGCGAGTCATTCAGGAATGAATTTCCAAGCAACCTAAGGCTGTTTCCTGACGAATGCCGATGCCAGCATGGCAAAGAGAACCTGCTTGACGAGTTGCGGCGGGTAGCCTGCAACCAGCAAATGCTGTTGCAGACCAAACGAGAGTCTCGCCAGTCCCAGGACGCCCAGACCGAGACGGTCACGCTCAACGCGCACGGATTCGTAAAAGTCCGTCAGCGCTTCGCTGTTCTTTTTGGCGATACTGGCGGTAGATTCACTACCGCCGTTTTTGGGGAGAGGCTGTTGCAAAGGAATCAGACGCTTGAATGTCTCCGCCAGTTGCGCAGAGGCAAGATTAACGCCGCCAGAAAACCAGAACATGATCTCGTGAGTCAGTAAAGACACAGACCCGACCTGACGGGCCGGGCCGGCGATTCGAGTGCTGATCGGTCAGCCTGTGCAAATCAGGGTAGCTGTAGCGCTGTTCGACGTGCCGCTGGAACCCGTGACGGTCAGACCATGCGTTCCCCCAACGGTACCGCAGGCAACGGAAGTGGCAGCAATAGCCAAAACACTAAAACCCGGAGGCAAGGCACCACCCAAGACTGAAGATACATTAGCCAAATCGAAATTTGCGCCAACCGCCACGGTACCCGTCTTGTTGACCAGGAAGCCGGCGTAATTGATCGCAAAACCCGAAGTGATCGCGCCCGCCACGCCAGCGGCGGCAGCCGACGCCGCGTCGGCTTTCAAATTCATGAACTTCGGCACAGCCGTTGCCGAGAGGATTCCGAGAATCACGATGACCACGACTAACTCAATCAACGTAAAGCCGGACTGTTGGTTTTTCATTTCCTTACTCATATCGAAGCTCCTTTTTTTCATGGGCCGCAGCCCGAAATCGAGAAACCGCAGTTTCCCTGCGACTATTTAAACACAACGACTTCAACTTTGCCAGCACTTGCTTTGCCATGTGCAATGTCCAGCCAGATCAGTTCCAGAACATGAAATAACTCAGAAGGGTCAAGCTATACAGACTGCCAAGAATAATCAAGACCGCCGAAAGCCGATGATGGCGAAAAAGCAGATGCTCGGCAGAAGTGTTCATGCGATTGATAATTGACGACAGGCGTTCAGAGGAAACCCAGTGATTGGCCGCTTTTTCAATATCACGCAGGAGACTCGGTTTTGTCAGAACGATTGTGCCAACAAGCACTGCCAAGGTACTGCCGATAATCAGGATAACCATCAGCGCATCAGACAGCCACCAGTAGTCTTGCGGGACGTACTCCGAGACCGTTCTCAGGTTGTATTTGATCAGGAAAGTGTAAAGAACAATGAGTGCCCCGATCGTTACAGCTCCTCCGCCTAGCCGGTGATATCGATAGAAATAACGTTCTATCGTCCGCGGACGATTTAGCAACGATCCGAGTTTATCCGAGTTAACCCAGCGGGAAAGATCTTGATTTAACTGAATAATCTGCTGTGGCTTGAACAAAATTCCGCCGCCGATCAGGATGCCTGCAATACTTCCCACCCAAAGAAACCTAAGAAACGATTGTTGCAGAATATCGTTCAAAATATCCATAAATTCAGCACCCGGTTGTGGTCGATACGGAAATCTGTGCTGGGGAAATGGAGGTCCCCATTGAGGCCTGAGTGTAGGTAAATTGGCAATTGGCCGGATCAGGCGCGCCGGTGATTTGAAATAGAGTGTTGGTCCCCGATAGGCTGACCCCGTAGCCCTCGTCAGCCAGATTTTGTTGGCTGGGGTTGAATACCGAGGTCAATCCAGCCGCAGAAACAATACCCGGATTGGCGGCAGATGGTATTGTCGTGCTGGCCGGGTAGCCATAGACCATGGCGATCAAACCGTTCTCTGTACACACCGAGCCGGGAGTGCCTACACTACCCGGCTTGTTGTCTGCGCTGGCCGATCCGCCTGCGCAAGCTATTGGATCGGCAACGTTGGCACGGGTCAGATAGGCCGCATGCATCAACGCCGCCGCTGCTCCCACCGAACCCCTGGCGGCGGTCAATTTGGCGATGCGCGCATCGCGCTGTAGCGCAATGAAGCGTGGCTGCGCCACGGCAGCCAACGTACCGATGATGGCGATTACAATCACCAGCTCGATCAGTGTGAAACCGCGATGGTGGCGATGGTGGGTATTGTGGTGGGCAGATTTCAAAAGATGTCTATCCTCAGTTGGCATACAACTCGCTGATAGTATAGCTGCCTGTCACGAAAATACGATACCTAATAATGCACATATAGAACAAAATACACTTCGCTTGACTTTGAGTATCACAGATATCCACAGACAAATTCAGGCAAACAGAGGGATATTCCATGGTCAATTTATCGAACTCTTGATGCAAGAACACACGAAATTCATTTCGAACTTTGCCCGGCTGCAGTGCTTGGGAACCACTGGTAGGGTGCGACCGGGACAATTTTCATCCGGTCTCCGCGTCCGAACATTCGGTTACCCATTCCCTCTATGCGCCAGCTTAAAAGGATATGTCCTGCCAACTGTTCGCATTGACTACATGTCAGGTTATGCGCGCGGGCCGGCCTGTAGATTAACACCTTGCGCTCCTTATCGAAATACCAGGTGCCGGGCGGAAATTTATCCGGTCTGACTGAGAGCTCACCCAGATAACCTTGAGGAGGTTTTTCCAGCCAGCGCACGGGATTACTTCCCGCCATCTCGGCTATCTTGCCCTCATGTCCCGTCAACATTCTCTCTGCCATTTCCATTTCCAGTCCAGAGCGTACGTTGCGGATGGTAAATTCCACAACTGCCTTTTCGCCAACCTCCTCCCCTTCACTCGTACGATCGAACACGGTGTGCCACAGCGTTCCAAGAAGGATAACTACCAATGGAAACTCAAGCCCGGCAAGCGCTGCCGGTAGCGCAAGCAACCCGCCAAGCTTAATGGAACCAGCTTGTCTCCGGATTCCTTTGATCACTTCTTCATCGCCGCTTTGCCGAGGTCCCAAATCGGCAGGAAGATACCCAGCGCGAGGACGAGCACCATGATGCCGAGCATCACGATCATGATCGGTTCGATCTGCTGCGCCAAGGTCTTGAGTTCGTATTCGACTTCGTTTTGGTACATCTTCGCGATTTCTTCCATCATGTCGTCTACGGCCCCGGATTCCTCGCCGACCGCGATCATCTGCAGCACGACTGGAGTAAATACGGACGCCTTGGTGGCTACGGCCAAGATGCTCTCGCCACGTTCGACGCCTTCGCGCATGTTTTCAACCTTGCGGGCGATGAAGTCGTTATCCACCGTCATCGCCACATTGGTCAATGCCTGAATGATCGGTACGCCACTCCTGGTGGCCAGTGCAAAACTGCGTGCAAAGCGTGCCAGTGTCGCCTTGCGCAGAATCTTGCCGGCGATAGGGAAGTTGAGTTTGATTTCGTCCCATTTCAATTTACCCGCAGTCGAGCCAACCCAACTGCGAAAGGCGAAGAAAGCCGCAACCATGGCGCCGATCAGCACATACCACCAGTTCACCATGAAATTCGAAAAGGCAAGCAGGACACGCGTCATCAGTGGCAACTCGGTGTTGAAGCCGGCGAATACCTTGGCAAAGGCCGGGATCACGAAGATGTTCACGACGAACAAAGCTGCCACCATTGCGGCAATGACAAATGAGGGGTAGCGCAGCGCCGACTTCACCTGTTGCTTCATGAAGGCTTCGAATTCCAGGTGTTCGAAGAGGCGAATGAAAACCTCTTCGAGCCGCCCGGTCATTTCCCCCACTCGCACCATGGAGAGATAAAAGGCTGAGAAAACCTTTGGATGCCGAGCCAGCCCAACCGACAGTTCGCGTCCGGAATCCAGGCTTTCTCGGACTTCCTGAATCACCTGCTTCATCGAGGGATTAATGCTCGACTCTTGCAGGCCGGCCAGAGCACGCATTATGGGTACCCCGGCTTTGAGCAAGGTGTAGATTTGCTTGGAGAACATCAGCACGTCAACGTGCTGAACCTGCTGTTTGAAGATTTCGATCTTGCTTAACGCACTTAACCCACCTCCAGATTCAGCGGCTTTTGCACCGCCAGGCGCCGGTTTGATGCTCAGCGGAATAATGCCGCGGCTCGTCAGGGCATCCGCGATCGCACCGGAATTCAGTCCCTCAAGAACGCCCTGGGTCATTTTTCCGCCGGCATCGCGCCCGCTATAGCTGAAATTCGGCATCCGCGCTTACTCTGGTTATTCTTCCAGTTGCGAACTGATGCGCATGGCCTCATCGACGCTAGTGCGGCCTTGCAGAACCAGATTCACGGCATCGCGCCGCAAGGTATTGCCGGCCATTTCCTCGCGGGCAAGTTTCATGAAATGATTGGGGTCGCCGTGGTTGACGGCCTCGACCAGGGCATTGGTCATTTCGAGGAATTCATAGACGCCCTGGCGCCCCGTGTAGCCGGTGTTGTTGCAATGGGCGCAGCCGCGGCCTTTCTTGTACTTGTGCGCATCGACCTCGTCCTTGAGTTCATGGCGCAGC
>JBAYVP010000197.1:0-9422 GCA_041674485.1 Sulfuricellaceae bacterium
TCGAGAACGCTTTCCATCACATGGGTGAATCCGACGATGCCATCCAGCCCAAATAGCCCGGCTGCGCCCTTGATGGTGTGCGCCGCGCGGAAAATGGCGCCGATCGATTCGCTCAATTGCTCCTGGCTCTCGTTGTGCTCAATGCCCAGCAAGGCATCTTCCATGGCTTGCAGCAATTCGTGGCTTTCCACGATAAAAGTCTGTAGCGCGTCGTCCAGATTCATTTTTGCTCTCCTTTTTTGAGTGCTGAGTGCTGAGTACCGAGTGCTGAGTGTCCAGTCTGGTAGGGTGGGCACGTTTTTTGTGCCCACGCGGTTGATTCGCTGTTCGCGTGGGCACAAAAAGCGTGCCCACCCTACATTCATCTCATTTAGCCATGACCACCGGGTCGCCGAAATAGCCCGTTAGTCTACACATTTCCAGAGCATCCACCACGACCGGACTGTGGGCGACAAAGCGAATTTCCTTGCCCATGGCTTTGGCCTCGCGTTTTGCGAGTATCATCAGTTGCAGCCCGGCACTGTCCATTTCGCTCACCTGCGACAGGTTGACATCAATCTGCCGACAGAGGGATAGCGATGTGAGCAGGCGTTCCTTAAGGTCCAGCGCGGTAAAGATGGTCATCTCGCCTTCCAGCCGCAGATGGCAAGGATCGCCGGCGTCTTCCATGGTTTTCTCCATTTCGTTTATAAATTCAGTCCTGAGTCCTGAGTCCTGAGTGCTGAGTCCTAAGTTCTGAGTACCGAATTCCAGGCTTTGAGTTCTAGTGTAGGGTATCCAATAGTTACTCAGCACTCGGCACTCAGCACTGCTTTTAAGGCAATATCAGCTTGGATACGGCATTCAGCATCTGGTCGGGCTTGAACGGCTTGATCACCCAGGCCTTGGCGCCTGCCGCCTGACCGGCTGCTTTTTTATCTTCGCCGGCCTCGGTGGTGAGCATGATTACGGGCGTGAATTTGTATGCAGCCAGTTTCTTCACTTCCTTGACGAAGGTGAGGCCATCCATGTTGGGCATATTTACGTCGCTGATGATCAGATGAATTTTCTGCCCGGTGAGCTTGCTCAGTGCATCCTTGCCGTCCGACCCTTCGATCACGTCGTACCCCGCGCCTTTGAGCGCAATCGACACCACCTGGCGCAGTGTCGTCGAATCGTCAACTATCATGATGGTCTTGGCCATTGTTCCATTCCTCCTGAAAAATCTAATTTTGTCGTCTTTTTAGAAACCGTCCCATTTTCGTAACATGCCCCGTCGGGAGTGCGCGTCAGCCATCGACGATGTGTCGGTTTACGCATGAAGCGTTCGGGTTGGTTCCTCAATGTTATATCTTGCGCAGGGGAAACTGTCCGGTTTGATTGCCCCCAGCGGGCGCGACTTTCGCGTTGCAAATTGCTTGCGTGAGAAGACCCAAGCGGCGCAATTTGCGCCTCCCGTGCCCATACCCGATAGCCTTCGGCTCTTGTGCCCGTCAGGCTGTCAGGTATGCACCGCATTCTGCGGGACGTGGCTAAATCGGTAAATTGTGGCGAGGCAAGGTATACCATGGAAGTGGCGCCGACGGGATTGTAAGGTTATACGAGGGGAAATTCAATCGTCAGCCACTAGCCCCAAGTACACGATGGAGATGAAAATGAGACATCCAGCGTGACATTGCAACAAGGGAACAGAGGTAGACAATCTCGTTTTTGGGTTATGTAATAGAGTCCTGGGGCTTGCCGTTAAGCAAATCCCCCGGCTTTGCCGGGGGAAATTTGCCATTATCTCAAAATACGCTCAGTCCTCGTGCTCTTCCGCCGGTTCGGCGTCACACTCGCTTTCCGCTTCCGCCGTGCCGTTAACCTTGAAGAAGCCCATCAGGCTCTGGAGCTGCTCCGCCTGACCGCTCAATTCATCGGAGGTGGCGGCCAGTTCTTCGCTGATGCTGGCGTTCTGCTGGGTGACTTGGTTGAGCTGGTCCATCGCGGCGTTGATCTGCGCGACGCCCGTGGTTTGCTCGTCCGACGCTGCGGAAATTTCCTGCACCAGGTCGGAAGTCTTGCTGATGGACGGGACGATTTCGTCCAATAACTCGCCGGTGCGCTCGGCGAGATTCACGCTGCTTTTCGCCACTTCGCTGATTTCCCGTGCGGCCACCTGGCTGCGCTCGGCCAGCTTCCTGACTTCCGCCGCGACTACCGCGAAGCCCTTGCCGTGCTCGCCGGCTCGCGCCGCCTCAATGGCGGCGTTCAACGCCAGCAGATTGGTCTGGTAGGCGATGTCGTCGATGATGCCGATCTTGTCGGCGATGCTCTTCATCGCGGTGACGGTTTTTTTCACCGCTACGCCGCCTTCGCGCGCCTGTTTCGAGGCGCCTTCGGCCATGCCGTTGGTGATTTTGGCATTTTCCGCGTTCTGGCTGATGCTGGCCGACATTTGTTCCAGCGAAGCCGAGGTTTCCTCCACGCTCGCCGCCTGCTGGGACGATGCCTGGCTCATGCTTTGCGCGGTGGCGTTGACTTGTCCCGAGGCGCTGGACAGCGAGTCCGCCGCGTCGCGCACTTCGCCGATGATCTGCGACAGCTTTTCCGCCAGATTCTTGATCGCCGCCAACATGCTGGTGGTGTCGCCAGGGCGCACCTGCACTTGCACCGTCATGTCGCCGGAAGCGATCTGCGCCACCGTTTCGGCGGCGTAGGCCGGCTCGCCGCCAAGTTGCCGGGTGAGACTGCGGGTGATCCAGAAGGCGACGGCGGCGCCAAGCAGGATGGCGACGCCAAACAGAATAAACATCATAAAGCGCGCCTTCTGGTAGGCTGCCGCAGCCTCGGCGTTCATTTCGCTCGTCGCTTTTTTGACGACGGCCAGCATTTCCTCAAATTGCGCAATCAATTCGACTTGTTTGGGGCGCAATTTATCGCGGATGGCATTGCCGGCATCGACCGTTTGTTCGCTCAAGGTCAGACTGACCACATCTTGCGTTATCTGGTTTACTTCGGTTTCCAGCGGCTTGATCTTGACCAGAAAAGCCTTGCCTTTTGCATCGTCAAGGACTTTTTCCAATGCTTCCGAGGTTTGCAGATAACTCTTGCGCGCCTCTTTCATGCGCTTGAGTTCGCTTTTCTTGAAGGCGAAGTCTTCTTGCATCACTGCATCGCGGATTGCCACCGCTTGAAAGCGAACGGCATCGCGCATGGTATAAACCAGATCGACCTGTAGGAAATTCTTCTGGGAGAGCGTATCCAGGTTGCTCTGCAACATCGCCATCCGGTTAATGCCGGTGAAGGTCAGCACCAACATCAGCAGCAGCAGCAAACTATAACTCAGCCCCAGGCGGACACCGACCTTTAAGTTGGATAACGCTCCCATTTCTTTATTTGTCCTCGTTAATAAACAGATTGTTACGATATTTTGCCCACAAGCGTTCGTCTGAAGCAGGCTTTAACCCGGATGGCGTTATTGCAACTTAAGAATAACGGATTTAACGACACAGCATCAAGTATCCATGACAGCCGCGCTTCGGTCAATGCCAAGGTAAATTTGTTCTCCGCGCGGGGAAAAACCATTCACCGCAGAGGCGCTGAGGCGCTGAGGAAAAACAACGGGTTGTAGAATTGAATGGTTTTACTCTTTTCGTTGATTTCTCTGCGTCTTTGCGTCTCTGCGGTAAATAATTTTTTTCTGGGCGAGAACAAATTTACCCTGCAGTGCGATGGCAATGTCAGTGCATTTTGCTATAGTGTCTCTCTATTAACTGGAGGCGCATAGCCATGCCCACACTGAATACCCCTCCCCACAAGCGCGAGACGTTGAATATCCGCATACAGCCCGACGAGCGGAATCTTATCGACCGTGCCGCCAAAATACGCGGCAAGAACCGCACCGATTTCATTCTGGATGCTGCACGACTGGCAGCGGAAGAGGCGCTGCTGGATCAAATGATCGTCATCGCCGGCGCGTCGGCCTATACCGAATTTCTTGCCAGGCTGGATCTGCCGCCTGCTCCCAATGAGCGCTTGCGCAAAACGATGCAGACACCTTCCCCCTGGGATGAAGCATGACGTTGTCGCCGCCTGAGCCGCTGGCGAGTCATCACGACGTCGGGAGATTTTCCTCCGGCATGGAAAGCCTGGACGCTTGGCTTAAGCATCGCGCCTTGAAAAATCAGGCTACCGGAGCATCGCGCACCTTCGTGGTCTGCGAGGGAGCGCGCATCGTCGCCTATTACGCCCTGGCATCGAGCGCGATTGCTGCTGCAGAAACGCCCGGAAGGTTTCGTCGCAACATGCCGAACCCCATCCCCGTTGCCATCCTCAGGCGGCTTGCCGTGGACTGTGCTTTTCAGGGCAAGGGACTCGGACGGGCTTTGGTGCGCGATGCGGGGCGTCGGGTTGTTCAGGCTGCCGACACTATCGGCATTCGGGGGCTTATCGTGCAAGCCCTCTCGGTCGAGGCCAGGACGTTTTACGAACAGGTGGGTTTCGACTCGTCACCCCTTGATCCCATGACGCTGATGATTACGCTCGCCGATCTGAAGGCCAGCCTGTAGGCGCGAATAACAGGGTAAATTTGTTCTCCGCGCGGGGAAAAACCATTCACCGCAGAGGCGCAGAGGCGCTGAGGAAAAACAACGGGTTGTAGAATTGAATGGTTTTACTCTTTTCGTTGATTTCTCGGCGTCTGAAGCGTCTCTGCGGTAAATAATTTTTTTCTGGGCGAGAACAAATTTACCTTGGCACGAATAAACCCGCACCTGTACTTTTTCAGTTATCGGGAAAATCTTCCGCATCGTCGATCAACTGATGCCTGATCGCGTAGCGTATCAAATCGGAGGTGTTGGACAGGCTCATTTTCTGGAGGAGGCGGGTTTTGTGGGTGCTGACGGTTTTGACGCTGAGGTATAGATTGTTGGCGATTTCGGATATTCCCATGCCGAGCGCGATCATCTGAAAAATCTGAAATTCGCGGTCGGAAAGCAGGGTGTGAGGCGGCGCGCTGCTGCTTTGCACCATGCCCAGGGCAAGTTTTTGCGCCACTTCCGGGCTAAGGAAGCCACCGCCACCGGCTACCATGCGGATTGCCTGAACCAATTGCGCGGAGGCGCTATCCTTGGATAAATAGCCGGCTGCGCCGGCTTTCAGGGAGCGCACGGCATACTGTTCCTCTTTGTGCATGCTGAGGATGAGGATCGGCAGTTTGGGCTTTTCCACCTTGATCTGCTTGATTAATTCGATGCCGCTTTTCCCCGGCATGGACATGTCGAGCACGACTATATTCCACTCTTCCTCACGGATTTTCCGCAACGTTTCATTGCCGTTCGAGGCTTCCCCCGCCACCTGGATGTCATCGTATTCCGCAAGCAGTTGTTTCAAGCCATCGCGCAGTATCTGATGGTCGTCCGCCAACAATACTTTGATCATCCTAGAAACCTCCGTTGACCGCTTTCCAAGGTACGTAACATAGTGGTTCTAATAAACTTTGTCATATATTGTACATTCACCCGTATGGTGAGAGTAGAATATTCGTCCGCAGGCCGAAAGGCGTTGGCAAGAAACAGGGGTTATGGTTGCTGTTTGGCGCTCGTCTAAGGACTTATATGCGACCATTGTTGTTATTTACACTATTGATATATATGACTAAAAAAGCTGTTTCTTGAGAGCGCTACGGAGGTTTCCAGTGCCACGTAACAACAATAGTTTCGGATAAAGGAGAGTCAGCTTAATCCGCGTATCCGAAGTTGTAAATTGCCAGTCAATCTTCCTCAATGCGAAATAAATAATGTTACATGGTACTAGGATCATTGCTCCTCCATTATCCCGCTTTTACACGGCAACCTGACGCGCAGCGATGTTCCCGCGCCGGGGCTGCTGATAATATCCAGGCGACCGCCCAACATATCGACGCGCTCTCTGATGCCAAGCAGGCCAAAACGCTTTTTTTCCAGGGAGGCGTCGAGGTCGAATCCCTGGCCGTTGTCGCGCACCTGCACGAGTATTGCGTCGCCCCGCCGCCGGATTTCGACCATGACATGGGAGGCGTCGGCATGGCGCGTGATGTTGGTCAGCGCCTCCTGCACGATACGGAAGATTGCGGTGGCGATATGTTCGTCCAGCGCCCATTCATCGTCATCTATACCGTAAGTTTCGCAAATGATACCGCTTTGTTGCTCGAAGCGTTCGACCAACCATTCAATTGCGGCGCCCAGCCCCAGGTCGTCGAGTATCCACGGACGCAAATCGCTGGAAATGCGCCGCACCGAATCCACGGTTTGATCGAGCATGATTCCCATGGCAGCCAGCTTGGCACAAATATTTTCTCCGCTGCCGGCCAACTTGCCCTCAAGCCAACAGATGTCGATTTTGAGCGCGGTGAGCATTTGTCCCAGTTCGTCATGCAGCTCGCGGGCAATGCGCGTTCTTTCGTTTTCGCGCACCGATTGCAGAAAACCGGAAAGTTGGCGCAATTCATGCCGTGAGGCGATTAATTCCTGGTTCGTCGCCTCCACCTGGCTTGTTCTTTCCGCGACGCGCCGCTCCAGTTGATCGTTCAATTCGGATAGTCTCTGCTGCACTTCGAGGCGATTGCGTTCCAGTGCCATGTTGTCCAGCGCAAAGGAAACATTTTGGCCGATTTCAGTCAGCAATTGCACTACTTCTATATCGAAGAAGCCCGGTGCAGCCGCATAAACGAAGAACAGCCCGACCACTTCTCTGCCGCGCTTTATCGGCACCGACGCCAACGACAAATATCCATTGGCCAGAGCTTGATCGCGCCAGGGCGCGGCACTCGGGTCGCTGCGGATGTCGTTGCAGGCAAGCACGCGCCCATCCGTCACGGCAACGGCGTTTGCGCCGCTTGTCGGTGCGCCTTTGCCGTCCCGGATATGCGTCAAAAAACCGTCTTCGTGTCCGGCATGGACGACGGGTTGCACCATGCCGCTTTCCTGGCTGATCCAGCCGAACCATGCCATGCGGAAACCGCCCTGCTTGACGGCGATATGGCAGAGCCGGCCAAACAGGGCGGCTTCGACCCGGATGCGGACTATCGCCTCGCTGGTCTTGCTCAGCACCGCAAAAAGACGGTTCAGGCGCAGCAGTTTTTCCACCATTTTCACGCGTTCGGTAATGTCGCGGATGTTGGCCATGATAAGCTGCTTCCCGCGCACCATGACCAGGGAGGCATGAACTTCCGTGGCGACCGGCGCACCATCTTTCCTCAATTGGTTGCGTTCGGCGATATAAGGCAGGCGGCTTTGCACGAGTTCCTGCACGCCGGCGCGCACATCGTCGGGAGATTCCTCAGTCAGATCGGTCAGTTTTAGCGCAAGAATTTCGTCGCGTTCGTACCCCAGCATTTTGCACAAGCTGGGGTTGGCTTCCAGGATGTCCAGCCCGTCCGGGTCGAACAGGCACACGCCGTCGGATGATTGGCGCAACAACGCGCTGAAAAAATCCCGCTCGGCGATGATCTGCGCCTCGCGTTCTCCGATGATTTCCAACAAGCGGTTGAAACCACCGACCAGTTGGCCGATTTCGTCGTATTTCGTGACCGGCAGGGGGTGCAGCGGTTGGCTGGCGTCGGACATCGCGGCCATCTTTTCCACCACTGTCAGCAGCGGCGACAGTCGATGCTTTAACAACCTCCACGAAAAAACGCCCACCGCCAAGGTCAGGAAAATCGAGGCAAGCATGATGCGTAGCTGCATGTTGCGAACGGGAGCAAAAGCTTCTTCGGTCGGCAGCGTTGCCACCACCACCCAGCCCGAGGCGGGAATACGCTTGGCCGAAATCAGTTCTTCCACGCTGCGGGAGTTCACGACGATGCCGGAACCCTCGTAGCCCTGCATGTATTGGTTGATTTCTGGGGGGGGGAGCGGCTGCATGATGCGGCTTTTGTCGCTGGCGGTGACGAACATCCGGTACTGGGGAGCAATCACCAGATAACCGCCGCTCTTGCCGTAGCGCTGTTTTCCGACAATATCCAGGAAACTGCCGTTGCCCGGATCGGTCGCCCCGGCCAGGGCGCCGATTGTCTTGCCCTGGGCATCGCGGATGGGAACGGCGATGTTGAACAATGGTCGAGGGCGCTTTTTCCCCTTCATTGGACGCCCGACAGCGGATTTTCCTTCAACGAGCACACTATGAATTGCATCATAG
Organism: Sulfuricellaceae bacterium; assembly: GCA_041674485.1. Taxonomy (GTDB): domain Bacteria; phylum Pseudomonadota; class Gammaproteobacteria; order Burkholderiales; family Sulfuricellaceae; genus JAGXQV01. The sequence goes on from JBAYVP010000197.1 coordinate 8,137, forward strand.
TCGGAATAATTGCTTCCAATGCGCCCCCCCGCCTCGGAAACATCGGCAATGCATGTGCCATCGCGCGCCAGCGCAAAAACCCCGGCATTGAAAATATCCCGCAAAATCGGCTGGCGTTCCAGCATGGCCTGAAGTGCCGGCGGATTGTCCAGCAGGGACGGTTCGATGAGACCCGCGATGCTTTCCATTGCACGAATCCGGTCTTTCAACCCACGGTCGATTTCGTTCGACACATAAGACACCGTCGAGAACTGCTGGTCAAACAGCAGGCGTTCGATATCTTCGCGCAAAATCCAACTGGCGTAATACGACAGCACCCAGATGCCGGCGACGAAAATAACCAGCACGGCAAAGGTGAACTGACGCCTGAGCGAATGCCGCAGAAAGCTCTTGCCGCTCATGCGGATTTTTCAACTGGAGCGCTGTGGTGAAAACGGTGCAGGGACATTTATTAAAGAACCTATCACCGCAGAGGAAGAGCACGAGGTTCCCCTTTGCATCCTCTGCGGTGAAAAAAAGGCTTTGTCATATTGGGTTGCGGCCAGGGCTACGCCGGCAACCCGGGAAGCTGTATACTGAATTTCCCTTGTTTAGTGCTCTATCATGCTCTTCCCGATTGGTTGGCCTTGTTCAGCAGGCCGAACCGCAAACGATGCCAGTTCTTTCAGTAATTCCGGGTGCCTGTCCAACAGTTTCAACAGCAGCACTATAGATTTATGCGGTCGGGCTTTGCCGCGCTCGTACTCCGCAAAGGCGCTCGCCACATCGCCGAACAAGCGCCCCGCCTCGGCCTGCTTGAGCCCCAGCTTCTTGCGGATAGCGCGCAATGGCGCGGATTCCGCAGCCCTGGCCGCTTCCCAAACGGCATTCAATGCTTCCATGTGGCGCTCCGAACTATCCCGGTCGACAAACTCAATCTCACCGCATTTCGGACAATGCCAGCCAGCCACCTCCGGCACCACGCAGGTCACGTCATGCGCCCGCACCGTGACATCCTTGATCTTCAACTCCAACTCCGTACCATCATCGCACTGGAGGCAATATTTGGGTTTTCTGGCTGTCATGTTACTTCTCCTTGAATTGAACCACCGCCATCCCGTCCTGTATCGTCAGCTTGATATAGGCGGTCTTTCCATTATGACACGGTGCATGATCCTAGAAAGCTCAGTTGAACGGGCTGGAGTGTGCGGTTTTCCGGGTGCAGGGCAAGGCGCAACGACGAAGAATGGTTGTTCCATTCTGAGAAGTTGCAACGCCGCCATGCGCCCGGAAAACCGTGCAATCCA
>JBAYVP010000198.1:0-9401 GCA_041674485.1 Sulfuricellaceae bacterium
GCTTCGCCGAATGGGCGAAGGGTGAACGGATTAAAAATAATGTAGGTTGTGATGTTTCTTGGCATAGACAAAATGCAAGGTGTCGGGAATGCGCTTTATCACCAAAGCTAAAACAGCCTTTGCCGCAACCCGAAATATGTCCTCAAAACCCAATATGAGCCAATATTTTTTGATTCCGGCTCGTCCGGCCTAGTCACTTACTGGCCAAGTCACAAGCAATTGGTGACAAGAACATATCGCAGATCAAGCACTGGAGCGGCTTTTTCGCAAAAAAACAAGGACAGGATGAACAGGATTTACAGGATGGGTTTTCTATCCTGTTCATCCTGTAAATCCTGTCTAAACGTCTATTTGATTCCGGCTCTTCCGGCTTAGGATAACTGGCAAGCATCACCCACCCGACATATCCCTGAATATTTTCGTGTTTTGCACGTTTTTCGCTGCTCTGCGAAGTTTTCCAGGATTATCATAATCCTGTCACAAACCCCAGCTAATCTCTCCTCCGATATTCCAAAAAATATTGAGGATAGAAAAACATGCTTGCCTTGCTTGAAAGAGAATTTTCAGATCATGCCGTTCGGACGCCGAAACAGCCGGAGCAAGAGGCCATCATGCTTAATTTCGGCAATGTTTCCTATAAGAAACGCCGTGCGGCGGCGCTTGCAATCAGTGCCGCGCCGCAGCAGGACGATGCCCTGGCGGCGCATCTTCATGAAATTATCGAGCGGCGCTTGTTGACTGCGCTGTTCCAGCCCATCGTCGATTTTCGCAGCGGCGTGATCGCCGGTTACGAAGGCTTGATCCGCGGCCCGTCGGACAGCCCGCTGCATTCGCCGTTGCGACTGGCGAAACTCGCGCAGCAACACCGCCTGTCCGTCGAGGTGGAACATCTGAGCCGACGCATGGTGCTGGAAAAATTTGCCGAACTGGGCTTGCCCGGACAACTATTCCTCAACGTCAGCCCAGAATGTCTGTTGCAGCACAACGCCAGACACGGCGAAACGCTCGCCTACCTGCAGGATATAGGCATGGCGCCGGAACGCGTTATTATCGAGTTGACGGAAAGCCAAGCGAGTTTCGATTACGGCCTGCTGCGCGAGGCAAGCGCGCACTACCGCGGAATGGGCTTTAAAATTGCGATGGACGATCTTGGCGAGGTGTTTTTAAGCCGGCGCACATGGTCGGAATTGCGCCCGGAATATGTGAAAATCGATATGCACTTCATTCAGGGCATAGACCACGATCCGGTCAAGCTGCAATTCGTCCGCTCAATCCAGGAAATCGCCGAAAAATCCGGCTGCCGGGTCATTGCCGAAGGCATAGAAACCCAAACGGAACTGCTGGCGGTAAAGGGGCTGAACATTGCTTTCGGGCAGGGTTACCACATTGCCCGCCCCAACGCCAGCCCGGCCATCGCGCTGTCCGCCGAGGTGGCGAAGGCGCTGACGCCCCCTGTGCCGGCAAACAGCACCGGCGCCCGCAAAGCCGTCTGCGCCGCCAATCTGCTGCGCAAGGTGCCGGCGGTCGGGCCGGACACCCTCAATGAAATGGTCTATGAGATGTTCAACGCCGACCCGGAATTGCACGCGGTGCCGGTGGTAAAAAACCGCATCCCGGTCGGATTGATCGAACGCCGCACCTTGATCGACGGTTTTGCCCGCCCCTATCGCCGCGAACTGTACGGCAAGAAACCCTGTGAGAAATTCATGGATACGGCGCCGCTGGTGGTAGACCAAAATATCAGCATCCAGGAATTGAGCACCCGTATCGTCGAAGTCGAGCACCACCACCTCGCCAATGGCTTCATCATCACCGCCAACGGACATTATCACGGCATGGGAACAGGCCACGACCTGATGCGCGAAATCACCCGAATGCAGATCACTGCGGCGCGCTACGCCAATCCGCTCACCCAGTTGCCGGGCAATGTGCCGATCGACGAGCACATCGGGCTGCTGCTGCAAAACAAGGTGAGGTTTTGCGTGTGTTATTGCGACCTCGACCATTTCAAGCCATTCAACGACGTTTACGGTTTTCATAAAGGCGATGAAGTCATCCGGCTCACCGCCAAAGTCCTCGCCGGGTTTTGCGACCCCACGCAAGATTTCATCGGCCACGTGGGCGGCGACGATTTCATCATCCTGTTCCAAAGTCCGGATTGGGAAGAGCGCTGCATGAACATCTTGAAACTGTTCGGCGAGACCATTCTGGAGTTTTTCAGCATCGAAGACCGCGAGCGCAACGGCTACGTCACCGAGGATCGCCAGGGGAAAAAAATATTCCATCCGCTCACCAGCCTGTCGCTGGGTGTCGTAAAAGTCGAACCGGGCGCCTATACATCGCTCCACGAAGTTTCATTCGCGGCGACCGATGCCAAGAAACAAGCCAAGAAAATCCCCGGCAACGCGCTGTTCGTGGAGCGCCGCTTCCAGAGAGCAGAGGACGCGAGACAGCAGACGGAAGCAACTGCGTCGAAGGCCACCCTCTGCCCTCAGCCTTCCGACCTCTGAACATGAAGGCCGCGAACCCCGCCCCCGGCGGCGCTTCCAGGCTGGCTACCCCAACCGCACTGTTGCGTAGCGTATACGATGTTATCAAATATCGGCGGCTGACCGCGCTTTTCCAACCGGTCATCGACATGCAAAATGGGCGGATTATCGGCTATGAAGGGCTGATACGCGGCCCCTCGGACAGCCCGCTGCATTCCCCGTCGAAACTGCTGAAGCTGGCGCGCCGAATCGGCCAGTCCCATGAAATCGAAAAATTGTGTTTCCAGATAATGGCGGAACAATTCGTCCAACTCCAGTTGCACGGCATGCTCTTCGTCAACTTCAGCCTGGATGCGTTGATGCAGGAAAAATTTCTCGATAACGGCAACCTGGGACTAATTCGGAAAAAAGGGCTGGCGCCGCAGGATATAGTCATCGAATTAAGCGAAAACGAACCGGTATACGAATACCACCTGGACATGCTGCTGGAAGTCGCCGCGCATTACCAGTCGCTCGGATTCAGGATCGCCATCGACGCCATCGGCGAAGGTTGCGCCAGTCCGCGCATGGGGGCGGAATTACGCCCGGAGTATGTGAAAATCGACCGGCATTTCATCCAGAATCTCGACAAGGATGAGGTCAAGGCGCACTTTGTCAGGGCGCTGCGTGAAAGCGCCGCCAATTCGGGATGCCAGGTCATCGCGGAAGGCATAGAGACTCATGCCGAATTGATGCTGGTGCGCGACTTGGGTGTGCATCTCGGGCAGGGGTGCCATATCGCGCGCCCTTGCGACAACCCTTCCACAGTGGTTTCCGCCGAAGCCGTCAAATCGTTGCGCACCCATGCCCCGCCCCATCGCGGAGAAAACGACGATAACAACTCGCAGGGAATCGCCAAATTGCTGATCGAGACGCCCTGTGTTGCGCCGGATACGCCTAACGAAGTGGTAATCGGTTTGTTCGAGAAAGACGAGCAACTGCATGCCGTGGTGGTGGCGAAAGAGGGCGTGCCGCTCGGGCAGATCAACCGCTACCCGATGATAGACCGCTTTGCCAAGCCGTTCCGCCATGAATTGTACGGCAAGAAACCGTGCCACAAATTCATGGATGCCGAGCCGCTGATCGTGGACATCAATATTTCCATCCTTGAGTTAAGCTATCTCATCGCGGCGGGCGACCGGCGCTATTTTTCCAACAGCTTCATCATTACGGAGCGTGGCCTCTATATCGGCACCGGCACCGGGCACGACCTGATACGCGAAATCACCGACATGCAGATGCGCGCCGCCCGTTACGCCAACCCGCTCACCCAGTTGCCGGGCAACGTGCCGATCAACGAACGCATCGACATGCTGCTGAGAGAGCAAGCGACGTTTTGCGCCTGTTACTGCGATCTCGATCACTTCAAGCCGTTTAACGATGTCTATGGCTTCAGCCAGGGCGACGAAATGATCAAGATCACCGGCAAAATCCTGGCCGAATGCTGCGATCCCGAACTGGATTTTCTCGGCCACATCGGCGGCGACGATTTCATCATCCTATTCGGCAGCCCGGATTGGGAAGATCGTTGCGCACGGGCGCTGGGAAAATTCGGTGCGGCAGTCACGCGCTTTTTCAGCGCCGAAGACCGCGAAAAAGGCGGCTACATTACCGAGAACCGGCATGGCGAAAAGGAATTTCACGCCCTCACCTCCCTCTCGATAGGCGCCACCAAGGTGGAAGCGGGCATGTTCAAGTCCCATATGGAAATTTCCACGGTGGCGGCGGAAACCAAGAAAATGGCCAAGAAAATTCCCGGCAACAGCCTATACGTCAACAACCGGCGCTATCCGTTCGCACCAGTGCAACACTCGCCCACGACGGAATGGCAAATGCCGCCCGTCCCGAACGGGAGAATGGCTATGCCGCTTCACCCCCTTCCCAGCGTCATCCAGTAGCAGCGGCGGCAAACAGTTCGCAAGCCGCATGTGCCGTGATGAAGCGGCAATCGAGGTAGGGGTTGTATTCGACAATTTCCATCGCCAGGAAGCGCGGGTTGTGATGCAACTGGTGAAAAGCCCGCGCCAATTCGTGTTTGAATATCCCGCCCGGCTCGGGACTGCCGACCCCAGGTTCTTCGGAAGGATCCAACACATCCAGATCAAGGCTGACGCCAAAGCCGGCGGTATTGCGTTGCACGCGAGCGAGTGCTTCATCGAACACTGCGGCAAAGCCGCGCTGCTGGATTTCCGCCATGCCGTAAACCCTGACGCCCAGCGCCTTCAATAGCGCCGCTTCGCCCGCTTCGAAACTGCGCACGCCCAGCAGGCAAACATTGCCGGGCAGCAGCTTCGGCGTCGGCAAGCCGATTCCGGTAAGCTCGCGCTCGCCATAACCGAGCAGACAAGCGAGCCCCATGCCGTGGATCGCCCCGCTGGGCGTGGTGGAAAAAGTATGGCTGTCCATGTGCGCATCGACCCACAGCAGCCCCAGCTCCCCCGTGTCGGCGATAGTCTCATCGACCCCCGACCATGTCCCGATGGCACAGGAATGATCGCCACCGACAACCAGGGGAAAATACCCACTACGCAAAGAAAACGTGACCCGTTCGGCCAAAATGCTACACATGCCCGAAACGGCGTGCAATGCGCCGCCATCCGCACCGCACGGCAAGTGGAGCACGTCGTCCCAGAAATAATTGATCCCGCTATCGTGGAGGGGAGCGAAAAAATCCAACATGCGCAGCACTTCCGGGCCATCCTGGCAACCCTTAATCTGGGCGCCACGACCACAAGCCGCACCGATAATCGCAATTTTCTTCATAAACGCGTTCCAAGTTCGGCAATAGATAACGAACCTGAATATGCCGCTCGCCGATGACAAAGCGATGACAGACCGCGCCGGGAGTAACCATCATCCTAGAAACCTCCGTTGAACGGGCTGGAGTGTGCGGTTTTCCGGGTGCAGGGCAAGGCGCAACGACGAAGAATGGTCGTTCCATTCTGAGGAGTTGCAACGCCGCCATGCGCCCGGAAAACCGTGCAATCCAGCCCGTAGCGCTCTCACCATGCGGGTGAACGTAAAATATATGACAAAGTTGTTTAGAACCACCATGTTACATATCTTGGCAAGCGGTCAACGGAGGTTTCTAGGATCATAATCCTGTCACAATTACGCTTTAGACTCTCGGCTCTCATCCATAGCAAAACGTGAGGCCGACATGAAGCTCAACGAAGCCATTGAAATCCAGATCGATACCGCCATCGCCGGATTGGTGCGCGCTCGCGCCAAAATCGTCGGGAAAGCGGATAACCGGGAAGACTTTCACGAAATCGACCGGCAACTCGAAACGGTTGCGTTTCATTTGCAGGACATCCAGTACAACTGGCTGTCGCTGATGCGCAGCAATCAAGCGCACCGGGCGATGCTATGAACCTAGAAACCTCCGTTGACCGCTTGCCAAGATGTGTAACATGATGGTTCTAAATAGCTTTGTCATATATTTTGCGTGTACCCGTATGGTGAGAGCGCTACGAGCTGGATTGCACGGTTTTCCGGGTGCATGGCGGCGTTGCAACTCCTCAGAATGGAACAACCATTCTTCGTCGTTGCGCCTTGCCCTGCACCCGGAAAACCGCACACTCCAGCCCGTTCAACGGAGGTTTCTAGGTTGAATGCTCTGGAACAGCTTGAGCAGAGCCTGCTCGTATACCCGCAAGATGCGGATAATCAGATTTTGAGAAGCTTTATCCATGCACTGTGCTTGGAAAAAGACTACAAACTCGCCGAACTCTTTGAGTTGAGTTACAACAACTTTGCGCTCGCCCTGAAAGTGATGGAAAACTGGCGCACCGATCGTTACACCAAGTCCCGTGAACGAATCAAGGAAACGCTCAACGAGCCTGCGAAACAATATTGATGTTTGCAACCAGTATATTGCATAAATTACGCGCGCCCTCGCTGGTCTTTTGATTGATATCAACGTCACAATCCAGCTTATTTTAAGGCTCATATTGGGTTTTGAGGACATATTTCGGGTTGCGGCAAAGGCTGTTTTAGCCTTGGTGATAAAGCGCATTCCCGACACCTTGCATTTTGTATATATCAAGAAACATCACAACCTACATTATTTTTAATCCGTTCACCCTTCGCCCATTCGGCGAAGCTCAGGGCAGGCCAGGCTCAGGGCGAACGGATTAAAAATAATGTAGGCATAACATCAGCATACGTGCGAGGCGCAGGGTCAAACTTCCCCGTTCGTGGTGAGCCTGTCGAACCATGAACGGGGAAGTTTGACCCTGTCCGTAAGTGATGCAGATATTGTCCAGCCAACCAAACCTCCGCCCCAGCCGTGTCCTCAAAACTCAATATGAGCCATTTTTAATCCGTTCGCCCTGAAACCCTGTCGAAGGGCGAACGGATTAAAAACAAGCTGGATTGTAATGGTGCAACCTCAGCATACGCGCGAGGCACAGAGTCAAATTTTCCTGTTCGTGGCAGAAGCCCTGCGAACCATGAACGAGAAAATTTGACTCTGTCCGTAAATTGAGGAAAGCCAAAAACCAGTGCTGATGAGGTTTCCAGGATAACGATGAGCGCGGAAACGATACCAATTTGAACTTTTTTGGCATTCTATTTTCCGCTTTCCTTACTGCGCAGATAGTCGATCACCTTCTGCACTTTTGCCGATGGCTTGCCCACTGTGATGAGTCCCAACGGTCGATCAATGATAGGGGTTTCCACGACACGGACATCGTTGGATTTATGAGCGCTGGACTCGCTTACGGCGGCGATAGCGTTCGGTTTCAAAGCGACGCCGGCATACTCTGTGGCTGTCGTGTCGGAGGTCATCACCATGGCGCCCTTACGCTCCACTTTGACCGGGTATTCGGCGCCGTCCATGATGACCTTCTGGAACTCTGAACGCGTGGCCGAACCCACCGGGCCGGTAAGAACAAGTATGGGTTCATCATTGCCGCCCAATTCCTTCCAGTTGATGATCTTCTGGGTGTAAATGGCGGCGAGCTGCTTCTTGCTTAGTTTCGTGATAGCCGTGTTTTTGGCATTTACGATAACGACAATTCGGTCATGACCGAGCTTGGTAAAGACGAGATTTTTGGGAAGTTTCGTAGCATCCTGAACAAAAATCGCTCGCTTGTTTGCGCTAGTGATCGTTTGCGACAGGGTCTCGGAAGAGCCGGAGGCATCAGCCGCCCCCTTTGCGAGTTCCAACAAGCCGGCTCCCGACCCTTGGCATTTGAATTCGAGTTCTATTCCCGTTGCGGCGCGTATGTCATCACGGCTGGGTTCGAGGATGGATTTCTCTACCGTCGTCGAGCCAACGATCCGCACAATAGAGGATGGTTCAGCGGCTTGCACACTCAATGCACGAAAACCGAGCGCAATGACGACAAGTGGAACCATCAACGAACGAACGACTGAAACAATTTGCATAGACAACCTCCTAAAGCAAAGTCAAGCGATGTGAAATCAATCAATAAGTCAAAGAGCGGGCTGGATAAAGACTCACTATGTGCAGACTACTTTTAGCGCATGACACCTTCATGACAGAAAGGCGAATAACAGTATATTGCGGGAAAAACAGCATATCATCAAATACTAATACACTGGAATATCAGATGCCGCTTATATACCGGTCGCACCAAAAGCATGAAACTTTAGATTCCTGATCTGCGAGAGGAAAGGCGAACGATTTCGGCTTGTTCGATAGCGCGCTGAGCCGAGTCCTGCACGGCGATAATGACAAAATCGGTCATGGCGAAGTCAGGCCAAGGCTTCCAGCCCATGCTTTTCCACTACTGAAAGCAGCTTGAGCGCCATTCCGCTGGGGCGCTTGGTTCCTGCCTCCCATTTCTGCACCGTCGATTCGCTGGTATTCAAATATCGGGCGAACACCGGCTGGCTGACGTGGTTACGCTCGCGCAGCAGTTTGATATGTTCCGGGTCGACTGCTGGCGGCGCGGCCAAGCAGGCCGCGTCGAATTCCCGCATCGTGGTCTTGTCAATGGTGCCCGCACGGTGCAAGCCTTGGGCTGCACTGTGTATCGCTTCGAAGGCATCACTTTTGTATTTGGCTTTGGTCGTCATGACAAATCTCCAGTAAATCTCCGTTCTTGATTTCGAGGGCTAATTCGGCATCGGTTTTGCACCCGTACGCTCCCGCCAGCTTCTTGAAGGCGGCAAGCTCATTGTCTTCGATGTTACCCCTATCCCTTTTTCGCAAATAAATATGCGAATATCCAAAACCGCCCGGCATTGGCAAGAATGATAGAACGATGCCGGTTGTTGTTGAGGCGTTTTTTGAACACCCCACCACCCAAATCATCCGCTTGGCCGATGACGGCTTGCCGGATTGCGGTGCAAAGCACAGCGTTGCCGATACAGGCTTTACTTGCAGCCTTGGAAAACCAAGCGGTTTTGAAAAATCGCGGCAAGGCGGTTGCTTTTCTCATGGATAAATAGTAGCACCAGGTGCTATTAATCTCAAGGCATTGCGATGAATACGCTGAGCTTCCTTCGCCAGATCAAACAGCCTGTGCTGCGCAAATCATAATCCTAATCCGGACAATTGCCGGAACCAAACAGACGTTTAGACAGGATTTACAGGATGAATAGGATAGAAAACCCATCCTGTAAATCCTGTTCATCCGGTCCTTGTTTTTTTGCGGAAAGCCGCTCCAGTGCTTGAGCTACGATATGTTCTTGTCACAAATTATTTGTGACTTAGCCAGTAAGTGACTAGAAAGCTCAGTTGAACGGGCTGGAAGTGTACGGTTTTTCGGGCGCAGGGCATACCCGGTAGCTGTCAAGCTAGTTGTCGCCTAAATGGTTTCAATCAAGCTGTATTTTTATCCCTTTGTTCTCCTCCTTTTGAGTGATTTTTTCAGTGACGCGTTGATCGGGATTCAGGTA